>CAZMKJ010000001.1:0-39132 GCA_964567075.1 uncultured Dehalococcoidia bacterium
CGCTCCTTATCGAGCCCGTTCTTGGGGGTCCGGATTCGGTGATGCCCAGGTGCAATGGATAGGGCATCATCTCGGCAATGGTTTTATTGGCTTCGATAGTGGCGGGGACATCAAAGGCTTTGAGCGAGACCTCGATAAGCTCAAAGTCCAGACTCTCCAAAAAGTGAACCTGCTCCATGGCGAGCTGAACCATGCGCTCGGCAAGCGGCGCCTCGGGGCTTGCTGTCTCGGGCAGGCTCCCCGCATTGACCCCGATGCGGATGGGGACACCCCGCTCCTTGGCAGCACCAACCACAGCGGCGATCTTCTCCGGGTCTCGGATGTTTCCTGGATTTAGCCTGATTCCATCGACCCCACTCTCTAAAGCAGCCAAGGCGAGCCGATGGTCGAAATGGATATCGGCAATGATGGGAAGCGGCGACTGGCGCTTGATCTGGGAAAGGGCTTGGGCTGCCTCGTTATCGGGCACCGCGACCCGGACAAGCTGGCAGCCGCATTCCGAAAGCTTGCCGATTTGGCTTACAGTGGCTGGGACGTCACAGGTGTCGCTCTTAGTCATCGACTGCACCACAATGGGATTGCCGCCACCGACGACAACATCCCCGATTGCAATCGGTCTAGCAAAGCGACGCCTCATGGCAAGATGCTTTTTCCTCCAATGAGCCTTGACAGGTCAAAATAGCTTACCACCAGGACCAGGGTCAGCAAAAGCATGAGGCCGACGAGATGGGCCATTCTCTCCCGTTCCGGCGAGATTCGTTTCCCGCGCCGAATCCACTCTAAAAGGACAAAGCAAATCCTTCCCCCGTCAAGCATGGGGATGGGCAGCAGATTCATTATGCCAATAACGGCGCTGAGGATAGCAGCCCAGATAAGCAGGGAGGCAACCCCCAACCGAGCCACCTCGCCAGTTGCCTGGGCAATGCCGATCGGGCCCATTACGTCCACGCCCCCCTGGCCAGTGATTATGTTGAAAAACCCTGTTACGGTCAGGGCTATTATATTCCAGGTCTGGCGGAAGCCTTCGGCAATGGCCTTGCCTATGGGGTAGGACACGGTCTCATAGTAAGGGTTCACCAACTGCAGAGTAACACCGATTTTGTCGTTAGGATATGGTGGATAAACGGTTGTCCCGATTTCCTGCTCACCTCTTTTCAGACCGATTAAGATCGGCGAGTCAGGATTGGAACTTATCACTTCGTGCAGCTCATCGAAGTTGGAGATTTCATGACCATTGGCAGTCAAGATTATATCGTCCACTTGGATGCCCGCCAGCGCTGCCGGGGAACCGGGGTTCACCTCGATAACCTTGACATCACCCCCTGCCACTACTGGCCTGGGAATCATGAAGGCTATAGAAAGCAGCAAAATGGGAAGCAGAAGGTTCATAATGGAGCCCGCGCTCAAGACCAAGAGCCTGGTGCGGATGCTTCTGCCGGCCAAGCTTCTGGGATGGCTTGGGTCTTCCTCGCCCAACATCTTGGTGAAGCCACCGATGGGGATGAGGTTCAGGGAATAGGTGGTCTCGCCTCGCTTGAAGGCGAACAGCCGTGGTGGGAAGCCGATGCCAAACTCCTCAACCAGGATCCCGGCCTTCTTGGCAGTGATGAAATGCCCCAGCTCATGGACTAAGATGACCAACCCCAGGATCAGGATGAAGGCGATTATAGCTATAAACCACGTCATTCCACGGCCCTCGAGGTCGAGCTCTTAGCTATCTCCCGAGCCCAGGCATCAGCAGCCAGGATATCCTCAAGCTCAGGCTGGCTTATGCCCTGGTGCTGGCTGAGAACGCTCTCCACCAGCTCGGCAATTTCGAGGAAGCCGAGCCTTTGCTGCAGAAAGAGATCAACTGCTACCTCATCGGCGGCGCAAAGGACTGCAGGATAGGTGCCGCCTTTCCTTCCCGCCTCCACGGCGAGCTCAAAGCAGGGGAACCTATCGACATCTATCGGCCCGAAGTTCAAGCAGCGAACCTGAGCTAAGTCCAGCCGAGGGAGGTCAAGGTTTTGCCAGCGCTCGGGATAAGAAAGGGCGTACTGAATGGGCAACCTCATGTCCGGCGGACTGAGCATCCCCTTAACCGAGCCATCGGCGAATTCGACTAAAGAGTGCACTATACTCTCTGGATGGAGCACCGCCTCGATACGGTCAAAGGGGATATCAAAAAGCCAGTGGCTTTCGATAACCTCGAGACCCTTGTTCATTAAGGTCGCTGCATCGATGGTGACCTTCCCTCCCATTCGCCATGTGGGGTGCTGTAACGCCTCTTCACGGGTCACCCGGGCAAGTTCCTCCCTGGAATAGTTGCGGAACGGCCCGCCAGATGCGGTGAGAATAATGCGAGCAACCCGCCCCCTTTCCTCACCTTGTAAGCACTGCCAGATGGCGCTAAGCTCGCTATCGATGGGCAAGATGGTGGCTCCATAACGCTGGGCTTCGGCAATTACCACTCCCCCAGCCATAACCAGAGTCTCCTTATTGGCCAAAGCGATGGTCTTTCCGCTGTGGATGGCGCACAGGGTTGGCATCAGCCCCGCCTTCCCCGAGGTGGCTATGACCACGAAATCGACATCGGGATGGCTTGCTATC
This sequence comes from uncultured Dehalococcoidia bacterium, assembly GCA_964567075.1. Lineage (GTDB taxonomy): Bacteria > Chloroflexota > Dehalococcoidia > SZUA-161 > JAUWZY01 > JAUWZY01. The sequence continues at coordinate 2,593 of CAZMKJ010000001.1, forward strand.
TCCTCCATAGAAAGATAGCTTGCCCTCCCGGCCATGTGGTCATCGGGGTTCTGGGCAAAGATTAGCTTGGGGCTGAATTCCTGAGCCTGTTGCGCCAAGAGAGAGGTATTCTTACCTGCAGCTAAAGCCACTACCTGGAACCTCTCGGGGAAGGAGCGCACCACCTCCAGCACCTGCCGCCCGATCGAACCTGTGGAGCCCAGGATCGCCAGCCGCTTCACATTATGACCCATACTACATAATAGTATACCAGAACTACAGTGAAGACGACGGAATCGAGCCGATCGAGGATGCCACCATGCCCTGGAATCAGTCTCCCCGAGTCCTTGACCCCGGTGCTCCTTTTGAGCATCGATTCCACAAGGTCGCCCCCAAAGGCCACGGCAGCGATGAGAAAGCCGAGAATGCTGACTTGCCAGTAGCTTACAGGGAGCCCTAAAATGGCACTCAAGGCGACGGCGGCAGCGATGCCAGCGATGAGCCCGGCGAAGGTCCCCTCCCAAGTCTTCCCCGGGCTTATCTTGGGCACCATCGAATGGCGGCCCCAGGCACGACCAATGAGGTAAGCACCGGAGTCGGCGGCAAAGGTGGCAAATAGGGCCAAGATGACCCAGTCGCGACCTTGCTCCAATTCCCTGAGCGGGATGAAATGGCCCAGCATCCAGCCGATATAGAAAATGCCGCCCACAGTCCACAGCCAGTTGGCCAGGGTCTTTTCCCCGCGGGAACGAAGGAGGAGCCAGAGCAGAGGCAAGGCTACCGCAGTGGGGATCAATATTGCCGTAGCTATCGGCGTGGCTCTGAGCTCCTGAAAATAGAGATTCACAATAAAGAACAAGACAAAAATAACGCCGAGGATGGTTAATGGCTGCCAGCCGCCATGAGTCGCCAATCTGTAGAACTCAATGGCTCCGAGAAGGGCGACGGCAGCAATCAGCAGTGAGAATAGCCACAGGGGGCCAAACCAAATGATGACGAACAGGATAGGGATAAAAACTGCAGCGCTGAGGAGCCTTTGCCGCAGCTGGGATCTCTCAGGGACCACTCCCAGTCCCTTTACCTCCACTTGCTCTTAGTCCGCCAAAACGCCGTTCTCGTTGACTATAGTCCAGGAGTGCCTTCTCGATCTCTGCTTTATCGAAGTCTGGCCACAGCGTCGGGGTGAAGTAGTATTCGCTATATGCTGCCTGCCAGGTGAGGAAATTGCTCAAGCGCCTCTCGCCGCCGGTGCGGATGACCAGATCTGGCTCGGGAAGGCCCGCGGTGTAAAGGTAATCATTGAACAGGGTTTCGTCTACCCTTTCCGCTGGGATGCTATCCCTAATAATCTTGCGCACTGCATCCAAGATCTCGTTTCGCCCGCTGTAATTAAAGGCAATGCTGAGAACCATCCTCGAACCATTTCTGGTCAGCCTGATGGCCCTCTTTATCTTGCTCTGCAGTCGCTGTGATAGCTCATCAATCTGGCCTAGCACGAGGAGCCTGATGCCATTTTCCAAGCAGGATGTAACCTCGCGGTCAATGACCTCGTTCAACAGGCGGAGCAGCCCCAAAACCTCACGCCTGGGCCGGGTCCAGTTGTCAGTGGAGAAGGCCCAAAGGGTCAGGTATTTTATCCCGTACTCATGGAGCCATTCGACGACGCGGTGGATATTATCAGCTCCGGCGCGGTGCCCAGCAAGGCGTGATAGCCCCCGGCCTCGAGCCCACCTCCCGTTGCCATCCATGATAATGGCTACATGCTTTGGCAACGGAGAGATCTTCCCCTCCCTCATCTCTCCTCTCCTGGGGCTAAATTTCTAAGACCTCGGCTTCCTTGTCCCGAGCTATGCTATCGCTCTCTTCGATAAAGCGATCGGTGAGCTTCTGAAGCAGTTCCAGGGCTCGTTTCTGCTCGTCCTCGGATATCTCTTTATTTCGTGCCAAATCCCTGAGCTGCTCCATAGTCTCCCGCCTCACGTTGCGAATGGCAACCCGCCCCTCCTCCACCCTCTTGCGAACCACCCGAACCAGCTCCTTTCGCCGCTCCTCGGTAAGCTGGGGGATGGAGAGCCTGATCACATCGCCATCGTTTGCCGGATTCAGCCCCAGGCCGGATTTCAGGATCGCTTTCTCGATGCTGCTTAAGCTTCCTTTGTCCCAGGGCTGAATAACCAGGAGCCTGGCCTCCGGCACCGAGATTGTGGCCATCTGCCCTAGTGGAGTGGGCACGCCATAGTAATCGACTCGGATCTGTTCTACCAGCGCAGGACTGGCACGCCCGGTGCGAATAGTGGCCAACTCCCGCTGCAACACCTCAACGGTCTTGCCCATCTTAACATCTGCGTTAGAGAGGATCTCGCTTACCATGTTCTTAACCGGAGACCAGGGTGCCGATATCTTCACCGAATATCGCTCTCTCGATGCTCCTCGGTGCTCGCAGATCGAAGACAATAATGGGAAGGCGGTTTTCCAGGCATAGGGCAAAGGCAGTTGTGTCCATGACCTCGAGATGCATGGCTAAGGCATCAGCGTAACTCAGCCGCTCGAATCTTTTAGCCTCTTTATTGGTCGACGGGTCGCAGTCGTAGACGCCGTCGATTTTGTTTTTCCCCATAAGCAAGACCTCGGCATCGATCTCTATCGCTCGCAGTGCTGCCGCGGTATCAGTAGTCATGTAGGGATTCCCCGTGCCTGCGGCGAAGATCACTACCCGCCCCTTCTCCAAATGGCGAATGGCCCGGCGCCTGATGTACGGCTCGGCTACTGCATGAACGTTGATGGCGCTTTGTGTCCTGGTAACCAGCCCTTCCTGCTCCAGGGCATTCTGAAGTGCCAAGGCGTTGATTATAGTAGCCAACATGCCGGCGTAATCAGCGGCCGCTCGTTCCATCCCTTCGGCTTCGGCAGTAGCACCGCGCCAGATATTTCCCCCACCAACGACGATAGCGACCTCGACCCCTCTCCCCGTCACGCTTTTCAGTTGCTCAGCAATGTCCTTGGCCACTACAGCGTCGATGCCGAATGAGCGATCACCCATAAGAGCCTCGCCACTGACCTTCAATAGGATGCGCTTATATTTGGGTTGCACCATTCCCCTACTCCCTCAGTTCGAAGCGGGCAAACCTCCGCACCCTGATGTTTTCCCCAAGCTTAGCTTTAGCTTCAGCGATGATGTCTTGAACCCTTTTCCCGGGCTCCTTGATAAATGGCTGCACCAAGAGACAATCCTCAGTCGGGTCCTCTCCCTCCGGTGCCTCATCCGCGTAGATAAATCTGGGGGCAGTAGCTGCCACCTGCATCGCCAGATCGTGAGCCAGCTGTTTGAACTCCTCGGTGCGAGCGACAAAGTCAGTTTCGCAGTTGACCTCGATCAGGGCGCCGAGGCGACCACCAGTATGGACATAGGCTTCAATCAACCCCTCCCTGGTCACTCGCTCTGCTTTTTTCTCGGCGAGCAAAAGCCCCCTCTCCTTCAAGATAGCAATCGCGTTACTGAGATCGCCCTCAGCCTCAAGGAGGGCCTTTTTGCATTCCAGCACCCCGGCACCGGTCTTGTCCCTGAGTTCTTTTATTGCTTCCCTGGAAACCAGCAACTTACTCCTCCTCGCCCTCGGAGGCTACTAATAATAGCCCCTCAGCCTGCTCCGCTGCCTCCTCACGGGCTTGCTTTCCTTCGAGGACAGCGTCGGCGATTACAGAGCATAGCAGCTTCACCGATTTTATGGCATCATCATTAGCCGGGATCGGATGGTCAATCTCGTCTGGGTTGCAATCAGTGTCCACTATGGCCACCAAAGGGACGCCGACCTTTATCGCCTCAGCTACAGCAATCCTTTCCTTTACCGGATCGATGATGAACAGAGCCCCGGGGATGTCGGTCATCTCCTTGACCCCACCAAGGAGCCGGTTAAGGTGAGAGATCTCCTTCTCCAGCCGCAATGCTTCCCTCTTGGGCAAGCGTTCCAACTCGCCCCGGCTTTTACGATCCTCAAGGCGGACAAGATAGTCGATTCGAGACTGGATGGTGGCGAAGTTGGTCAGCATCCCTCCCAGCCAGCGTTGATTGACATAGTAGGCACCGCAGCGCTTGGCCTCCTCCTCCACTGCCTCTTGAGCCTGCTTTTTGGTGCCCACGAAAAGGATATCCTTTCCCCCGGCGACCAAATCGCGGACAAAATCACATGCTTTGCCCAACAACTCCACGGTCTGCTCCAAATCGATGATGTGAATTCTGTTGCGCTCAGTGAAAATATAACGCCTCATCCGGGGATTCCAGCGCCTCGGCTGATGACCAAAATGGACCCCGGCCTCGAGAAGCAGTTTTATGGGAACGGGCTCAGACAATTTCCCTCCTTTTGGCTTGAAGTTTACCATAGCCCAAGGCAAAAGACAAGAGAGCCCTTGACAAAAGCAGGGTTTGATGCTAATTTATGGTTAGCACTCTCAGGTTGAGAGTGCTAACCAGAGGGCGTCCTCAATTGGGCGCTTTTTCTATGGAGGCATATGATGCCGATCTATGAGTATGAATGCTGCTTTTGCCACTCCCGTTTCGAGCAAAGGCAACACTTCGATGAGTCGGCGGTAACCGCTTGCCCCCGATGCCAAGGCAAAGCCCGCCGTGTTTTGCATTCGGTGCCGGTTATCTTTAAGGGAAGCGGATTCTACACCACGGACCACAGGAGCTCAAATCCCGCCAGTCAGGGAGAAAAAAAGCCCGAATCAGAGGTCAAAGATTGAAGGCGCTGCTGCAACGAGTCTCAAAGGCCTCGGTCAGCATCGACGAGCAAGTCAGGGGCAAAATCGACCGAGGTCTCGTTGTTTTCCTTGGCGTGGAGCGAGGAGACTCAGAAGCTGATGCTCGCTATTTAGCGGAGAAAACAGCAAATCTACGTATCTTCTCCGACGAAGCTGGCAAATTTAACCTCTCGGCATTGGACATCAGCGGCCAGGTCCTGGTGGTGAGCCAGTTTACCCTGCTCGCCGATGCCAGAAAAGGGCGCCGCCCCAGTTTTGCCGCTGCCGCCCCTCCTGAGGAAGCAGAGCCGCTGGTAGAGAAGTTCATCAGCTACTTAAAGGAAAGCGGGCTAAAGGTGGAAAAGGGCATCTTCGGCGGGCACATGCAGGTCGAGATCCACAACGACGGCCCGGTGACCATCCTCCTCGAAAGCAAAGGCTAAGCTGCAACCAGTTGCAATAATTATTGAAATATGGTAGGCTTGAAAGGTGAGTTGTCTTCAGACCCTGAAAGAGCAAGGCTATCGGCTGACGCCGCAGCGGGTGCTGGTGATCGACGCAATCCATGATGCCGAAAGCCATATCAGTGCCGAGGAGATCTATGCCCAGGTTCGAGCCAAATACCCCGAAGTCAATATCTCCACTGTATATCGCACTCTGGAGCTGCTGAAGAAGCTGGAGCTGGTCACCGAGACCAATATGGGTGAGGGAATTCTGCGCTACCATCACGCCGATGAGGGACATCATCACCACCTCGTGTGCCGTAAATGCGGCCGCATATTCGATCTCGATGAGCCCGTGCTCGACTCATTAACAGGCGCTCTGATCCGAGAATGTGGCTTTGTGCCTGACTTCAAGCACTTGGCCATCTTCGGTCATTGCCTTGAGTGCCAGGAGTGAAAATTTTTTGAAGAGCTATTGCAATTAGTTGCAAAATCTTTTAGAAAGGAGGTGATAAAACGATGTGCTACACCATACCACTTGCAGCATCAGTAGCCGTATCAATTGTGTGGGGCGTTCGAAAAAGGCCTGAGGTTTGGTGGCTTAATTTGCTCCTTTGGGGAGGGGCTTTGTTCGGCATAGTAGACCACATTTGGTATGGCGAGTTGTTTATTGTCACCGGGAGCTTGGCTAGTGACTTGGCCCTCGGAGGTGTAATCACAGCTGTGGTATTTGCTGCCTGGGGCATAGCCCTTGCCCTAACAAGGATAAGCCCCACCCTGGCTCGCTATATCTCGGCTCCAAAAGGGCAATAAACAGAAAAGAAGCTACCTTCTGTTTGAATTATAGCGGCTCGAGCTCGAGGCCGATGTCCAGGGCTTTTGCCGAGTGGGTCAGGGCGCCGACGGAGATGAGATCGACGCCGGTCTCAGCCACAGCGCGCACGTTCTCCAAGGTGATGCCGCCCGAGGCCTCAATTAAGGCCCGACCCTGGCAAAGCTGGACTACGTAGCGCATGTCCTCGAGGTTCATGTTGTCCACCATGATGGTCTCGGCCCCGGCATCGAGCGCTTGGCGGGCTTCCTCTATATTCTGCACCTCAACTTCGATGTTAAGAGTATGGGGAGCGTCCCGCCGTGCCTTTTCCACCACCTCCCTTAGCCCTATCCCCTGAGAGTGGAGAGCAGCAAGATGATTGTCTTTGATCAGAATGCCATCGCCCAGGCTCTGCCTGTGATTATAGCCGCCGCCAACTCTGACCGCATATTTTTCCAGAGGTCTTAAGCCGGGGATGGTCTTGCGGGTATCAAATATCTTAGTCCCCAGCCCGGAGACCGCCTCAACATATCTCGCCGTCTCAGTAGCGATACCGCTGAGATGCTGAAGAAAATTCAACGCAGTCCGCTCTGCTTTGAGGATGCTGGCGGCACTGCCCTCGATGGTAGCTGCTACATCCCCGGGGTGGAGTTTGCTCCCGTCGGAAACGAGCCCCCGAAACTGGAGCAGGGGATCGACACGGCGAAAAACCTCAGCCGCCACTCCGATCCCAGCTAATACCCCCTCCTCCCTGACTACAATGGAAGCTCGACCGCGGAGCTCTGACGGTATCAGCAGCTCAGTGGTGATGTCTCCTGAGCCGAGATCCTCGGCCAAGGCGCTATCGATGACCTTTTCAATCTGCGCTTTAGATAAGCCTAAGCTTGGCTTTCTCATTACCTTCGTCTGAAGATGATGTGCCGTTCCCAGGCTGGCGAGGGCTCGGGGAAATCGGAGCGGAAGTGAACACCACGGCTCTCCTCCCTGCTTAAGGCCGCTTCAGCCATAAGCCGCCCCACCAAAATCATATTGCTCAGTTCATAAGAGGGGCGGTCTGTGGTCCTTTTCAAGCTCTTTTCCCAGGCGGCGAGGATGTTTGCTGCCTCCTCAAGTCCCTCTTGGCACCGTACGATGCCGACCTCATCCCAAAGGAGCGATTGCAGGGCAGTCAAGCTCAGCGGGGGTGGACTGATTGCGGAGGTATCTCGCTCCTCCAGGGGGAGGACATTTCCCCCCTCGACAGCAGTTGATATCCTGCTCTCGATCCTTTCCATTATCCTCTTGCTGAAGACCAGAACCTCAAGCAGCGAGTTTGAGGCCAGTCTATTCGCCCCGTGGACGCCAGTACAGGCGGTCTCACCACAGGCGAAAAGACCGCTGATGTTGGTCTCCCCCCAGATATTGGTTTTGACGCCACCGATCATGTAATGTGCCGCCGGGGCGATAGGGATGAGGGAGGTGGTGATGTCCAGGTTATGGTCTAAGCAGAAGCGGTAGATGTGGGGAAAGCGGGCAGAAAGGGTGCGCGCTGGCAGATGAGTGACGTCGAGGAAGACGCGATCGGTGTTGTTCTTTTCCATCTCCATAAGGATGCTACGGGATACGACATCCCGGGGAGCGAGATCACCATCTGGGGAGTAATCGGGCATGAAGCGATGCCCTGAGGCATTGCGCAACACACCCCCCTCCCCCCGCACCGCCTCGGAAATGAGGAACACGGGAACCCCGGGGAGGCGCAGGGCTGTGGGGTGGAACTGGAAGAACTCCATATCCGTGATCTCTGCCCCGGCATTATAGGCCAAGGCTACGCCGTCGCCAGTGGCGACATCGGTATTGGTATTGAATTTAAACAGCCGCCCCGCCCCGCCGGTGGCCAGGATTACAAAGCGGCAGCCTAATTCCTCTACGGAGCCAGAGCGGCAATCAAGAGCTACAACCCCCTGAACAGCCCCGCCTTGAACCAGAATCTCAGTGGCCAAGCAGTCTTCAAGGATGGTGACCCCCTTAGAAGAGCGGGCGACATTGCTCAGGGTGACCTCGATGTGCTCACCAGTGGCATCGCCCCCGGCATGGAGGATGCGGGACACGCTATGAGCTGCCTCCCGGGCAAGCGCTATCTCACCATTGAGGGTATCAAAGGGGACGCCGAACTGGATCAGGTCATGGATACGATCAGTGGCTGCTTCGACCAAAATGCGCAGCGCCTCAGGGTCGCAGAGTCCGGCGCCAGCAGCTAAGGTATCCTGGAAATGGAGTTCCGGGGAATCATCACGTCCGATGGGGGCAGCGATACCACCTTGGGCAAGCTTAGTATTGCACTCATCGATGTCACCTTTGGTCAGGATGAGAACGCTGCCCATCTTCTGCGCCAGCAGCGCAGTGTAAAGCCCGGCAATCCCGCTGCCAATGATGATGAAATCACACTTCTTCATATCAATCCATTTTAGGCCACAGCTAACATCCTGTCGAGGGCTTGCTTCGCCTTGACTCTGACCGCTTCAGGCACTGTTACTACATTTCGTCGCTCTGCCATCACTTTGACCACACTCTCCAGCCTGGTCTTCTTCATATCGGGGCAGATCAGCCCCATGGACAGGGGGTGAAAATCCTTTTCCGGGTTCTCCTTTTGCATCCGGTGCAGCAATCCAATCTCGGTGCCAATAAGGAAGCTCTTCGCCTGGCTTTGCTCGGCATAGCGTAGCATCTGTGACGTGCTCAGAGCAGCATCGGCTAAGGCGATGACCTCAGGTACGCATTCGGGATGGACAATGACCGCGGCATCAGGATAGAGCTCCTTGGCTCGGATGATGTGCTCCGCTTTAAGCCGGCGATGGACGGGGCAATAACCGGGATAAAGGATTAGCCGCCTATCGGTCTTGGTCGATGTATAATGACCCAGGTATTGGTCTGGGACGAACAGTACCTCACCGTCTGGGATAGACTCTATTAGCTTAATGGCATTGGCTGAAGTGCAGCAGAAGTCGCTTTCCGCTTTTACCGCCGCTGATGAATTGACATAGCAGACCACGGCGGCTTTCGGGTATCTCTGCTTCCACTCCCTCAGGTCCTCGATATCGATCATATCCGCTAAGGGGCAGCCGGCGCTCTCCTCAGAGAGAAGCACGGTGCGGTCAGGGTTCAGGATAGCCACGCTTTCCGCCATGAACCTGACTCCGCAGAAGACGATGAGATCACAATTGACTTCAGTGCACTCTCTGGCCAGCTCCAGTGAATCGCCAGTGATGTCGGCGATGTCCTGAACCTCGGGTCGCTGATAGTTATGAGCCACAATCAGCGCATTGAGCTCTTTCTTAAGCTCTAAAATCCTCCCCTCAAGCCCTTCCATCTTTGCCTCTTCAGTAGCTCTACTCTCATCTTGGGAATCTCGAAGGCGCCCTTGCCTTCCAAGTTCTCGATTCTCTCCCACTTGGCCAAATCAGCGCCGTTGTGCAAGCGGACTTCCACGTAAGTAAGGCCGGTAAAATCGCTTCCTTATTCGCTTTGCTTTCTTACGATGCTATGTTTCAGCACCCGCAACTTACCGCCCCCTTCCAAGTTTAACACCACGGTCTCTTCATCGATGTAATCTATCTGGCCATAGATTCCACCGGCGGTAATTACCCGATCACCCCTTTTTAATCCTTCGATCAGCTCGCTGTGTTCCCGCTGCCGTCTCCGCTGAGGTCTGACCATGAAGAAATACATGACGCCAAAAAACAATGCCGCCAGGAGAAGTAATGGCAGAAATGCAGCTACGCTATCCCATGTCACTTTCGACCTCCTTTGCTGTTGATATTCCCCTGAAGCGACCAGGGACTGGTTTTCTCAATTTGGACTTCTACCAACTGACCCGAGCAGTTGGCGCTGTTATCAAAGAACACAAGCTTCCCGGTTGTGGTGCGACCATACCACTTGCCTCTCTTTTCTCCCTCCACCAGAACCTCGACCTTTTGACCCAAAAGCCTGGCATTTATCTCAGCAGCGATAGTCTCTTGGAGGCTCTCCACCTTTTTAAGCCGCCTCATCTTCTCCAGGCGGGGGATATCGTCTTTGCAGTGGCGGGCAGCGATGGTCCCCGGGCGCTCCGAGTAAGCAGCAACATGAACTGTATCAAACCTGATATCTTGAAGCAAATCCAAAGTCATCTGGAATTGCTCCTCAGTTTCACCAGGGAAGCCCACGATAACATCGGTGCTCAAGGCCACATTGGGCATCGCGCTGCGGATTCGGTCAATGAGTCCCCGGTATTGTTGTATGGTATAACCCCGCCTCATAGCCCTCAAGATATCGTTGTCACCCGCTTGGACGGGGATGCTGATATGCGAGCAGACCTTCTCCAGACGGGCTATTGTCTCGATGAGCTTCTGGCTCATGTCCTTGGGGTGATTGGTCAGGAAGCGTATTCGTGCCAGACCATCGACCTGATTCAGCTCATAAAGCAAATCGGCAAGGTCTGGCTTGGTGGCCAGGTCATGGCCATAGGAGTCCACGTTCTGCCCCAGCAAAGTCACCTCCTTGGCCCCGCGCCGGGTCAAGCCCTGGACCTCGCAGACGATCTCATTGATAGGGCGGCTCTTCTCACGACCACGGCGATAGGGAACAATGCAGTAGGAGCAGAAATTATCACAACCTTGAATGATGGTGACGAAGGTGCTCGGGGATGGGGGAGAGGGGATGAAGCCCGCCCCAGACGGGGCCTCGGCTCCGATTAGTTCCAGCAGCGGGGCAAAATCTTGAGGTCTTAGAAATAGGTCGACGTGGGGGAAGCGCATCCTCAGCTCATCAACCTCGGCGTCAACCAGGCAGCCGGTGAGGACAATGGTCAAGCCCGGCCGCCTTCTCTTGAGCGACCTCAAGGAATTCAGTTTGTTTATCACTCGATTTTCTGCGCTCTGTCGCACCACACAGCTATTGAGCACGATGAGGGCTGCGTCCTCGACGACCTTGGTTTGCTTAGAGCCCAATTCCTCAAGGCTCCAGCCAAGGCGCTCTGAATCCGCCTTGTTCATCTGACAGCCGATGGTCCAGATATAATGCTGAGCCATAATGAAAAGCCTTACTCAAATTATATCACGCCTTGCAGTCCTGGGGCGAAAAAAACGCACCTCTTTGGTGCGCGAAGTCTGCTGGCGGAGGGGGTGGGATTCGAACCCACGACCGAAGCTTCCCCCGGTAAGCGCTTAGCAGGCGCCCGCACTAGACCACTATGCGACCCCTCCCCCAACTCAAATAATTTATATGAAACATTTGATCCTATCAATCCTGTTACTGTATTGTAACATAATCTTTTCACCTTTCCAAGGAGGCATCGGCTTAAGCTGTAGCCAGCGCGATTTTGTAGTTTTTGAGCACCGCTTCGATTGCCGCTGCCGATTTCTCATCGGGAGGGGTCAGAGGCAGGCGGGGTTTGCCTACGGCAAATCCAAGGTGGTTCAGGGCATGTTTTACCGGGATTGGGTTGGAGACGATGAATAGGGCATTAAACAGCGGTAGCAGGTGGCGGTGGATGGCTGCCCCCTGGGCTACTTCGCCGGCAATGACCTCCTCCATCATCTGCTTAATCTGATCCCCGACTAAGTGCGAGGCAACGCTGATCACCCCATAGCCGCCCAGGGTCAGGATGGAGAAGGTGTCGCTATCATTGCCGCTATAGAGCAAAAATTCCTTATCGATGCCATCGAGGATCTTAGCCACCTGCTCCATATTGCCGCTGGCTTCTTTAAGCCCGATAATGTTGTCGATTTGGCTCAGCCTGATCACCGTATCGGGGGAGAGGCTGGTTATGGTGCGGCTGGGCACATTATACAGGATACAAGGGAGGTTTGTGCCTGAGGCTATGGAGGCGAAGTGTTGGAACAATCCCTCCTGAGTTGGTTTATTATAATATGGCACCACTAAAAGAACGGCGTCGATGCCAATCCGTTCCGCTTCCTTGGTCAACTTCGAGCTTTCCCTGGTGTTATAGCTGCCGGTGCCGGCAACTACAGACCCCCTATCACCGATGGCAGATTTCACCTCAGCGAAGAGCCGCAGCTTTTCCTCTGAGTCCAGGGTTGGTGATTCCCCGGTAGTGCCAGAAACCACCACCCCATCGCTGCCGGATGCTAACAAAGCCAAAGCCAGCCTTCTTGCCTGCTCATAGTCAACGTTGCCAAATTCATCGAAGGGGGTTACCATTGCGGTGAGCAGTCGACCCAGCTTTAACACTTCTGCCTCCTTTAAATCCAGCCCCTATTGTTTAGCTCCCAGGCGATTTGGATGGCATTGAGCGCAGCCCCTTTGCGCAGATTATCAGCTACCACCCACATCGCTAAGCCATTAGGACTTGAGGCATCCCGGCGGATGCGCCCGACAAAGACATCGTCTGAGCCAACTACAGACCAGGCATGAGGATAGAGGCTCACCGCAGGGTCGTCGAGCACCTTGACCCCGGGGGCTTCAGCCAGGATGTGCCGTGCCTCTTCAGGGCTCATGGGCTGGCTGAATTCAATATGAACCGCCTCGCTGTGACCGATGTATACCGGGACGCGAACACAGGTGGCGGAGATGACCATAGTCTCATCGTGCATTATCTTCCTCGTCTCATGAATCAGCTTCCACTCCTCCTTGGAATAGCCATTGTCTAAGAAGACATCGATCTCAGGGAGCAGATTGAAGGCGATCTGATGGGGGAAAACATGGGGCACCACGCTCTTGCCCTCCAAGACAGCCTTGGCTTGATTGGACAGCTCCTCCATGGCGGCGGCGCCCCAACCAGATACCGACTGATAGGTATCGACGATGACCCGCTTGATGGGGTTGACCTTATGTAGCGGGTAAAGGGCAACCACCAGCTGAACGGTAGAGCAATTGGGATTGGCAATTAACCCTTTGTGCTCCTTGAGGTCTTCGGGGTTCACCTCTGGCACCACTAAGGGGATTTCGGGCTCCATCCTGAAGGCAGCGCTATTATCGATGACCACAGCCCCAGATTGCACCGCGTACGGAGCCAGGTACTGACTGATCTCAGAGCCGGCGGAGAACAATGCCAGGTCTACATGGTCGAAGGATTGAGCGGTGGCCTCCTTGACCCTAACCTCTTTGCCGCAGACGAGCATCTTTCTCCCTGCCGATCTATCGGAGGCAAAGAGGTGCATGGAGGCCATGGGGAACCCCTGTTGCTCCAGGATCTTGATGAACTCCTGGCCCACCAGTCCAGTAGCTCCAACAATGGCGGTATGGAATTTCCTCATCGGTGCCCTAGAAATGCAATAATTTATCTAACCCGCGCACCAGTCCCTTTATTTTGCCCACCTCTTTGATGGCCAAGATGACCCCGGGCATATAACACTCTCTGCTAATAGTGTCATGCCGGATGCGCAGCGTTTCACCGGCCCCCCCGAGGACGACCTCCTGGTGGGCAAGGAGGCCGGGCATGCGCAGGCTATGTAAAGCCACACCTTGATACTGGGCACCACGGCTGCCAGCAAGGCTTTCCTTCTCGGGCGAGCTGTAAGCGAAGGCTTTGCCCCTGGCCTCGGTCATCTCCTTAGCTGTGGTGATGGCTGTGCCCGATGGGGCATCGGCTTTCTGCTCATGGTGCATCTCAATGACCTCGGCGTGATCGAAGAACTTAGCTGCCACCTTGGCTAACTGAACCATGAGCACTGCCCCTAAGGAGAAATTGGGGGCCACTATGGCACCGATGTCATACTCCCGGCAAAGCTGCTCCATCTCATCGAGCTCGGTGGCGGAAATGCCAGTAGTCCCGATAACCAAATTGATACGGTGCTTGGCCGCGGTGCGCGCCATAGTGATGACAGCCGCTGCGGTAGAGAAGTCGACCAAGACATCGGCTTTCCAGCTCATGATAACCGGCTCAAGCTGGGAGGAAAGGGGAATTTCCCCCGAACCATCGGGCAAGCTCAGGTATTGTTGGTCTGCCCTCAGGTCCACAGCGGCAATTGGCTCAAGCTCTGGGTCTCGGCACAGGGCGCTGAGAACCTGCTGCCCCATTTTCCCCAAAGCACCGTGAACCAAGACTGCTATCGGCGTCATCAACGCTCTCCCTTGGGGAAGGGCGGCCGCGTTGGCCGAGCCCTCCCTCTTCCTGAGGTGCCGGTTTGCTTGGGGCCGAGCCGGGCTCCCGGGATTTGAGATAATTTCTGAAACACAGCGCGCCGGGAGAGGTTTATCCTCCCCAAATTGTCGATGCCGGTGACCATAACCATGATCTCGTCTCCGACCTTAGCTACTTCCTCAACATTGGCGATGCGATAGTCAGCGAGTTCGCTGATGCGAACTAGACCCTCCTTACCTGGCATGATCTCAACGAAGGCGCCGAAATCAGCCACCCTGGTCACCTTTCCGGTATAGATGCCACCGACTTCTATCTCCCTGGTCAAGCCCTCGATGATCTCGATGGCTCTGCGAGTTGCTTCCTCGCTTGGCGAGCCGATGATGATGGTGCCATCGCTTTCAACGTCTATACGCGCCTTGGTCTCATCCATTATCGATCTTATCACTCGACCGCCGGGGCCGATGACATAGCGGATCTTATCCGGGTCGATGGTTATCTTGGTCATCTTGGGGGCGTATTTACTGACTTCAGGGCGACTGGTGCTGATGGTCTCCTTTATCCTGTCCAAGATGAAGAGGCGGGCTTGGCGTGCCTGGCTTAGAGCGTCCGCTATAATATCAAATCTTATGCCCTTGACCTTGAGATCAAGCTGGAGTGCGGTGACCCCGTTTGCGGTGCCCGCAACCTTGCAATCCATATCGCCAACGGCGTCCTCCAAGCCTTCGATATCGGTGAGCAGGACATATTTGTTGTCCGCCCCCTGCACCAGGCCCATAGCGACCCCGGCCACTGGGGTCTTGATTGGAATGCCAGCATCCATAAGAGATAGGCTTCCCGCGCAGACGCTGGCCATGGAGGTGCTACCATTAGAGCTTAAAACCTCGGAGACAAGGCGGATAGTGTAAGGGAAATCACCCTCGCTGGGGAGCACGGGAAGCAGAGCTCGCTCTGCTAAAGCACCATGCCCGATCTCACGGCGCCCCGGGGTCCCAATGCGCCTCACCTCTCCAGTGCTGAATGGGGGGAAGTTATAGTGGTGCATGAAGTGCTTGCTCTCTTCCTGGCTAATGGTGTCGATGAGCTGCTCCTCACCAGGAGAGCCGAGGGTGGTGATAGTCAAGACCTGCGTCTCGCCGCGGGTGAATAGCCCAGAGCCATGAGTCCGTGGTAAATTGCCCACCGCACAGGTGATGGGACGAATCTCGGTCAAGCCACGACCACTGGGGCGCACGCCCGTTTCCAAGATGCTGCTTCGAACCTGAGCCTTTAACCCCGAGTTCAAGCCAGAAAGGATCTCCTCCTGGGGAAAGCTATCGCCAAGCTTTTCCAGGAGCTCTGTCCTCAGGCTTGCCAAATTGGCCTCTCGCTCTGACCTGTCCTGCCAATAAGTCCCTTGAGCCAATCTATCTCGGATAATGGAGCCGACCTTGGCTTGAAGCTCAAGGTTGGGCTCCTTGGGCTCAAACTCCATCTTGGGCTTGCCACAGGTTTGTATCAGCTCCTCTTGGAGTTTGATAACCTCCCGATTGCTCTCCTGTCCCAATTTGATAGCCTGGAGCACGATGTCTTCTGAGACCTCGTTGGCCCCAGCTTCGAGCATGATCACCATCTCCTTGGTCCCGGCGACCACTAAATCGAGCTTGCTCTCGAGGAGCTGAGTGAAGGTGGGGTTGAAGACCAACTCACCATCGATATAGCCGATGCGCACGGCGCTAATCGGTCCCCCAAAGGGGATGTCTGAGATGCCCAGGGCGGCCGAGGCGCCGATTATAGACAGGATGTCAGGAACGTTTTCCTGGTCCGTGGAGAGGACGGCGACCACAACTTGAACCTCGTTACGGAAGCCATCGGGGAATAGAGGGCGGAGAGGTCTATCGGTAAGCCTACTGGTCAACACCGCATCCTGGCTTGGCCGCCCTTCCCTCTTGAAGTAACCGCCGGGGATTTTCCCTGCGGCGTAAAGCCTCTCCTCGTAGTCTACGGTCAAAGGCAGAAAGTCAACCCCTTCCCTAGGCTCAGCGCTCATGCAGGCAGTGACCAAAACCACGGTATCACCATAGCGCACTGTGACTGCTCCATTTGCTTGCCCAGCAAGTTCCCCGGTCTCGATGACGAGGGTTCGCTCCCCGATCTCAGTTTGAAAAGTCTGCGGCATTATCTAAAACCTCCTGTTATCTTCGCAGCCCGAGCTTTGCGATCAGTGAGCGATAGCTCTCCGCATCGGTTTCGCTGAGGTAGCGGAGCAGCCTCCTTCTTTGCCCCACCAGCTTCATAAGGCCCCGCTGCGAGTGGTAATCGTGTTTGTGCTCCTTGAGGTGCTCAGTTAATCTCTCGATCCTCCGGGTAAGGATAGCAATCTGCACCTCGGGAGAGCCGGTGTCCCCGTCGTGGACTCTAAATTCTTGGATAATGGTCTCTTTTTTTTCCTTCTCCAACTGGTTACCCCAAGGTTAAAATTATAACACAGGTCAAGCATTGCTGTAAATCGGATTGCCTTTCGATTTGGGCAAAGACCTTGACACGGGATGAATATTGTCTTATTATACCTCGTAATACGAGGTATCAACATGGGATATGAGCGCGAGCTCCTGAAGGGTAGCACTGATTCCTTGCTGCTATCCCTTATCGGAAACAAGCCGATGTATGGCTATCAGTTGATCAAAGAGATGGAGCGCAGGAGTGGAGGCTATTTCCGATTTGGGGAGGGAACGCTTTATCCCGCTTTACATCGACTGGAGAAGGAGGGGCTTATCCAAGGGAAGTGGCAGCACTCCCCTGGCGGGCAGGAGTGCAGATATTATTACCTTACGGGAAAGGGGCACCAAGTCTTGGTCGAGAAGGCAGCGGAGTGGCAGCGCTTCTCCGCCGCGGTGAATATGATCATTGAGCCCATCAATCCGTAACCAAAGCGAATAATGGCATCGGAGATAAGGCAATATCTAAACGATCTTGGATCTCGTCTCAGGCTCGATCCAACGTCGGAAAGGGATATCCTGCGTGAGCTCTACACCCACTTGGAGGAGGAAACCGACGAGCTTCGCCAAACTGGGTTGAGCAGAGAAGAGGCAGCGCGGATGGCCACCGAGCGCTTCGGTTCCATCCAGGCTTTAGCCCGAGAGTTTCACCAGGTCCATAGCAAGGGGACATTGCTTCAGGCGTTCCTTGCCGCATTACCCCACCTACTAATCGCTCTCACCTTTATCCTCCAGCTCTGGCGGGGATGGCACTGGATGGTGGCCATTTTGGTTTCCATGATGTTGGTCACCATCTATGAATGGCGGCGGGGCAAGCCAGCTTGGCTCTACCCTTGGCTCGGCTACTGCTTAGCCATGATGCTGATTTTGGCCCTGCTCTTATGGCAGGTCGTCCCCAATCCCTGGCTCTGGCTTCTGCTTTTGGCTTATATCCCTTTTGCCCTGTGGCTTTTGGTCTCTATCGTGCTCCGCGTTGTTCGCCGCGACTGGCTTTTGGCTTCATTGATGATGTTGCCGCTCCCGGTAGCCATCGGCTGGCTTCTGACCTTGGAGCAGGAAGGGCTTGTTTATAACGAACAGGGTTTTCATAATATCAGCCCCCAATTAGCGCTCACCTTCCTGACCTTAGGTCTGGTCACTGCGGCTTTTATCCGGCTCAGAAACCGCCTGTTTAAAGCTGGGCTTTTGCTGACCGCAACCCTGATAATGCTCATCGTCATCTTGCCGGCGACCGGGGCTTTCTTCGTTTTATCTCTATTGCTGACCAGCTCGCTTCTGCTCCCTCGGTTGCTGGAGCATAAGATGGGGCGTGAGCAGTGGCGAAATGATGCCTGGGAGCAATTGCCACCTGAAAAGGAGCAAGAAGCTGATTAGGGGCAAAAGCGGCTGCGCCACGTCGACATGCCTTCTGTAGACTTTGATGAAAGGGGGTGAGAAATGCAAAAATTGGTCCGTGTGACTGCGATAATCATGCTCGTTCTGGGGGTGACCGGGCTCGCCTTCGGCATAGTGCTGATCGTGTGTGCAAACTCGATCCACGACCAAACAGTGGCGGAGTTGGAAAAGGACCACTCCCCGACAACAATTGGAGAACTGCGGGATCTCAGGGAGGATTTCTCGGCTAAACGCAGAGACTTCTTTGCGCCCTTTGGGCCGGCTGCTTACAATCCTTACGATCCTGCTCAGCAACCGGGGTTTAATTATCTAATAATGGAGAAGGGCGTGGGACTCAGCCTAACAAGCTTGAGTCGGGCCATGATGTACCAGTATGCCGGGATTGGCATCCTCGTCTTGGGGCTTGGGCTGGCAGCAGCCGGGGTGGTGCAGTATAAAATGGCTGGGCGCATGACCTGAAGCGGAGCGCGCAGCTAAAACGAAACAGGCACAGCCGCTTTTGTTTGCCTTAGGAGGTTAGTGAATAAGGTTGCCGTTGTCACCGACAGCATTGCTTGCCTGCCCAAGGAATTGGTGGAGCAATACCGGATTCGAGTAGTGCCGGTAAATGTGCTTTTTGACGGTAAGGTATATCGGGATTCGATTGATATAAGCCCGACTGAGATTTACCGGATGCTGGAAAAGGCACCCGAGCTTTTTACCACTTCACCACCTTCCCCAGGGCAGTTTCTCGAGGTTTACCGCGAGCTAAGTGGGCAAGCAGAAAGCATTCTTTGCATTGCCATCTCCGCTAAGCTGAGCACACTCTATGATGCGGCTCAAGTGGCAAAAGGCTTGGCCGAGCAAGAACACACTGGGGCCAGAATCGAGGTATTGGATTCCCAGACTGCCGCCGCGGGACAGGGCTTTGTTGTCCTGGCGGCGGCTCGGGCAGCGGCAGAGGGCAAGAGCCTGGCCGAGGTCATCGATGCTGCGGAAAGGGTCAGGGAGCGGGTTATTGTCTTTGGTCTTTTGGACACCATCCGCTATATCCATCGCACCGGGCGCATTCCCAAGATGGCGGCACTAATAGGCTCTGTGCTCAATATCAAGCCAATATTCGCCATATCCAGTGGTGTGGTACATTTTGCCGGCGTCACCAGAACAAGAAACAAGGGCATAGAGCGCCTCCTTAGGATGATGCGGAAAAAGGCGGGCACAAATCCGCTGCATGTGGCGGTAATGCACGGCAGCGTGCCGGAAGAAGCGGAAAGGCTCAAGGAGCGGGTCTCATCCCAGTTCGATTGCGCCGAGATTTGGCTCACCGAGTTCACCCCGATAATGGGCTATGCCGCTGGTGCCGGCGTTTTAGCCCTTGCTTTCTATACGGAGAGTTAATTGCCGGAACGAGCTCCTTTCTCATGAACCGAGTGGCAGTAGTCACCGATAGCATTGCTTGCCTGCCCAAGGAGCTGGTGGAGCGATATGGCATCTATATCATCCCCATAACCATCAACTTCGGGGACGAGATCTACCGCGATGGAATCGACATCACCCCGAGCGAGGTCTATAGGCTGTTGCGGAAGGCAAAGAAACTCCCCACCACCTCCTCCCCGCCACCCGGAGCCTATCTTGAAGCCTATCGCCAGCTGAGCCAGCATAGTGACAGTATCCTCTGCATTACCATGCCGCAGCAGATCAGCATGGGATTTGATTCGGCGCAGCAGGCAAGGGAGATGGTCAAAGAGGAGCTCCCCGGCGTTGTCATCGAGATACTCGACTGCCAGACCGCCGCTGGAGGACAGGGTTTCGTCACCTTGGCCGCAGCGCAAGCCGCCAGCTCGGGGGCAGACCTGGGACAAGTACTCGAAGCGGCACAAAGGGTGATGAGCCGGGTCGATGTAGTGGCGGCGATGGATACCCTCTACTATTTGGCCAAAGGGGGGCGCGTCCCCAGGGCTGCCGCCTGGATCGCCTCCATCCTCAGCATCAAGCCCATTTTGGGCATCAGAGGCGGCGACATCGGGCTCCGGGAGAGGGCTCGCACTAAACCCAAGGCATTGAAGCGTCTGCTGGAGATTATGCGGGAAGAGGTGGGGCAAAAGCCAGTGCATGTCATCGTGTTCCATTCTGATGTACTGGACGAGGCGCAAAGGCTCAGGGACCAGATTTCAGCCCAATTCGATTGCGTCGAGATTTTTATCACTGATTTCACCCCCACAATGGGAGTCCACACCGGACCGGGAACCCTGGGCATTGCCTTCTATGGCGAGGACTGATGCCCATTTGCCTCTGTCGCCGAAATCGATTATAGTTAACGGAGCAAAGAGAGCATGTGGGCTGAAATCGGCTATATTCTGGGAGCCTATCTATTAGGCTCTCTCCCTGTGCTTTATATCATAGGCCGGCTCAAGGGCTTTGATCTGCGTGGTGAGGACATGCATCTGGGGCTGTGGCGGAAGGTGGGCTATGTCGAGGGAGCTACAGGGATTATATGGGATATTGGCAAAGGGGCTCTGCTGCCCTTAGTTGCCCTGCTATGGCTCGACCTCGGGGTCACCGTTGCCTCCCTGTCCGCGCTGGCTGTTTTAGTTGGCATGATGTGGCCGATCTTTCTCCGTTTCGAAGGGGAAAAGGGCAATAGCACTGGCACCGGCGCCGCCGGAGGGCTGCTACTTGGAGTGCAGGCACCGCTGGCACTGGGATTGTTCTTAGTCCCCGTAGCTGCAGGCGGGTTGACCCGAGCTGCTCTGTCACTGCGGAAGCGAGATGCCTCATTAGGGGAGCGCTTCAGATTCGGCGGCCAAAGTGTGGTCATGCCCTTAGGGATGATTATCGGCTTTGCTCTTCTACCTATCCTCTCCTGGCTGTTCCATTCCCAAGATCTGATCCTGACCTGGGTCTTCCTGGCCATGTTCGTCCTGATAGTAATAAAAAGGCTGACCGCTGGTCTCAGGGAAGACCTCAAATCGGCTGGGGATAGGAAAAGCATTTTACTAAATCGGCTGCTTTACGATCGAAGTTATCGTTAAACGGCTTAAATGAACAAGGGGCAGCTCTTAGCCGATGTGCAGCAATTAAAGGAAGCATTAAATGAGCTTCCTGAACCTCTAGCTCGACCTTTTTTAATTGTCATTAGCGGGCTTCCTGGCACTGGGAAGTCTTATTTCAGCCGCACGCTGGCGGAGAGATGGCCCTGCCTTATTGTGGAGAGCGATGCCCTGCGCAAAACCCTATTCCCCGTGCCCAGCTATAACGCCCGAGAAAGCCAGCGCCTGTTTCAAGCACTTCATCTCCTCACTGAAGAGTTCCTGAGCAAGGGTATCCCGGTGCTTTTGGACGCCACCAACCTGGTCGAGTATCACCGTGAGCATCTCTACCGTATCGCCGACCGCCTCGGGCTCAAGCTTATCATCGTCCGGGTGGAAGCCCCTGCCGAGCTGGTTCGGGAGCGACTCCAGAGGCGGGCAGAGGACATCGATCCCCAAGACAGGTCGGATGCTGGCTGGGCAATTTATCAGCGGATGAAGCCCAAGGAGCAGCAAATCCGCCGCCATCACTTCGTCGTCAATACCGCAAGAGACATCACCCCGGTGATAAATAAGATAATCCGGGAACTGAAGCGCTAAAATTGCCCCCCAGTCTATTTTGTGCTATAGTCTTTTATTGAGAAAAGCGGTGATAAATAGCAAGGGGGGAAGAATTGGCTCAGGAGCTAAAGGTTTTCACCGGGAACGCCCACCCCGAGTTGGCGGCTGCCATTTGCCACTATCTCCACATATCGTTAGGTCAGGCTGAGGTCTTCGAGTTCAGCAATGAGAACATCTTTGTCCGAGTCCTGGAAAATGTGCGCGGATGTGATGTTTTCATCGTTCAGCCTATCTGCTCCCCGGTCAACAAGAGCCTTATGGAGCTGCTCATCATGATCGATGCCATGAAGCGGGCCTCAGCGGAGCGGGTCACTGCCACAATCCCCTACTATGGCTATAGTCGCACCGATAAGAAAGACCAACCTCGGGTGCCGATAACGGCACGATTAGTGGCCGACTTGATTACCGTAGCCGGCGCCAATCGGGTGCTCACCGTAGACCTCCATGCCGGGCAGATTCAGGGCTTCTTCAATATCCCGGTTGACGAACTGACTGCGTTCCCTATCCTGAGCCGCTACTTCGAGGAAAAGGAATATCCGGATTTGGCGGTGGTGGCCGCAGACCTCGGCATCACCAAGCGAGCTCGAGACCTGGCGGCCAAGCTTGATGCGCCGTTAGCCATCATTGAAAAAAGGCGCTTGGGCAATATCGAGAAGGTTGAGACTCTGGGCGTGATCGGGGAGGTTCAGGGGATGCGGGCCCTGCTTATAGATGATGAAGTCGATACCGCGGAGTCGCTCACAGTGGCATCCTACACCTTGAAGGAACACGGAGCGGAAGAGATTTATGCCTGCTGCCCCCATCCCATCCTCACCGGCTCTGCGGTAAGCCGCATCGCCCAAAGCCCGATACGGGAATTGGTGGTCACCGATACCGTCCCCGTGTCTGAAGAAAAGAGGACCGGCAAGGTCACTGTGCTTTCCATAGCCCCTTTGATTGGCGAGGCCATTTATCGCATCCATAACGGTCTCTCCGTGGGGGCCATGTTCGAGTAAGAGGTAAATCATGTTCAAGCTTTTTGGCGATTCCAATGAGCGGGAGCTTAAGAAGCTCAGGCCTAAGGTCGATGACATAAATGCCCTGGAGCCCGAGTTTATAAGGCTCAGCGACCAAGAGCTCAAGGATAAGACCACCGAGTTCAAGGCTCGCTATGAGGCTGGGGAATCCTTGGATGAGCTTCTCCCCGAGACCTTCGCTGCCGTCCGCGAGGCAGCGAGACGCACCATCGGCGAGCGCCATTTCGATGTCCAGCTCATGGGTGGCATCGTGCTCCATCAGGGGAAGATCGCCGAGATGGCCACCGGTGAGGGCAAAACCCTGGTGGCCACCCTCCCCGTCTGCCTCAACTCCCTAACCGGAGAGGGCGTGCACGTGGTCACGGTGAACGATTACCTGGCCAAGCGGGACACCCACTGGATGGGGCCTATTTATCACGCCTTAGGGGTTAGCGTGAGCTGCATTCAGCACGAAGCTGCCTTCCTCTTCGACCCGGAGTATGATTCCGGAGACCCCAACTGGAGGCATCTACGCCCGGTGCCAAGGCGAGAGGCTTATCACGCCGATGTCACCTATGGCACCAACAACGAATTCGGCTTTGATTATCTCCGCGATAATATGGTCAGAGACCCGTCCCAATGCGTGCAGCGTGAGCTCAATTATGGCATTGTCGATGAGGTGGATAATATCCTCATCGATGAAGCGCGAACTCCACTCATCATCAGCGGCCCGGCAGAGGAATCAACAAAGATGTATTACACCTTTGCCCAGCTGATTCCCAGATTGCGGCCCAATCAGGACTATACTGTGGAGCAGAAGTGGCGGACGGTGAGCCTGACTCCTTCCGGCATTGCCAACTTGGAGCGCTGGCTGGGGCTGCCCAATCTCTACGACACAAGCCATCAAGGTCTGCTTCACCACATTGAAAATGCCTTAAGAGCCCATGCCCTCTATCAACGGGACCGTGAGTATGTGATCGATAGGGATGAGGATGGCCAGCCTGGGGTTGTCATCGTTGATGAGTTCACCGGGCGCAAGATGCCTGGACGCAGATACAGTGAGGGACTGCATCAAGCCATCGAGGCCAAGGAAGGGGTCAAAATTCGGCGGGAGAGCATCACCTTAGCCACCATCACCTTCCAGAACTATTTCCGCATGTATGACAAGCTGGCTGGGATGACGGGAACGGCAGCCACCGAAGCTGAGGAGTTTTACAAGATCTATAAGCTCGATGTGATGGTCATCCCCACTAATAAGCCGCTGATCCGCCATGAATATCCGGACCAGATATATAAAACCGAAGAGGCTAAATTCCGCACTGTAGCCCAGGAGATCGAAGAGCTGCACCGCCAGGGGCACCCTGTCCTGGTAGGCACGGTCTCCATCGAGAAATCTGAGCAGCTAAGCGACATGCTGCGGAGGAAAGGGATTCCACACCAGGTGCTCAATGCCAAGCAACATGAAAAGGAGGCGGGCATCATCGCTCAGGCGGGAAGGCTTGGGACGGTGACCATCGCCACCAACATGGCCGGGCGTGGTGTGGATATCATCCTCGGCGGGAAACCGCAAGAACGGGAGCCTGAGGAATGGCATGAAGAGCACAATAAGGTGGTTGAGCTCAATGGGCTTCATGTCATTGGCACCGAGCGCCATGAGGCCAGGCGCATCGATAATCAGCTTCGAGGTCGTGCCGGACGCCAGGGAGACCCCGGAAGCTCACGATTCTATATCTCTTTAGAAGATGACATCATGCGCCGCTTTGGCGGTGACCAGATTAAGAGGCTTATGGATTGGGCCAAGTTCGATGAGGATACCCCTATCGAGCATTCCCTGATCACTAAAGCGATAAAGAACACCCAGGTGAAGGTCGAGGCCTATCATTTCGATGTCCGCAAGCACTTATTGGACTACGATGATGTGCTCAATAAGCAGCGCGAGATGATCTATGCCCAGAGGGAGCAGCTTTTGAGCGGCGCTGACCTCAAGAGCAACATCCTGGAAATGGTGACCAAGGAGATCGAGAATCTCTTTGATACCCACCTGGGCGATGATAGGGAAAGGGACCTCGATGGTCTACTCGCTGCCATGAACGCCATCGTGCCCTTGCCTCCGAGCCTAAATGCGCGGGCCTTATCTCAAATGCACGAAGAGGAAATCGAGGACCAGCTATTTGATTATGCCCTCTCCCGCTATGAGGAGCGAGAGCGAGAGCTTGGCCCGGAGAACATGAGGGTTCTGGAGAGACTGGTGATGCTGCGCTCCATCGACAGCCGCTGGATCGAGCACCTCACCGCTATGGAGGACATGCGCCATGGGATTGGACTGGAGGCTATGGGGCAAAGAGACCCCCTGGTGTCCTATAAGAGAATGGCCCATGACATGTTCCAGGACTTGCAACACAGTATCGAGCATGATATTGTGCATACCATATATCATGTCGGCATCGTCAAGGAGCGAGCGCCAGCACGGGAGCCAGCTCCCCCCGAGAGGAAGGTGCCGGCGGCGGTATCAGGGAAGAAGAAAATAGGGCGCAACGACCCCTGCCCCTGCGGCTCGGGCAAGAAATACAAACACTGCTGCGGCAGAAAGAAGTAAGGGTGGAAATGGGTGTCGAGCCATGAAAAACGCAGCCGTGGCTAAGGTATTCCAGGACATCGCTGACCTCCTTGAGCTCAAGGAGGAAAATGCCTTTAAGATCAGGGCTTATCAAAAGGCAGCCCGAACTATTGAGAATCTGCCCGTGGAAGTAGAGCAGCTAATGGAGCAGGGAAAGTTGAGGCAGGTTCCCGGGATTGGCGAGGCCATCGAAAAGAAGATCAGCGAGCTTGTGACCACCGGGCGCCTCGGCTATTATGACAAGCTTCGCGCTGAGTTCCCCGAAGGCATCAGCCTGCTTATGGACATCCCCGGCATCGGGCCCAAGACGGCGCTCAGGCTGTCCAAAGAGCTGGGCATCTCCACCATCGAGGAGCTGGAGAAAGCGGCTTCAAATGGGAAGGTGGCTGCCCTATATCGCCTCGGAGATAAGACAGCGGCTAACATCCTGCGCCGCATCCAGGCAATGCGGCGCAAAGACCAGAGGGTCCCCTTAGGGCAAGCCCTGCCCATGGTGGAGGAGATCGTGGCTGCGCTTAACAGTTGCCCCGGGGTACATGATCTGGTCCCGGCGGGGAGCCTGCGCCGCTTTAAGGAGACCATCGGCGACATCGACATCATGGGCACAGCCTCAGCCCCGGAGCGAGTGCTTCAAGCCTTCGCTGAGCTGCCTCAAGTTGAGGAGGTTATGGTTCAGGGGACAACTAAGGCCAGCGTCATCGTCGGCGATGGGCTCCAGGTTGATTTGCGCATGGTGGAGGAAGATTGCTTCGGCTCGCTGCTCCAGTATTTCACCGGCAGCAAGGACCACAACATCGCCCTCAGGGAGCGGGCGGTGCGCAACGGGCTCAAGATCAGCGAATATGGCATCACCACCCTGAAGACAGGGAAGACGGAGAAGTTTGCCAGCGAAGAGGGCTATTATGGCAGGCTTGGGCTTGAGTTTATCCCTCCCGAAATCAGGGAGGGGCGAGACGAGATAGAAAGGGCAGAGCAAAGGACACTCCCCAGGTTGATCCAGCTCTCCGATATCAAAGGCGACATCCATGTCCATACCGACTGGAGCGATGGGCATGATTCCATCGAAGCTATAGCCCTGGCAGCCAAGGAGCGGGGCTATCAATATGTAGCAATCACCGAACATTCTGCGGGCAGAGGCATTGCCCACGGGCTAAATGAGGAGCGGCTGAGGAGACAGATTGCCGAGATAAAAAGGCTGAACCAAACCCTTGATGGCATCCGGGTGCTTTCCGGGATCGAGGTCGATATTCGAGCTGATGGCTCTTTGGACTTGTCCGACGATGTTTTAGCTGAGCTTGACCTCGTGATCGCGGCGGTTCACTCCGCCATGGGACAAGATGAGGAGAAGATGACCCGTAGGGTGATTAAAGCAATGGAGAACCCGCATGTCGATGTCCTGGCGCACCCCACGTGCCGGATTTTGGGGGAGCGGGAGCCGGTGAGCATCGACTTAGAGGAGGTATTCAGGGCAGCGCTGCGCACAGATACGGCGTTGGAGATCAATGCCATGCCTGAGCGACTGGACCTCAGGGATATTCACGTGCTGCGGGCCAGAGAGCTGGGAGTTAAGCTCCTCATCGGCACCGATGCCCATAGCATAGCCCAACTGGACCTGATGCGCTTTGGCGTTGGCATTGCGCGGCGGGGCTGGTGCCCAGCCGAGGATATATTGAACACCAAGTCAGTGGAGGCTTGGCTAAAATCAAGCTGATGAAAGGGGAAAAAGGGCTTCAAACCTCTCATTCCCTCCCGGCCATAGGCGATAGGGAGGCTATCGAGCATTTTAAGCAGGCTATGGCCGCGGGCAAGCACTGGTATATCGCTCTGCTTGAAGCTATTGGGCGCTGGTCCTCCCGCGAGGAAACGCATAATGGGCGTCATTACCGCTATCTCATCGAGGGACAGGCCTTCGATTGGCTCCTCCTCGCCGAGCGCCTCTGCCAAGAGGTCGATGGCTACCTTCCTGAAGATGAGATGGCAAACCTTCTTCTCCGGGGCAAGCCACCTATCGAGCTCACAGAAGAGGAGTTCAAAACGCTCATCGGCAGTACCAAATATCGCGCTTATCTCAATTACCTCTATGGGGTTATTGTGGAGCGGGCTCTCCTCCTCGCCGTGGAGGAAGAGATCGATAAGGAGCAGCGCGCTCACGTTTATCAGAACCACCCTCGAGATAGCTATCAGCGAATTTATGGTGCCGACCAACAGACCCTGCTTAAGTGCTTTCGCCAGGGAAAGGGCTATCCCCAGCAAAGCAGCACCACCCTTCCCGAACTTCAAGAGTTCACCTATTGGCTGTTTAAGAATCGGTTGCGGAACTCTGACCGGGCTCGGGTAGCCAGCGATACCAAGAAGGCTTTGGCCTATCTGGAGCGCCTGGGCCGGGCAAAAGAGTTTTCCTTCATCTCTTTCACGGAGGAGCCCACAGCAGTCAGCGAGCTATAACGGAGGTGTTCCATGAAGATCCTTCTCATCCAACCCAGATCAACGGGGGTCATGGACTTTGGTGCAGTCATGTGCTATGAGCCCCTGGGGCTGGAGGACATCGCTGCCCTCTTAGAGAACGAGCATGATGTAAAGTTGCTGGATCTGTTCCACTTCGACGATCTGGCGCAAACCCTCTCCTCCTTTGAGCCCGATATTTGTGGCATCTCCTGTTCCTTCACTGTAGATGTCAATAAGGCACTGCGCATTGCTGAGTTTGTTAAGGGGAGCAAAGGTAGACCGGTGGTGGTCATCGGCGGACATCATGCCTCACTAAGCCCCGAGGACCTTTGCACCGAGTTCATCGATGCCATTGTCATCGGAGAGGGTGAGATAACATTCTCAGAGCTGGTATCCTGTCTCAGTGGCAATGGCGATCTGGAGTCCGTTCCTGGCCTGGCGCTGAACCGGGATGGGGAGCAATTGTTCACCAGACCACGAAGCCTGATCGAGAATCTGGATGAGCTCCCGCTGCCGGCACGCCACCTATCCAAAGCCTTCCGGAAGCAATATTTCATCGGCTTTGAGCGTCCCGCGGCCCTGGTTGAGACCACCAGAGGCTGCCCCTATCGCTGCAACTTCTGCTCGGTGCATAAGTTCTTTCAGGACAAGGTTAGGTTCAAGAGCGCGCAAAGGCTGGTCGAGGAGCTGACCAAGATCGAGGAAAAGGTGATCTTTTTCTCGGACGATAATTTCTTCATCCATGTCCCTCGGGCCCAAGAAATGGCAGCCCTGATCAAGGATAATAAGATTAAAAAGCGTTATCATGTTCAATCTCGAAGTGACATCATTGTCAAGCACCCCGAGCTTATTGCTATGTGGAAAGAGGTCGGGCTTGGCGGCGTCTTCATTGGCTTTGAGAAGATCGACGAAGAAGGGCTCAAATCGGTTAATAAGCAGAATACGGTGGAAAACAACGAGAAAGCCCTGGAGATCCTGAATTCCCATGGAGTGAGGGTAGTGGCCGCTTTTATCATTGACCCCGATGAGACTCGAGAGGGATTCGCCAGATTGCGCCGCTATGTGGACCGGCTCCAGCTCAAGACCACTCAGTTCACTGTGCTCACCCCGCTTCCCGGAACCGAACTCTTCGCCCAGATGAAGGAAAGGATTGTGACCAAAAAGCACGAGCTCTTCGATGGTTTCCACGCTGTTTTGCCGACTAAACTCCCGCTCCCCGATTTCTACAAGGAATTCAGCAAACTCTATGGCAGCGTTCTGGAACGCTCGATCGGCGGTCGAGCTGCCATTGCTAATGCATTAAGCCAGCTTCGGAGCGGGCAGCTCTCTTTATCCCACATCAAGAGGCTGAGCAAGATGGGGAAGATGCTCACCGACTACAGATGTTACCTTGCCGGCCATGTGGATGCCGAGGGCTGCCTGCCTCCTCAGTCTATGTAGCCGCTTGATTCCAGGAGGTAAGCATCGACGAGGAGCATCTGTCCCAGCTTTTGCAGCGGGTGAAATCAGGAGAGGTTGCCATCGAACAGGCGGTGGCACAATTGCGCCTCCTGCCGTACCAAGATCTGGGCTTTGCCAAGATAGACCATCACCGCGCACTACGCCGTGGCTTCCCCGAAGTAGTTTTAGGGCAAGGGAAAACGGCAGCGCAAATAGCTGCTATTGTCGAGCAACTGGCAACTCATGCCGACAAGATACTGGTGACCCGGGTTGATCCCGAGTGCTTGGCCCTGGTCCGAGAGCGAGTGCCAGAAGCCAGCTACCAGCCCATTGCCCGCGCTATCAGCGTAGACCGAGCAAAGGATGCCCCACGTCACCCTGGAGTTATGGTGATCAGCGGGGGCACTGCTGATTTGCCGGTGGCTGAGGAGGCAGCAATTACCGCCGAGCTCATGGGCAACGAGGTCGACCGAGCCTATGATGTTGGCATATCGGGGGTGCACCGTTTGCTGGATCAGCTGCCTCGGCTGCGCCAAGCCAAGGTAGTAGTAGCAGTTGCTGGCATGGAAGGGGCGCTCCCCAGCATCGTCAGCGGCCTGATCGCGGTGCCTGTTATCGCTGTCCCCACCAGCACCGGCTATGGGGCCAGCTTCAGTGGGCTGGCTCCTCTGCTTGCCATGCTCAATACCTGCTCTCCTGGGGTAGCTGTGGTCAATATCGA
Organism: uncultured Dehalococcoidia bacterium; assembly: GCA_964567075.1. Classification (GTDB taxonomy): domain Bacteria; phylum Chloroflexota; class Dehalococcoidia; order SZUA-161; family JAUWZY01; genus JAUWZY01. The sequence continues at coordinate 32,341 of CAZMKJ010000001.1, forward strand.
CAATGGCTTCGGCGCTGGCTATATCGCGGCCTTAATCAACCAGGGCTGAGGGAGCTGCTCATGGCTGAGGAGCCTCAATACTTTGGTATCACTGAGTTTGTGGAACGGCTCTCGGCAGAGCTTCTTTCCGCCCCTCTCCTGCGCCAATACGATGATGAGGCCCGGTTCAGAGTTGATGTGACTCAGGTGGTCAAGAGGTTCACCGAAGAGAAGCTTGCCTCCTTGGCCCTCTCTTACTGCATCCAGGACTGGGGAGACGAGGCATTGCTGCCGGTTGCTATCTTCGGAACCGATTTTTGTCCCGACATGGCTATCAGAGTTGGCGAGTTCCCGGTGATCGCTTGTATCTTGAAGCTTGTCAAACAGGGGGAAGAGCTGGGGCTGAAGGTAAGCTCCGCCGTTGGCCAGGCGCTGATTTACTCCCGGTGTTATCCCGCTGTCATCGCCTTCGTGCTAAGCATGGAGAAGGGGGAGGCGCATAAGCACTGGTCCGATTGGGAGCTCAAGGCTGATTTATGGCGCAGGCATAAAATAAAGCTGGTGGTCAGGGAGTAGGGGTCGGTTTTGAACATCGCTTATCTCGATTGCTTTGCCGGGGCAGGCGGTGATATGCTCCTCGGGGCGCTAATAGATATCGGCTTGCCCCTCAGTGAGCTCACCTCAGAGCTGTGCAAGCTGCCCTTAACTGGCTACGAACTCAGGGCTGGAAAGGCGCAGTGTGGCCCTTTAACTGGCACCAAAGTCACGGTGGCCCTCGATGAGGCGCAGGAAGCAGAGCACCGCTCCCTGAGCCAGATTCTGGATATCATCGCTGCCAGCGACCTGCCACAGCCAGTTAAAGGGCAAGGGGCTCGCATCTTCAGCCGGCTCGCCGAGGCTGAAGCCAAGGTGCATGGCATCACAGTGGCAGAAGTGCACTTCCATGAGGTGGGCGCTGTTGATGCCATCGTCGATGTCATGGGGGTGGTGCTCGGATTCCATCTCCTGGGGGTGGAAGCAGTCTTCGCCTCAGTCCTGCCCCTGGGCTATGGCACCATTGACACCGCCCATGGCAACTTGCCACTGCCAGCACCAGCGACCCTTGAGCTCCTGGCCATGTCTGGGGCTCCAGTCCGCCCCGAAGCTGAGGCTGGGGAGCTGGTAACCCCGACCGCCGCCGCCATCATCACTACCCTGGCTTCCTTTCACTGTCCGCCATTTACCTTAGAGCGCATTGGCTATGGTGTTGGCGCCCGCCATGTGCTGCGGCTTTGGCTGGGGCAAACGACCGAGGTCACAACTCCTGAGCTCCTGCTTTTGCAAACCAACATCGACGACATGAACCCTGAGCTTTATGGCTATGTTATGGAACGCCTTTTCGCCCAAGGTGCTTTGGATGTTTGGTTCATCCCGATTCAGATGAAGAAGAACAGACCTGCGGTCACGCTCTGCGTCCTCGCCTCGGCCCAAGCTGAAGGGGCGCTGATTGAGACTATACTCCGTGAAACCTCAACCTTGGGGGTTCGGGTGCAAGCAGTTGGCCGCCGGCAGGCGGAGCGGGAAGTGGTGGAGATCGAGACCAGCTTGGGCAGGGCAGCGGTGAAGCTCAAGCGCCTTCATGGCTCCCCCGTTGCCGTAGTCCCGGAGTATGAAGACTGCCGTCGCCTCGCCTTGGAGCATAGACTGCCACTTCAGGAAGTATATCGCATTGTTTCCTCAGCAGCCGATGCCATGTTTCTCCCCAGCCGCCCTTAACACAACAGCATGCCTATGGTAAAATTACAGCGGAGGAAGAAGTTGTTATGGCAAAATTCGACTTAGAGTTATTCGCCCAGACTGCTGACAGGATCAAAAGAAAAGCGCTGGAGGAAAACAGGTTGACAGTCAACCCTGGTGATGAAGCGCTGAGAGCGCTGGTGGAAAAAGAGCCCGGGGTTAAGAAAACAAAGTATGGCAATTTCGTTGCCGAAAGTGAGCCCACTTCCAGGGCGGCGGCGTTCACCAAAAATAGCGTTGACCATTCCTTTGGCGAAGAGGAAATAGAGCTATTAACCCAGTGTGAAAACGCTTTGGCTAAAGAAAGATTAATCTCCATTGATAGGATTGTGGGCAATGCAAGCAGCGACACAGTGGTGAGGTTAATCGTTCCAGAGAGATTTGCCCACGTCGCCTGTGGCGGGAAGAACCTTTTTGCGCCGGTAAAAGGAGATGTCGAACAACCGAGATATGAAATTCTATTTTTCAGCGATGATGCTTTTGAGGCCAACAAATCGAAACCGCTTCCCCAAAAAGATATCACCATAAGATTGGCTATGCTGGATGATGGCAGGGTTATTAAGATAGTGCGGAATAGCAACTACATAGGCGAATATAAAAAGGGGGTTTTTGCCGCTGAGGACTGGATCGCTAAAACGAGAAGGGGTGGCATTTTCCTGCACGCCGGTTGTAGAGAGGATTACCTGCAATCAGTCTACGGAGATTATAGGGCAGTAAGGACACTGATCGCCGCTTTAAGCGCCAATGGAAAAACAACCGTAACCTGTAGGATCCTGGCAAGAAAGGGGAACGAACAATCCTGGCTCATTCAAGACGACGGCGGAGCCCTTATGTCGGATGGTTCTTTCCACGGCTTTGAACTCGGGGGAGTATTTGTGAAAACAGAGGGGGTAAATCCAGGGGAGCAAACCGAGATATTCTATGGCCTATTAAAACCGGAAACCGTGTGTGAAAATGTTTATGTAACTGAAGACGGAGACTTTGACTTTTACAACCTGGAAAGAACATCAAATGGAAGGGCAGTGATACCGAGAAGAGATTTTATGCACGCCAGCTCCTATATCGACGTGGAGAGGATTGATAACCTGATTCTTGTCACCAGAGGGCCATTGATCCCCGCGATATCGAAATTGAACCTGGAACAAGCGGTAGCGTTAATGATTATAGGGCAGGCGATGGAATCATCAGCCGGTGACCCAACCCAAGCGGGCATGATTAGGACTGAGTTTTTCTATGATCCCTTCGTCGCCGGCGACAGGGCAGAGCATGCCAACAGATTCTATGAGATATTGAGAGGTCTTCCTCATGTAAATTACTTCCTATTGAATACCGGAGGAGTGAGTGAAGGAGAACACTATAGAGATATCAGGTTAGAACATACCATGGGTATTTTAGATTCCCTATTGAGAGGAGGTCTTGAAGATTGGGTAGATTCACCTACAGGGTTTAAGGTGCCAAAAGCGATAAGGAGTGTAGATGATATTTACCTGCACCCGGAAAGGCTTTACTCCAGGGCTGAATTTGAGGAGAGACAGAAAGAGCGTAATAGAGATAGATACGAAGCCATTGAAAAATTGGGCAGCGCCCTGCATCCCAAGATAAGAAATGTGTTCAGCAAACCGTAGTTTGCCCCAGAGATCACAATCATCTGACGGAAAGATGGAGATGTTGCTCGCCATCGATATCGGGAATACCAATATCGCGATCGGTGTCTTTGCCGGGGAGAGGCTTGTTGCCACCTGGCGTCTGGCCACCGATGTCCACAAGCTGGCCGATGAATACGGCGCCATACTGCTTGATCTCCTGCCCCATAGTGGGCTCGCCCTCTCCGATATCAAGCAGGCGATCATTTGCAGTGTAGTGCCCCCTTTGGTGGTCACCTTTGAGGAGCTATGTCGCCGCTACCTGGGGCTCTCGCCCTTGGTAGTAGCTGGCTCGGGAATTAAGACTGGGGTCCGCATCCGTATGGAGAACCCACGTGAGGTGGGTGCCGACCGGGTGGTGAATGCGGCAGTAGGCCATCGGCTCTATGGTGGTCCTTTAATCGTCATCGACTTTGGCACCAGCACTACCTTCGACGTAGTATCCGAGGAGGGTGATTATCTCGGTGGAGCCATTGCCCCGGGTATTTTGCTTGCCGCTGAGGGTCTGTTCCAGAGTACGGCGAAATTGCCTCGAGTGGAGTTAGTTCGCCCCAAGCACGTTATCGGCAAAAACACTGTTTCCGCGATGCAATCAGGCATCATCTTTGGCTATGTGGCACTTGTGGAGGGGCTTGTAGCTCAGATTAAGAGAGAGCTGGGCAAGGAGGCTCGGGTTATTGCTACCGGAGGCCTCGCTGAAATCATTGCCCAGGAGACCAAGGTCATCGAGTTAGTGGCTCCAGACCTAACCCTGATGGGGCTACGGATAATCCATGAGTTGAACACTAAGCATTAAGGAGGGGGAAGGATGTTTGCTGGCAAAACCGTTGTTTTAGGGGTCACAGGCAGCATCGCTGCATATAAGGCGGTGGATCTCGCCAGCAGGCTCACCCAGGCGGGGATCAGCGTTGATGTGGTCATGACTAAAGCTGCTACCGAGTTTGTCACCCCGCTCACCTTTCGCCACATTACTCGAAGACCTGTAGTCGTCGATCTGTTTGCCCCCATCGCCGATTTCAGACCCGGACATGTGGCGCTGGCGGAGCGAGCCGATGTCATGGTCATCGCCCCGGCTACCGCCAATACCATAGCCAAATTGGCGATGGGCATCGCTGATGACCTATTGAGCTGTAGTGTGCTGGCGACGGAGGCGCCGCTGATCATAGCGCCAGCGATGGATGTGGGGATGTATCAGAATCAGGTGACCCAGGAGAATCTGGAAAGGCTTCGCTCCCGCGGCGCCATCATCGTTGGTCCAGCATATGGGCGCCTCGTCACCGGGGTGATGGGGCTCGGTCGCCTGGCCGCAGTCGATGAGATCCTGGGGACGATTTACCAAGTTTTAGGCCGCCACGGTGACTTCGCCGGGAGGCGGCTGGTGGTCAGCGCTGGAGGCACCCAGGAACCCCTCGATCCCGTCCGTTACCTCAGCAATCGCTCCTCGGGGAAGATGGGCTATGCCATCGCCGAGGCCGCCAGAGACCGAGGAGCCACAGTGATTCTTATCAGCGCTCCAACAGCTCTCATACCCCCGGTTGGCGTTGAATTGGTTCCGGTTACCAGCGCACTTCAAATGTGCGACGCTGTTCTGGAAAGAGCGAGCGATGCTGACGCTTTGATTATGACTGCTGCCGTTGCCGATTATCGTCCCGCGGCCGCTGCCGAGCATAAAATAAAAAGGGATCCTGAGAGGCTAACCCTCGAGCTGGTGAAAAACCCAGACATCCTGAGCCAGGTCCGGGGCGAGCTGATAAAGGTCGGCTTTGCCGCTGAAAGCGAGGATTTGCTGCCAAACGCGACAAGGAAACTGGAGCAGAAGGGGCTGGACCTCATTGTCGCCAATGACATCACCGCCGCCGATAGCGGCTTTGCTGTGGACACCAATAAAGTGGTTCTCATCGACCGCAGTGGCGAGGTGCAGCAGCTACCGCTGTTGCCCAAATCCGAGGTGGCACACAGGATTTTGGACAAGGTATTGTCGCTCCTTGCCGCCAGGGGATGAGGTTGACATTGAAATATTATGGTTGATATATTAAGATTGGTGGCAGCGTAGCTCAGGGGTAGAGGAGGGGACTGATAAGCCTCGAGTAGCGGGTTCCAATCTCCCCGCTTGCATAAAGATAAAGAAGCGAGCTTATATCAAAAGTCGAAACGGGTAGTTCAAATTATGGCGGACAGTCTGGAAGGTGACTGGAGAACAAATATTGATGCTGTTATTGGTGAAAGCGGCATTGTGCGGCGTCGTATTACCAAATATGAGGTCGGTTTGGTGAAGGTTGGCTATGAACTGTGGAGAGCTAAAGCTGAAGAGGATATTGAGGAAGGCGAGGAAGTGGAGGTTATCGGGGTAAGTGGAGTCACTTTAGAGGTTAAAAAAGTAGGAGGAGGGTAATTATGTTGTTCACATACAGGGTACATCAAGCTGAGAAGGGGATAGTGGAGAGATGGGGCAAATTTAAGGCTGTCTGGGATCCGGGGATTCACTTCTTGGTGCCTATTAGGGATTCGCTGGTAGCCAGGGTAGATATGCGCGAGAACGTCATCGATGTGCCACCTCAAGGGGTTATCAGCAGAGACAATGTGACTGTAGAGGTTGATGCCATCATCTACTATTATGTTGTTGACCCCAAGGCAGTCAAATACGAGATCGCTAATTTCAGCTATGCTATCAGCCAACTGGCGCAGACAAACCTCAGGAATTTAATCGGCGACATGACCCTTGATGAGACGCTGACATCCAGGGAGCGCATTAATGCAGCATTGCGCACGACGCTCGATGAGGCTACCGATAGATGGGGGGTAAAGGTCACCAGGGTTGAATTAAAGAGGATTGACCCACCCCATGACATTGCCGATGCCATGAGCAAGCAGATGAAGGCGGAGAGGGAGAAGAGGGCTACCATTTTGTCTGCGGAGGCATATAGGGAAAAACAGATACTGGAGGCGGAGGGGGACAGACAGAATGCGATATTGATAGCTGAAGGCGAGAAGCAGAAGGCGATATTAACGGCTGAAGGCGAAAGGCAAGCGACGATTTTGATGGCTGAAGGAGAGGCAGAAGCAATACAGAAGGTATCAGCAGCAGCTGACCAATTCTTTGTCGGCAATGCTCAGGTTCTAAAACAACTTGAAGTGACACAGGCATCCCTGGCAAACAACACCAAGATCGTGGTATCCGATCAGTCAAAGCTGATCAATGTCCTTGGCCTTGGAGAAAGACCAGCGGGAACCTAATAGGCATTAAGATCTCGATTTGGCAAAGGGCAGCGTAGCTCAGGGGTAGAGCAGGGGACTCATAAGCCTCTGGTCGCTGGTTCGAATCCAGCCGCTGCCACTTCGTTTTTCTGGTTTTTTGAGGGCTCACAAGATTTTGCTTAACACTTTAGGCTAAGCT
>CAZMKJ010000002.1:0-13786 GCA_964567075.1 uncultured Dehalococcoidia bacterium
GTCTGGGCCATAGACAGGACGTCACCCTTAGCCATTTTCCCCTGTTCAATCAGGGCCAATGTCTCCGGCTTCATCGCCACCATCCCTTTGGCCACTGCTACCCGCTCTGTGTCCTGCTTTGCGCTGATATCCACCATGCGTGTTTCCATCATCCTGTCCTCAGCCTCCGATCTGGGCCATGGCTTGCTTCTTGGAGCTGATCCCTTTAGCCAGCTGGTGCCCTTGTGGCTTGGCAGCCACTGCTTCCTGGATTAGATGGCATATTTGCTCGCTCGATGCTCCATGGCGCAATAGCTCCCGAAGGTCAATCTCCTCATCGGAGAGCAGGCAGGGGCGTAGCTTGCCGTCGGCGGTGAGGCGCAAGCGATTGCAGCGAACGCAGATATGCTCGGTGACGGGGCTGATGAAGCCAATGGTGCCTCGGGAATCTGGGAGGCGAAAATATTTAGCTGGGCCATTGCCACTCAGTGGGCACGGCTCCAGCGTCCCCAGCTCCTCAATGCGAGCCCTGATCTCGGATATAGGCATAAACCATTTTCTCCTCTGCCCCTGACCGATGGGGATGAGCTCAATGAAGCGCACATGCCAGCCCTCATCGATTGTCTTTTGAGCGAAGTCGATAATCTCGTCATCATTTACGCCGCGCAGGACCACGGTATTGATCTTTACCGGCTCAAGCCCTGCTTGATGCGCTGCACTCATGCCCTCAAGGACGTCGTCTACAGTTCCCAGCCTGGTAATGCGGCGGAATTTCCTCTGCTGAAGGGAATCGATGCTGATGTTGACCCGGTTAAGCCCGGCCTGTTTAAGGGCAAAGGCATAGTGCTTGAGCAGCACTCCGTTGGTGGTCAGGGAGACGTCATCGATGCCTTCTATTTCGGCTAACATCCCGACCAGGGTCACCAAGTGGGAGCGGATCAAAGGCTCGCCTCCGGTGAGGCGCAGTTTGTTTATGCCCAGCTTGGCTGCTGCCTGAGCCACGAGGTAGATCTCCTCATAGCGCAGTATCTCGTTATGGGGGATGGATTTTATGCCCTCAATGGGCATGCAGTAGATGCAGCGCAAATTGCAGCGGTCGGTGACCGAGATGCGCAGGTAGTTTATCGGGCGCTGAAAGGAATCATAGAGCCCGCTCAATTCTGCCCCCCACTTAGCCGGTCCAAGATCTGCCGCGCCTTCTGCGCTGCCTTACCGCGGTGGCTTATCTTGTTCTTCTGCTCCAAAGGCAATTCGGCCATTGTTTTGCCCAACTCAGGAAGATAGAAGATGGGGTCATAGCCGAAGCCGTTTTCGCCCTTGGGCTGATAAGCGATGATGCCTTCACATTCCCCGTGACAGGGCTCGATTTTGCCCTCTGGCGTGGCAATGGCGATAACACACCTGAAGCGGGCGCCCCTCTTTTCCCAGGGCACAGCGGAAAGCTTTTGCAACAGGAACTCTACCCTTTCCCTATCGGAAGCCCCCTCCCCGGCATAGCGGGCGGAGAGGACACCGGGCTCGCCAGCCAGGGCATCGACCTCGAGCCCCGAGTCATCGGCTAAGGTGAGCAGGTTTGAGGCCTGAGCATAGGTTCTTGCCTTCAGTGCCGCATTCCCCTCCAGGGTAGCATCGCTTTCACTGATGACGACCCTGACCCCTTTTTTATCAGGGGTGACCAGGACAAATGGCAAACCTTTCAAGAGCAAGGAGTATTCTCGCACCTTGCCCGCGTTATCGGTGGCCAAAAGGAGCTCAGTCAAGCTCGACAAATCTCCCCTCAAGCTTTTTCATCACCTGGGGCATAGTGGTGTACTCCATCTCCTCGAGCGGGAGGCGATGGGGCTCGAAGGGGCCGTGCATTCTCAGCCAATCGGCGAGGACATTAGCCTGGCGCCGCGCCTCGTCGAAGGCTGGGTCATCGAACATGTCCCTGGGGCCGATGAGCTTGCCATTGGAGAGCTGAAAGCCAGCGGCCCACACCCGGGGCGGGCCATCGAAGCGGCTGGGATTGCAGTCCCGAAGTGACACCGGCATCAGGGGACCATGATGCGAGCCCCGCATCCAACCCTCAACGATGTGAGGCTGGGTGAAGGGTTCAAGAACCTCGCCTACGGCGGGGAGATAGCCTTGGCTGCGCACAACGCACACCGGGTCGTCCTTGCCCACATACCTGCCAGCGATCAGGGCCAGGCGCTGGGTTGAGGAGACAGCAGCGACCTCGTTCATCTCCCGATGATACACAGCCTTGACCGCATAGCGGGACGGAGCGCCGAGGAATATAAGCATATCGTAGATCTCCTCCGGGGCATCAAATGTGATCTTCTTATGTTCCTTGACATCATGGACCTCGAAGGAGAAACCCTTGTGCATATTCTCAGCGATGACGAGACCAATGGTGTTGAATGGGTCGGCGAAGATCTTGTAAAGGGGGAAATTCCAGGCGCCGGACGCGGTCTTATCGGCCATAAAGATGAGCACTGGCTCCGAGGCTCGCTCGGTAAATGTCATCTCGGCCACCCCCGGTCCCATCCCCTTAACAGTTCCGGCAAAGGCATCGGCGAGCAGATCCTGTCCCGCACCATAGAGCTTCATCTCCCTGGCCAGCTTGGTGCCGGCTTCGAAGGTGTCCCAGGCGAGACGGTGAATCTGCTCATTGTCCACACCATTTTGATGGGTCATGATCAGCTGCAGGTCATCGCCTGCCCTGGTGACATGGAAGTCGATGAGCAGTCCATCCCGCTTTGCTGGCTCCAGGCACTCTTGCCCCTTTTCGATGAGCGCTGGGTGCATGCTGGAGTGCCCCACATAGCCACCAACGTCAGCTTTGATTACGCTTAAAGTGATATCCATTGTGTCCTCCTCCCTCGTGCTAATATTCAAACCCCGGCCGCGCCGGCACGCCCTTTTCATAGGGGTGCTTGATATCGAGCATCTCGGTGACCAGGTCTGCGAGCTTGTTCAGCTCGGGGTCGGCATAGCGACCGGTGAGGATGAGCTCGACGGCTTCTGGCTTATCCTGAATCAGCTCGACTACCTCAGCGACGCCGACCAATCCCCAGGCAGCGGCGATATTCACCTCGTCGAGCACTACGAGGTCATATTCCGCGCTGAGCATGGCTTCTCGGGCTGCTGCCAACGCCTTCCTCGCTTCCTTCTTGTCCTCCTCTTTTACATTCTCGGGGTCGACGAAGCTGGGTAAGCCAAATCTGGCCACGGTCACATTGGGCAGGTAGCTCAGGGCTTTTTGTTCGCCATAGGGATAATTGCCCTTCATGAAGAAGACGATGAACACCCGAAGCCCTTGCCCCACAGCTCGGAGCACCGCGCCCATAGCCGCTGAGGTCTTGCCTTTGCCATTCCCAGTGAAGACCTGGATCATTCCTTTTCCTGACAGTGCAATTTTAACTTTATCAAGAGCCAGCTTTATTGTCAAGGTAAGGGATTGCTCTGAGAATGAGAAGGGACTATAATTTAAGTGGTATGAAATTACATGAGAGTTGTGGTATCTTCGGCATTTATGCCCCTGGCGAGGATGTGGCCCGGCTGACCTATTTCGCCCTCTATTCCCTTCAGCATCGGGGTCAGGAGAGCGCTGGCATTGCTACCTCCGATGGCGGAAGGATTCGAGTGCATACCGCTATGGGGCTTGTGGCTCAAGCCTTCAATGAGGGCGTCCTGAATCAGCTTGGCGGGCATATCGCCATCGGGCACACCCGCTATTCCACCGCCGGCTCGAGCAGGATAGCAAATGCTCAGCCGATAGTGGTGACCAGCTCCTCAGATGAGATTGCGCTGGGACATAATGGCAACATCATCAATGCCGAATACCTGCGCCAGGAACTTGAGGAGCGAGGCTACACCTTCACTACAGGCACTGATTCCGAGGTTATCGCCAATCTCATTGCCTCAGCCCCGGGGAAGGGCTTGAGCGATAAGATCAAATATGCCATGGGGCGGCTGCAGGGGGCTTATAGCTTAGTGCTGTTGACCAAGGATAGGATTATTGGCGTTCGTGACCCCTTTGGAGTCCGTCCCCTTTGTTTGGGCTCTTTTAATGGCAACTGGGCAATAGCTTCGGAGAGTTGTGCCCTGGACCAGCTTGGAATGCAATTCCTGCGTGAAGTCGCTCCCGGTGAGGTGGTCATCATCGATGATTCTGGAGTTCACAGCTTTATCGGCAGCGAGTCAGGGAGAAGGGCGCTTTGCATCTTTGAATATATCTATTTTGCTCGTCCCGATAGCATAATAAACGGTCGGCGCCTCTATCCGGCGAGGCAAGCCATGGGAGCGGGTTTATCTCGGGAACATCCCGTAGATGCAGACTTGGTCATCGGCATCCCCGATTCAGCGACCGCAGCCGGGGTGGGCTATTCCCAGGCCTCCGGGATTCCGTTCGGTGAGGCATTCATCAAGAGCCGCTATGTGGGACGCACCTTCATCGAGCCCGATCAGCGGCTGCGCGAGACCGGTGTCAGGCTCAAATTCAGCCCTCTTCCCGAAGTTCTTTCGGGAAAGAGGGTGGTGGTAGTCGACGATAGCATTGTCCGAGGCACGACTACGCCACGGATTGTCAGCCTATTGCGCAGGGCTGGGGCCAAGGAAGTCCATTTGAGGATTTGTGCCTCGCCTATCCGTTATCCTTGTTTCTTCGGCATCGATATGGCTACCAGAGCGGAGCTTATTGCTGCCCATAAGTCAGTCCCTGAGATCGCGGAATTCCTCGGCGCCGATTCCCTGGGCTATTCGAGCCTTGATGGCTTGGTTCGAGCGGTTGGTCTGCCCCGGGATACCTTCTGCCTTGCCTGCTTCAACGGAGACTACCCCGTCCCCGTCCAGCTGGAGATGGACAAGCTGGCGCTGGAGGCGAAGCGAAATGGGCCATAAGCCCACAAGCGGCTTCATCGCCACGGCTTAGAATCGCAGAAGAAAAGTGGAAGAGGAACAGTTTTTAACACGCTACGAGAAGGGGCAAATGGAAAAACAAACTTACGCCGCCGCTGGCGTTGACCTCGATGCTGCCCAGAGGGCTAAGGAGCTGATCAAAAGGCATGCCCGGGCTACCCTCCGCCGCGAGGTGATAACTGGCGTTGGCCCCTTTGCCGGGCTCTTCCAGCTCAAGGGCTATCAGGAGCCAATCCTGGTCTCCAGCGTCGATGGCGTGGGCACCAAGCTCAAGATCGCCGCCGCCCTGGGCAGGCATGATACAGTCGGCATCGACCTGGTCAATCACTGCGTCAACGACATCGTGACCTCAGGCGCAGAGCCTCTATTCTTCCTCGACTACATCGCTATGGGAAAGCTTGTTCCCCAGCAGGTGGAAGCCATCGCTAGGGGAATGGCCGACGCCTGCCGCGCTGTGGGCTGCGCCCTCATCGGCGGCGAGACCGCAGAGATGCCCGGATTTTATCCCGAAGGAGATTATGACCTTGTCGGCTTTATCATCGGGGTGGTGGAAAAAGGGAATATCATCGATGGCCGCTCTATCAAGGCAGGCGATGCCATCATTGGGCTTCCCTCCAGCGGGCTTCATACCAACGGCTATTCCCTGGTGCGAAAGCTCTTTGGCACTGAGCCTTCGATATTGAGCCAAGTCTATCCCCGGCTCGGTCGCACCTTGGGTCAGGAGCTCCTTGAGCCCCATCGCTGCTATTACCATGCGCTCAAGCCGTTGCTCCCTAAGATCAAGGGGATGGCTCACATCACCGGCGGCGGGCTCGTTGATAACCTGCCCCGAATCCTGCCCCCATGGCTGACAGCAAAGCTTGACAGGGGCTCCTGGGAGATCTCTCCTATCTTCCTGCTGATTCAAAAAAAGGGCAACATAGATGACAACGAGATGTATCGAGTGTTCAACATGGGCGTCGGCATGGCCCTTATCTCCTCGCCTGACGATGCCGATCACCTTTTACCATCCCTCCCCGACGCCAGAGTCATTGGCGAGGTGGTGGAGGGGGGAGGGACGGAGAGAGTGGTTATAATTTAGGGGGTGACATATGCGCGCTATCTTGAGCGTCTGGGATAAGACAGGGATTATCGACTTTGCCAGGGGGCTTTTGGAGCTCGGCTTCGAGGTCTTCAGCACCGGAGGCACCAAGAGAGCCCTTTCTGAAGCTGGGGTCGCTGTCCGTGAGGTCGCCGAGCTCACCGGTTTCCCCGAGATCTTAGATGGCAGGGTGAAGACGCTTCATCCCGCAGTCCATGGCGGCATCCTGGCGCGAAGGGATCTGGAAAGCCATATGGAGCAATTAGCCAAGAGCGGCATCGAGACCATAGACCTGGTTGCCGTCAATCTCTATCCTTTCATTCAAACAGTGGCCAAGCCCGATGTCACCTTCGAAGAAGCTATAGAGAACATCGACATCGGTGGCCCGACCATGATTCGGGCCGCAGCCAAGAACTTCCCTCAGGTCCTGGTGCTGGTTGAGCCCAGCGACTATGGCCCTGTCCTGGAGCAATTGCGCCGCGGTGGCGTTGACTTTGAAAGTCGAAAAAAGCTGGCGCAAAAGGCATTCCAGCACGTTGCCTTCTACGATACCGCTGTCGCCAGTTACCTGCAGGAGGGCGAAAAAGGCTTCGCCCCAGAGCTCACCATTGCCCTGAGGAAGCGCTATGACCTGCGCTACGGGGAGAACCCCCACCAGAGGGCGGCTTTCTATGAGCAGGTGCTGGGAGAAAAGCTGGGCATCACCTCAGCACAACAGCTTTGGGGCAAGGAGCTTTCCTTCAACAATATCATGGATGCCGATGGGGCATGGAAGGCAGCTTGCGATTTCACCGAGCCTACCGTGGTCATTGTAAAGCACACCAACCCCTGTGGGCTTGCCAGCCACCAAGACCTGGCCGAGGCGTATCGCCGCGCTCTGGCTGGAGACCCGGTGTCCGCCTTCGGTGGCATCGTGGCGGTGAATCGGGCGCTAAATATCGAGCTGGCCAAGGAGATAGCGAAGACCTTCTATGAGATAGTCATCGCCTCGGAATACGAAGATGAGGCTCTGGCCGTACTCAAAGGCAAAAAGGACCTTCGCCTCCTCGCTGCGGGTCCGGCGCTGCCTGCGGAGAGCACAACCTCCTGGGATTCCCGCTCCGTTGCCGGCGGCTTCCTCATCCAGACCGGTGACCTTATCGCTGAGGAGAGCAAGGGCTGGCGCACTGTGACCCAGCGCGAGCCAACCGCCAATGAAATGAAAGACCTCGCCTTTGCCTGGCGGGCAGTGAAGCATGTGAAGTCCAATGCCATCGTGGTGGCTAAAGACTCTATGCTCTTGGGAATGGGGGCTGGTCAACCGAGCAGGGTGGATAGCGTGGAAATCGCCCTCAAGAAGGCCGGGGAGCGAGTAGCAGGGGCTGTTCTGGCCTCAGATGCCTTTTTCCCCTTCCCCGATGGCGTGGAGCTGGCGGCAAAAGCCGGGGTTAGCGCCATCATCGAGCCCGGGGGCTCGGTGCGGGATAACGAGGTCATCGAGGCAGCGAATCGGCATAATGTGGCTATGGTTTTCACCGGCATCCGGCACTTCAAGCATTAATTGTCATGGGCATCGCTGAGCTGGACATCGTTTTAGAATCACTGCCAGCGGGGGAAAGGAAGCTCTTCGACCGCATTTTCCATGTCAGCGTATCCACAGGGCGATTAAATCCTCCGGCGACGATGCATCATTGGATTGAGCAGCACTTTGGCTCAGTGGCAGCAACCTCAAATCAAAGGGTGATCAAGGTCACCAATCTGGTCACCTTCGAGGGGGCATTATTCAACAGGCTGCGAACTGCCCGTCCTATCGAAGCCAAGGACAAGCTTGATGTCACCGCCCAGATCGTCCAGGGAGCCCAGGGTGATCCGCTGCAAAACCCACATAGGGATACGCCAGAGGACATTTTCGGTCGAGTTGAAGGAAAGCATTGTATCACTGGGAGCAACATCGCCAAGTACGATGGACTTCATGGGATAGTCATTTTCAGGGAGCACAATCCCTTGCTTTTCTCTGAGGAGCAAATCATTGACTATTTGGATACGGCCTGGCGCTGGGCCGAGAAAGCGCATAACAGCGACCCCGAGGCCAAATATTTCACCTTGATCTGGAATTGTCTGTGGAGGGCTGGTGCTTCCTTGCTTCATGGGCATGCTCAGGTCATGCTGACCAGAGATATGCACTATGCCAAAGTGGAGGGCTTGCGCCAGGCTGCCCTCCGTTATCAAGTGGAGTATGGCTCGAATTACTTTGCTGACCTGTACCAGGTTCATCTCTCCTTGGGTTGTGCCCTGGAAAAGGAGGGAATCAGGGTCATTGCCTATCTGACGCCGATTAAGGAAAACGAGGTCCTCCTTTTGGCACCGGAATTCAACCTCTCGCTCAAGGAGAGAATCTATGAGGCGTTAGCCTGTTTTCGAGACCGGCTGCACGTCTCCAGCTTTAATCTGTTCTTAGCCACAGCTCCCCTGAGCCAGGCACCAGAAAGCTGGGACGGATTCCCGGTGCTGGTGCGGCTGGTAGACCGGGGCGACCTGGGAAGCAGAGCCTCGGACATCGGGGCTATGGAGCTTTACACCTCGAGTGTGATTGGCAGCGACCCCTTCGAGCTGGCTCGGCTGCTGAAGGAGGCTTTGGGCGAGGAATGATGAAATGAACTCAGCGATAAGCTTAGAAAAGGTAAGCAAAAGTCTGGGCAATCGTGAGGTTCTCAAAGGTGTCAGCTTCGCTGTGGAGCAAGGTGACATCTTTGGCTATCTTGGTCCCAATGGAGCCGGCAAGACCACTACCATCAGGATTCTGCTTGGCTTACTTAAGCCCACCTCGGGCAAGGCTACTATCTTAGGGGAGGATGTCTCAAAGGATGAAGCCAGAAGGAAGGTGGGTTTCGTCTTAGAGAGCGATGGGCTCTACGATAATATGACTGCTGAGGAGAACCTGGGATATTATGCTCGGATTTATGGAGTGGCTGAACCTGCGGAGAGGATCAGGGGGCTTTTGGATTCAGTGGGGCTTCGGGATAGAGCCAAGGACAAAACCGCCACCTATTCCAAGGGGATGAGGCAGAGGCTGGCCTTAGCCAGGGCCATGGCACATAATCCAGAGCTCTTGGTTCTGGATGAGCCCACCGCCGCCGTTGACCCCTCAGGTCAAATAGAGGTGAGGCAGGCCATCGTCAATATGGCTAATGAGGAGGGAAAGACTATCTTCTTGAGCTCCCACAATCTGGATGAAGTGCAGAGAATCTGCAATCGCATCGCCTTGATCGACCGCGGTGAGATAAGGCTCTATGGTGAGTTGGAGCAGCTACAGCGGGAGATGGGGGGAGGTGAGGTGGAGATCGAGACAGCCGAAGCCATGTCAGATCCTCTCTTCACTGAACTCAAAAACCTGCCACATCTGGGGTTACGAGAAAGACAAGGCAAGAGCCTTACTTTCGTTCCCCAACAGGGGGCAAGGGTCCCCGACCTAGTGAGCCTTCTCGTTAGCCGAGGGGTAGAGATTGAGGGGGTAAGTAAGAAAGAAGTCTCCCTCGAGGAAATCTACTCCGCCATACTCAAGGAAGCGGAGCCATCATGAGAGGGATGGCCATCGTTCTCCGAAGGGATGCCAAGGACATCGTGCATAGCAAGGTATTTTTGATTATTGCCATTATCTTTGGCATCGTTACTATCGGAGGAGGGGTAGGTGCAACCATCCTTCTCAATAGATGGCTGCCAGGATTATCCTGGGCAGATGCCAAGCCGGCGCTAGAGGTCATCATGGGGCTTGTGGTTAACTATATGCCGCTCATAGTACTATATACATGTATGGTGACTTGGGCTGGTGATGCCGTGGCTAAGGAAAAAGCCAGGGGGCCCATAGAGTCACTTCTGGCTACGCCATTGACCGCTAAAGCCGTTTGGATGGGGAAGAGCCTAGGCATTTTCCTGCCCGCTTACATCATGGGGCTCGTTTCTACTGTGATAATTATCCTGGTGATGAATTTCGCCGCTATCCTTCCGACTACGGGTTATTTCGTCCTTCCGCCTGCGGAAGCAGTTACCGGCTTTCTTTTTCTTCCCCTGTTGATGTTTGCCCTTATGTGGTTGGGGATTCTCATCAGCTTGGTTACCAATCCTGCTATTGGTCAGTTAGTTATTATCAGTATCGGGGTAATTTTGCTACAAGTGCCAGGTCAGCTTGGGGGGCACCTCATCTGGCTGCTGCCCTCATGGGATTATGCCCTGTATAATTTAGCCGGCGCAGCGTTTCTGGGAGTGATAGCCTTTTTGCTCTCCCGCCGTTTTCTCAGCAAGGAAAACATCATCCTATCAAGTAAAGGAAAATGGGCATAACAATTTCTCGACTTGCTTAGGCATATGCGGCAAAGGAGGGGTGAGATGGAGGTCAAGGTAATATCTGGCGACATCACCAAAATCGCGGCAGACGCGGTTGTAGTGAACCTCTTTCAGGGAGTGCAGCGCCCCGGCGGTGCCACCGGAGCTGTGGACCAAGCCCTTGATGGCGCCATCTCCCAGCTTATCGCCCGAGGCGAGATCAAGGGCAAGCTAAATGAGGTCACTATAATCCACACCCTGGGGCGGATGGAGGCAGCACGGGCGGCGGTGGTCGGGCTGGGAAAACAGGACGATTTCACCCTGGATCGGATTCGGGGGATAATGGCTGAGGCCTGTAAATCGCTGCGCAAGCTCGGTGCCGAGCAGGTTGCCACTATAGTTCATGGTGCCGGAATTGGCGGCATCGACCCGGAGAAAGCAGCCCAGGCCATAGTGGAGGGAAGCATCCTCGGGCTCTACACCTTCGACAAGCACAGGACCAAGGAGCCGGAACATCGAGAGCTCAAGGAGCTTTTGATTGTGGAGAGAGATGAGACCAAAATCCAAGATTTGGAACAGGGGGTCTATAGAGGCAAGGTCTTGGCCCAGGCTACCAGCCTGGCCCGGGATCTGGTCAACCAGCCGGCAAACTATATGACCCCAAGCAATATGGTACAGGCGGCCCGAGAGGTGGCCGAGGCCTGGGGGCTGGAGCTTGAGGTGCTGGAACGAGATGAGATGGAGCGGCTGGGGATGGGGGCCCTCCTGGGTGTGGCTCAGGGGAGTGCTCAGCCGCCCAAGTTCATCGTCCTCAGCTATCGTGGTGGCGATAGCTCCCAGAGCCCCTTGGGGCTCATCGGCAAAGGGATAACCTTCGATTCCGGGGGCATCTCGATAAAGCCAGGGGAGGGAATGGCTGATCAGAAGAGTGATATGGCGGGAGGCGCTGCCGTCATCGCCGCTATGCGCGCCATCGCCGAGCTTAAGCCCAAGATCAATGTCACTGCGCTGATACCGGCAACCGAGAACCTGCCCAGCGGCACGGCGCTGAAACCGGGCGATGTGCTCAAGGCGATGAATGGCAAGACCATCGAGGTGGTGAACACCGACGCCGAGGGGCGGTTGATTTTGGTCGATGCCCTGTGCTATGCCCGCAAGCTGGGGCTCTCTCCCCTAATTGATGTCGCTACCCTGACCGGCGCCTGCCATATAGCTCTGGGCGATTTCTGCACCGGTGGCTTCACCAATAACCAGGAGCTTGCGGACAAGGTGATCCAGGCCGGCCAGGATTCCGGGGAGCGGATTTGGCAATTGCCGATGTATGAGGAGTATAAGGAGCAGAATAAGAGCGATGTCGCCGATATCAAGAACACGGGGGGGAGGTGGGGAGGAGCTATTACCGCCGCTCAGTTCTTAGCTGAATTCGCTGAAGATACCCCCTGGGTCCACTTAGACATCGCGGGCACAGCGCAAGCGGAAAAGGATCGCACCTATCTGGTTAAAGGGGCTACCGGGGTTATGGTGCAGACGCTGGTCAACTTGGCTTTGTCCCTGGCGGAGAAGCAGCAAGAAGGTTTACCATGAAGATCAAGTGGCTTGGTCATGCCTGTTTTCTGATCACCGCCGAATACGGGCATTGGAGCACGCTATGTAAATTGACAGCCAGGGGCAAGATGGGTATAATGGCGCATATATAGTGCCGAACTTTGGGATAATCAGAGTGGCAAAGGATGCCGAAGCGAACTTATCAGCCGAAGAAGATCCCCAGGAAGCGCGAGCACGGCTTTCGTGCCCGGATGAGCACTCGCGGTGGTCGCGCCGTCTTGAGCCGGAGACGGCTTAAGTGCCGTTACAGGCTAGCAGTGTAAATGAGAAAGGAGCAGCGGCTGACCAAGGACTCAGAGTTCGCTAAGGTTGTTAAGCAGGGCCGCACTTGGATCCACGACCTTATGGTGCTGAAGACATTACCCAATGGGCTGGAATTTAATCGATATGGCTTTATTGCCAGCAAAAAGGTGGGCAGGGCGGTGGTACGTAATCAGGTGAGGAGGCGGATGCGTGAGGTGGCGAGACTGACCCCGATCACGCCGGGATGGGACTTAGTATTCATCGCTCGCAGTGAAGCTGCCGATGCACAGTATCAGGACTTCGAGGTAGCGATAAAGGTGCTTTTACGACGGGCTCGTTTGCTATTAGGAGCATAGATGAAAAGGATTGCCCTCGGTTTGATTCGCTTCTATCAGCTTGCTATTTCGCCGTTTACCCCGCCTTCCTGCCGCTATATCCCCACCTGCTCACAGTATGGCTATGAAGCGATCACGAAGCATGGGCTGATAAAGGGGGGATTATTAACGGCAAAGCGTCTGTTTCGCTGTCATCCCTTCAGCAAAGGAGGCATTGATCCCGTCCCATGAATATCTTTCGAGGTAGAAATTGATCGAACTTTGGCACACCATCGCCGTCAACCCGATGTTTTGGCTCCTCACGCACCTCTCCGTGGCGGGCTCCCTCGGTCTTGGCATCATCTTCCTGACCATCATCGTCCGCATCGTCATCTTCCCCCTCACCCTGAGGCAACTGCGCAGCACTAAGGCGATGCAGGCTCTCCAGCCCAAGATGGCGGAGCTGCAGAAGAAATATGGCAAAGATAGGAAGAAGATCTCTGAAGAGACGATGAAGCTCTATCGGGAGGCCAAGATAAACCCCCTGGGCTGCATATGGCCGATGCTGGTTCAGCTCCCCATCTGGATCGCCCTGTATCAGGCCGTCAGGAAGGTACTGGATGAAATCAACGCGGGAACCCTCACAGATATTAATATAAACTTCCTCGGTGTCAACCTGGGTGACACCCCAGGGTGGTCTGCTTTCTGGCTGGTCATCTTGGTCATGTTGAGCATGTACCTGTTGCAGAAGATGTCCACCATGCCCACTCCAGACCCCAAGCAGCAGCAGATGAGCAAAATAATGATAATGATCTTCCCCTTGATGTTTGGCCTTATCACCCTGATGTTGCCCGCTGGGTTAGGGCTTTACTTCCTGATGTCCAATATCATCGGCATCGTCATGCAATACTATGTCACCGGATGGGGGACACTTCGGCTGCCAGCCCCGATCAGTGAGAGGCTCCCCATTGACCGGCTGCCGGCTTGGATGAAACGCACCGGCGCGAGCACCACACCTGCGATAACAGCTCCAGGCAAGCCATCCTCAGCAACAGAGGCAGGCGCACCACCCCCGACAACAGAGGCAGGCGCGCCACCCCCGACAACAGAGGCAGGCGCACCATCCCCAACAACGGGGCCGGACAAGCCACCCCCAATAAAAGGAGAGAAGGCGGAACATGGAAAGCGTAGAGATAAGCGCAAGGACCGTGGAAGAGGCCGTCGAGGCCGCACTAAGTGAACTGGGCCTGGATCGCTCCGAGGTGGAGATCGAGGTTCTCACAGAAGGGAAGGTTGGCCTGTTTGGGCTCGGTGGCGAGGAAGCCAGGGTCAGGGTGACGCCAGTGGCCAAACCAGCCATCGA
>CAZMKJ010000002.1:13886-25205 GCA_964567075.1 uncultured Dehalococcoidia bacterium
GCCATCGAGCCGGGCGATGTCGCCGCAATGGCTAAGGATGCAGTGGAGAAGCTCCTGTTTCTGATGAAGATTCCAGCTACAGTGCAGCTCAGGGAAGAGGATGAGGCGCCGTTCTCAGCCACCCTGGACATCGAGGGTGAGGAATTAGGGCTCCTCATCGGGCGTCGTGGCCAGACACTGACTACGCTGCAATATATAGTCAGTCTTATCGTCAGTCGCAAGCTCAAGAGCGGCGTTCGGATAAATCTCGATGTCGCCGGCTATAAGCAGCGGCGCCAAGAGGAGCTGCACAATCTGGCTTTGCGTATCGCTGAGTTAGTGAAGTCCACCAGACGTGCCATAACCCTGGAGCCCATGTCCCCCTCTGAGCGCCGCGTCGTTCATCTTGCACTGCGAGACGACCCAGAGGTGATCACTCAAAGCGTGGGCGAGGAGGAAAACCGCAAGGTGATCGTCTCATTGCGGAGGAGGTAGCGGCGCCTGTATGAAAGCGGTTATCCTGGTTGGCGGCCAAGGAACCAGGCTCCGCCCCCTGACCCTGAATATCGGCAAAGCCATGGTTCCTGTTGTGAACAAACCCTTCCTCGAGCATATGCTCTATTATCTCAAGGGATATGCGGTCGATGACATTGTGTTGGCCTTACATTATCGTCCCAGCCAGGTCGAAGATCATTTTGGGGCTGGTGGCAGGCTCGGGATCAAGCTGAGCTATGTAGTGGAGGAGAATCTTCTGGGCACGGCAGGGGCGGTGAAGAACAGCGAGCAATACCTCGGGGAAACCTTTTTCGTGCTCAATGGTGATATCTTCACCGACTTAGACCTCGGCGCCATGATGGCTTTCCACGGTGAAAGGAAGGCCAAGGTTACCATCGCCCTGACCCCAGTGGCCGACCCTACCATTTATGGAGTGGTGGAGACTGATGAGGGGGGCCGAATTCGGCGATTTGTGGAGAAACCAAGCCGGGACCAAGTGACCAGCAACATGATCAATGCCGGCATCTATATTCTGGAGCCTGAGGTGCTCAAATATATCCCCTCTCAAACCCATTTCACGTTCGAATATAACCTATTCCCGATGCTTCTGGAGATGGGACAGCCGCTCTATGGCTATGCCACTCATGATTATTGGATTGATATCGGCAACCCAGAGAAATACCTCAGGCTAAACCATGACCTGCTCCTGGGTCGTTGTGGCCGAGGCTTCAGTTACACTGCCGAGGCAAGCTCTATCCATTCCACAGCCCAAATAAGAGGGCCTGTGGTCGTAGGAAAGGATGCCATCATCGGCCCCGGTGTTTCACTCCAAGGCCCCACAGTTATCGGTCCCGGCTGCAAGATCGGGGAACAGGCAGTCGTCGAGGGCGCAGTGCTGTGGAGCGAGGTTCAGGTTGGACGGCGAGCCGTGTTGCAGAACTGCATTATAGCCGATAATTGCTCTATCGGCGACGAGGGCTACATTGGCAGCGGCTCGGTTTTGGGCGCCGATGTCACAGTAGCCCGGGGAGGCAGATTAGAGCCCGGAACTAAGGTTTGGCCTGGCACTGAGGTGGAATCGGAAATCTTGGACAAGCGAGATTGAGGTGTCTGGGGCATTGTATGAAGTAGCTAATGATACTCACCTTCTGGGTTCGGTGTTCAAGCTCTGGGAAACGCCGTGGGAAATGAAGCTTCCCGCCCCGTTATTGGGTCGGCGCAATGAGGAAGTATACTGTGACTTGTTGGGTTATTCTAAGCAACAGTTAGCCAGCTTGGCAGAGGAAGGGATGATCTGATGTTCCAGCCAGTGCCGCAAAGACCCAGTTTCCCTGAGTTGGAGGAGCGAATATTGAGCTTTTGGCGCGAAAGGCGCATCTTCCAAAAAAGCTTGGAGCAGCGTCAAGGCGCTCCCCTGTTCGTCTTCTATGAGGGTCCGCCAACGGTCAACGCCAGCCCCGGTGTGCACCATGTCCTATCTCGGGTGTTTAAGGACGTCTTTCCTCGTTATAAGACGATGAAGGGCTACTATGCCCCGCGCAAGGCGGGCTGGGACTGTCACGGGCTCCCCGTGGAACTGGAGGTGGAGCAGGAGCTGGGATTTAGCGCCAAGCAGGACATCGAATCCTACGGCGTGAGCCGGTTCAATGATAGGTGCCGCCAGATCGTTTTGCGCCATATCGAGGAGTGGGAGCAGCTTACCGAGCGCATTGGCTTCTGGCTCGATATGGATCACCCTTACATCACCATGGACAACGACTACATCGAGAGCTGCTGGTGGATAATGAAGCAGCTTTGGCAAAAGGGGCTTATCTATGAGGGCTACAAGGTGACCCCGCACTGCCCCCGCTGCGGCACTTCATTAAGCTCCCATGAGGTTGCCCTGGGCTATGAGGAAACCGATGACCCCTCGATTTGGGTGAAATTCAGGGTCGCCGACACCCACCTGCTTGAGCGATTTGGCGCTGCCCCCGATTTGCCAACCTACTTCTTGGCCTGGACGACAACTCCATGGACGCTGCCCGGAAATACCGCCCTGGCAGTAGCACCAGAAGCGGAATATGCCATTATTGAAGCGGATGGTGAGCAGCTGATTCTGGCTAAAGTGTTAGCCAGTGAGGTGATAACAGGTAAATTCAAGTTGATAGCCACGATGTTGGGGGCAGAGCTATCGGAATTGCACTATGAACCTCTATACAAAATTCCTATCGGTTACAGTGAGCAAGACAAGCCAGCTTATCGCATTATAGTGGGCGACTTCGTCTCCATGGAAGAGGGCACTGGCATTGTCCATATTGCCCCCGCTTATGGCGAAATAGATTTCGAAGCAGGTGTGAAAGAGAGTTTGCCCCTTGTCCATACTGTCGATCTGAACGGGCGAGTGAAGGATATTCCCACTGTTCTTACTCCTAGACGACGCCAGGCAATCTTTGAATGGTTTGTGTTCCCAATAGTATCTGAGGCAGCTACCCTGATCACGCCGGGTAGGGGAGAGTTTGTTAAAGACGCCGATAAGGATATCATCGCTGATTTGAAGGATAGGGGGCTGCTCTATCGCAGCGAGCGCATTCGCCACAGCTATCCCTTTTGCTGGCGCTGCGATACGCCCCTCCTCTACTATGCCAAGGAAACATGGTACATCAAGACCACAGCGCTGAAGGACAGGCTTATTGCCGGCAATGCCGAGATCAACTGGTATCCTGAGCACATCAAATATGGGCGCTTCGGCGATTGGCTAAACAATAATGTTGACTGGGCTTTTTCCAGAGAAAGATATTGGGGCACGCCTCTTCCCATCTGGAAATGCGAATCATGTGGCAAATACGAATGTATTGGGGGTTTAGCAGAGCTTAAAGAAAAAGGGGTATCACTCCCAGG
The DNA here is from genome assembly GCA_964567075.1 of uncultured Dehalococcoidia bacterium. Classification (GTDB taxonomy): domain Bacteria; phylum Chloroflexota; class Dehalococcoidia; order SZUA-161; family JAUWZY01; genus JAUWZY01. Next base: position 17,238 of record CAZMKJ010000002.1, read on the forward strand.
TGGGGAGATAGAGTTGCATCGCCCTTTTGTTGATGACATAACTTGCTCCTGTTCCTGCGGTGGTGTCATGCGCCGTCTCCCCGAAGTCCTTGATTGCTGGTTTGACTCCGGAGCCATGCCACTGGCGCAATGGCATTATCCTTTCCAAAACGAGACCGTGCTCCGGGATGGACGTTTCCCCGCTGACTTCATCTCCGAAGCAGTAGATCAGACTCGGGGCTGGTTTTATAGCCTGCACGCCCTCTCCGTCCTCCTCTTCGATCATGCCTGCTTCAGGAATGTGATCTGTTTAGGCCATATCCTCGACAGCGAAGGGGAGAAGATGAGCAAGTCCAAGGGCAATATCATCGATCCCTGGCTTGTGCTCTCGAGATTTGGCGCCGATGCCCTGCGCTGGCACCTGATCGTCTCCTCGCCGCCGGGGAATAGCCGCCGCCTCTCCTTGGAGCTTCTCGCTGAGCCGATGCGCAAGTTCCTGCTCCCGCTCTGGAATACCTATTCCTTCTTCGTGATCTATGCCAACATCGATAAATTTGACCCCAGGGCCAGCAGTGGAGAGCACCGCTCGGAACTTGACCGCTGGATCCTCTCCGAGCTTAACCGGCTGATCAAGGACATTACCGATTCGCTGGAACGTTATGACCCAACCAGCGCTTGCCGCAAGCTCGAGGATTTCATCGATGGGCTCTCCAACTGGTATGTGAGAAGGAGTCGGCGCCGCTTCTGGAAGAGCGAGAGTGATGCCGATAAACAGGCAGCTCACGCCACGCTCTATCACTGTCTGGTGACCTTGACTAAGCTTGTGGCACCATTCACCCCCTTTATCGCCGAGGAGCTTTTTCAAAACCTGGTGCGCACTTTCTACCCTGAAGCCCCCGAGAGTGTTCATTTAGCTGATTTCCCCGTTGCCGATGAGGCTATGATCGATGACAGCTTAGCCAGCGATACTCGACTGGCGATGAAGGTATCAAGCCTGGGGCGTGCTGCTCGCAGCAAGGCCGGGATTAAGGTACGCCAGCCGCTGAGCAAGGTCTTGGTCAAGGTGAAGTCGAAGGGGGAGTGGGATGCGCTGGAAAGGGTTAAGTCGCAGGTTGTCGAGGAACTGAATGTCAAACGCGTCGATGTTACCGTTGCGCCTCCCCCAGCTACCGCCACGGCTGAAGCCCTGGTCCCCGAAATCACCATCGACACTGAGCTCACCCCAGAGCTTATCGACGAGGGACTGGCACGAGAGATAGTCCATCGCCTGCAGATGATGCGTAAGCAGGCTGGCTTTGACATCGCCGATTACATCGAGACTTACTATCAGGGTGGCCCAGCGACTCAGCGAGTAATGGAGAGGTTCAGTCCTTATATCAGGCAGGAGACGCTGTCGCGAAACCTGATCCAGGAAGCCCCACCGAGCGGAGCTTATGTGGAAAGCCACAGAATCGCTACCGAGGAGGTTGTTCTCGGGGTGAGGAAGTAGCGCTCTCCGCACTCTGGCTGCTATCGCTATGAGTTTGGCTCGCCTTCCTGGACATCGCTCTCTTGAAGCGGCCAAGGCCTGCTGCCACTAAGGCCCTGATCCCCCGCCTCCCTGTTTCCTCCACCGTGTCCACTGTAGCGGATAACTGCTCTTCCAGATCAGACACGGCAGTTTTCAGCCTCCCCAACTGCTCGGTAGCTTCAGCGGCCGAGCGTTGCTCCACCTCAGCCACAGCAGTCCACAGTTTGGCGAATACCTCAGCAGTTGGTGCCGGCTTCCTTGAGTGTACTGCGGTCAGCTTGGCGCAGAAGAGAAAGATCACCGCTGAGACATAAACCCATATCATCAAAGCAACTAAGCCACCAATCGGTCCGTAGATCAAGTTATAGTGGGCGAAGTGGGCTATATACCAAACGAAAATGCCTTTGGTCACTTCAAAGCCGATGGCAGCTAAAAGGGCCCCAAGCCAGATATCGCGCCACCGTACCTTGGTGTTAGGAACGAATTTGTAAAGCAGCACAAAGACAACAAAGACGACCACCGTGGTGATAGCCCCGCTGACGAAGTTCCAAAAGAGGCCACTATGGGTGCCGAAGGCAGTGACATTCTCCTGCTGAACAATGCTCAAGGCGCTGGTCACTGCTATGGAGAGGAAGAGAAGGATGGCAGCCCCGAGCAGCATGCAGAACTCGACCAGCCTCTCGGTCAAAAAGGGACGAGGCTGTCTTATGCCCCAGGCGGCGTTCAGAGACTTCCTCACCGCAGTGAACACGGCATTGCCAGCGATAATGAGCCCGATAACGCCTATGGCCCCGGTAACGGCACGGGTGTTGACTACAGTCTCAATGCTCTCCTTGATGAAGTCTCGGGACACGGGCAGGAAATTGGCGATGGCGTCGATGACCCGAGCCTGCATCTCCGGCGAGTGGGAGATAAAGCCCAGCACTGAGATTAAGGCCAGGGTTAGCGGGAACAGGCAAAGCAGTACATAGAAGGAAATGGATGCCGCCAGATGGGGGCAGTTATCGGTCAAAAACTCGTTGACCACATCACGGAAGAAAAGGACCCATTTCTTGGCATAGGCCTTAAACGGTGCCAGGAATGGAACGAGCCGAGGGAATCTCCTGGCCACAAATCCATTGCCCGCATCCCACAGGCGGCAAACCCGTTCCTTCACCCAGCTCTTAATCTTTGCCCCCATATCTAATTCACATAATATACACCAGCTTGGCAGATGTCAATTCGACCTTTATTGTCTCAGCCCTTGACCATTGTTATAATTAAGCATATGGCAGGGGTTAAATCGAGCCCACCGCATTACCGCCGCTTTGTAGTCAAGCTGGGAACCAATCTCGTCACCGGTGACAGTGAGCATCTCGATTTTCAGCTGTTAGCCGATTTAGTGGGGCAAGTGGCGCAACTTCACCAGCAAGGGCTGGAGGTCATCGTTGTTTCCTCTGGTGCCATTGCCGCCGGCAGGGACAAGCTGGGGCTGATCAGAGAGCGAAAGGACGTCCCCTTCAGACAGGTGCTGGCTGCGGTGGGCCAGAGCTGCCTGATGCAGGCCTATGACCAGCTCTTCAGTCGCCATGATATCACCATCGCCCAAACCCTGCTCACCAGGGCTGATATATCGGATCGCCTCGGCTACCTCAATGCTCGCAATACCCTTCTTGCCCTTTTAGAGCTTGAAGTCATCCCCGTGGTCAATGAAAACGATGTCGTTGCTGTCGAGGAGCTGGAAGGGATTAGATTCGGCGATAATGATAACCTGTCAGCCATGGTGGCCAACTTGGTCGATGCCGACCTTCTCATGCTCCTCGGCGATGTCGCCGGGCTGTACACCCGAGATCCAAATCGAGACCCTGATGCCAAGCTGATCCCCAAGGTTGCTCGCATCGATGCCTCCATTGAGCGTTTGGCTGGCGGCGCTCGAGGCTGGGGCACCGGGGGCATGGTGACCAAGCTGGAGGCGGCGAAGCTGGCTACTGCCTCCGGAGTGGCGGTGGTCATCGCCGATGGACGGGAGCCAAACATCATCACCAGATTGAGCCGAGGTGAATCATCGGGCACCCTTTTCTCCCCAACCGGCTCCAAACTGGAGAGCAGAAAGCGCTGGATGCTGAGCCGGCCCGCAAAAGGGGGACTCCTTGTTGACCCCGGCGCTGTGCTGGCGCTAAGGGAGCAGAATAAGAGCCTGCTCCCCACGGGCATCATTGAAGTCAATGGCCAATTTGGGCGCGGCGACATCGTACATATCAGCGGCGCCCAGGGAGAAAAAATCGCCTGTGGCATCTCAAACTATGGCTCGAAAGAGATTGCTATCATCAAAGGGGCTCATTCCGATAAGATCACGGAGCTCCTTGGCTATGAATACGGCGCCGAGGTGGTGCACAAAAATAACTTGGTGGTTTTGTAAGCGTCCGAGGTGAGTATGGCACCAACGAGCATTGAGTTTTTGCCCAAAGCGCTGAGGATTTCCAAGAGAGAAGGGGAGCAGATAGCGATGGAGGAGGCTTGAGATGCAATCCGCAATTGATGAGCTTGAAGCCAAGGGAAAGGCAGCCAAAGCAGCATCAAGGAAGCTGGCATTCCTGTCCACCGAGGTCAAAAATCGGGCTCTGTCGAACATCGCCGCTGAGCTCATCTCGCGGGAAGGTGAGATTTTAGCTGCCAACCGCCTCGACTATGAGGAATCAAAGGCTTCGGGGATGAGCGAAGCCATGTTGGATCGGCTGCTCCTCACCTCGGAGCGGCTTCAGGCTATGGCCTCTGATGTCCGTGCCGTTGCCGCCCTCCCCGACCCTGTGGGCGAGACCTTCGATATGAGCACCAGACCCAATGGGCTGGTAGTGGGCAAGCGCCGCGTTCCCATCGGCGTCATCGGTGCCATTTATGAGAGTAGACCTAATGTCACCGTGGACATCTCTGTCTTGTGCCTTAAATCGGGGAATGCGGTCATCCTCAGAGGGGGCAAGGAGGCACTGCGCTCCAATGCTGCCCTGGCTAAGGTGGTAAGAGAGGCCTTGTCTCGGTCCGGGGTTGTTGAGGATGCAGTGCAGTTCATCGAATCCACCGAGCGGGCCCTGGTAAACCAGATGCTCAAGATGCGGGGGACCATCGACCTTCTGATCCCCAGGGGCGGCGCTGAGCTCATCAGAATGATAGCGGAAAACGCCGCCATGCCCGTAGTGGAAGGAGGCGTTGGAGTCTGCCATACCTATGTCGACAGCGCGGCCGATATCGACAAGGCAATAGCCATCGCCAATAATGCTAAGGTGCAGCGCCCCACTGTGTGCAATGCCCTGGACACGCTCCTGGTTCACGCTGATATCGCCGAGCGTTTCCTGCCCCAAGTGGCTGGGGAGTGGGCCGAAGCTGGGGTTGAGATGCGCTGCGATGAGCGGGCGTTTGCCATTCTAAAGCCCATCCCCTCCTTGAACCTCACCCCTTGTTCTGAGGCGGACTGGGGCCGGGAGTTCTTGGCCCTCATCGCCGCCATCAAGGTGGTCGATTCTTTGGATGAGGCTTTGGGGCACATCGAGCACTATGGTTCGGGGCATTCCGAGGCCATTGTCACCGAGGATTACTCGGCAGCGCTGCGCTTCCTCAACGAGGTCGATGCCGCTTGTGTCTATGTCAATGCCAGCACCCGGTTCACTGATGGTGGTCAATTCGGGCTCGGCGCTGAGGTCGGCATCAGCACCCAGAAGCTCCATGCTCGGGGACCCATGGGGCTCAAGGAGCTCACTACCTATAAATGGGTCATTTTTGGCAGCGGACAGGTTCGCCCATAAAAGGAGGGAAACATGACTGAGTATCACTTTGAAAGAGAGTGCCGCACCCCATATTCGGAGGTTTATCTCATCATGGCCGAGGAGGAGCAGGTGGGGCGGGTGGACTTACATTTTACCTCAACCGTGGTCTATGCCACCTTATGTGTGGGCGAGGGTTTGACCACAGAGGGGATTCGAGACCTCATCGACACCATCGACGAGGAGCTGGTGATGACCGCCGATGTGGCCCGAGATGATTTCATCGTCACTGTACATCAGGGACGCGAGGCCGGCATCTTTAGCGATGAGGAATTGGAAGAAGGGGAAAGTTCGGAGTGGTGAGCTCAAGCCAAGCTTTTTCTGGGCAAAACTGAACGCACCGCAGCCTCAATATCGCTTGCTGTTAATTTATGTTGCTCAAGAAGTTCCTGTGGCTTCCCCGATTTGGCGTAATCCTTTATGGTGATGAATGCCATGGGCACGGGCTGATGTTGGGTTACAACTCGGGCTACGGCGCTGCCTAAGCCGCCGTGCTCCAAATGCTCCTCAGCGGTAACGATAGCGCCCGTCTCCTGGGCAGCGTTGATAATAGCTTGTTCATCGATAGGCTTGAGCGTCGCCATATTGAGCACTCGGCAATCAATGCCATCCTTCATTAGGTTCTGCGCCGCCTCAAGGGCATGGGCCACCATCACCCCGATTGCGATAATGGTGGCATCCCCGCCTTTCCTCATGGTCACCGCCTCTCCCAGTTTGAAGCGGTAATCCTCAGTATACACCAGTGGTGTTCTGGGGCGGCTGAGCCTGATATAGAAAGGGCCATAGGTGGCTGCTGCCAGCCGCACCGCCTGAGCGGTCTCAATGGCGTCAGCGGGGACGATAACGGTGAAGCTGGGGTGAGAGCAGAAAAGGGCTAAGTCCTCGATGGAATGGTGAGAGGTGCCATCCTCGCCCACGGTGATGCCGCCGTGAGTGGCCACAATCTTAACATTCAATGCTGGCTGAGCGATGCTCATTCGCACCTGGTCGAAGCAGCGGCAGGAGGCGAATACAGCAAACGTGCTGGCAAAAACGGTCTTTCCTGAGGCAGCAAGCCCGGCAGCGATGCCCATCATGTTCTGCTCTGCGATGCCACAATCGAAGAAGCGCTGCGGAAACTCCCGGGCAAAGAACCTGGTCATAGTGGAAACAGAGAGGTCAGCATCGAGAACGACAATATCTCGGTTCTCCCTACCTAACTCGACAAGGGTTTCGCCATAAGCTTCCCTGGTGCTTGCCTCCAAAGCCACTTTCTACTTCAGCTCCTCCAGAGCCTGCCTCAACTCCTCGGCATCGGCAGCCCGGCCATGAAATTCAGGATTGTTCTCCATGAAGCTGACCCCTTTGCCCTTGATGGTGTGGGCCACGACACAAGTAGGCCTGCCTTTTACTTTTTTGGCTTCATCGAAAGCGGCCAAAAGCTGATCGAAGTCGTGGCCATCGACCTCGATGACATGCCAGCCAAAGGAGCGCCACTTCTGCGCCAGGGGCTCGGTGTCCATCACATCACGGGTCCAGCCATCTATCTGCTGCCTGTTTCTATCCACAATGGCCACGATGTTATCCAATTTGAAATGGGCTGCGGCCATAGCCGCCTCCCAGACCTGCCCCTCATCACACTCACCATCGCCCAAGAGGACATAGACTTGGTAGTCTCTGCCGTCGAGGCGGCCAGCCAGGGCGATGCCGATGCCGAAGGAAAGCCCCTGACCCAAGGCCCCGGCCGACATCTCTACCCCCGGGGTCTCGGTCATATCGGTGTGTCCTTGGAGCCGGCTGTCCAATTTCCTCAAAGTGGAAAGCTCCTCAATGGGGAAATAGCCACTTTCGGCCAGTGCCGCATAAAGCAAGGGAGCAGCATGACCCTTGCTTAGGACAAAGCGATCACGGTCCTCCCAGCACGGGTTTGCCGCATCATGACGCAGCACCCTGAAGAATAGCGAAGTGACGATCTCGGCTGCGGACAGGGAGCCTCCGGGATGGCCGCTGCCCGCCTTGCTGGTCATGGTGACGATGTGCCGGCGCAGCGTCTTGGCCATTTTGCCCAATTCAGCCAGGGATGGAGCTGGGGCCGAAGTCCGACCTTCTCCAGTAGATACAGCAGAGGCCTCGGTTGCGCTTGGCGCCGAGGCCCCAGGGTCAGCAGCCTTTCTATTCCCTCTGCGCTCAGATGCAGGCACCTATCGCTCCCGCTGAGATTATATCATCATCCTTTACTTGTGTCTATATCTCGCTTGACCAAAAAAGAGCCAGCTTGCTATAATCCCAGTGGTGATCATAGACTTCCATACCCATATCGTCCCACCCGAGGTTAAGGAAAATCGCTCCTATTATCTAAAGCGTGACCGTTGTTTTGCCGCCCTTTACTCCGATGACAAAGCGAAACTGGTCACTGCCGAAGAGCTCATCCTCAGCATGAATCGGGCTGGGATTGACCGCTCCGTGGTCCTGAACATCGGCTGGGCCAGCGCCGAGCTCTGCCGCTGGAGCAATGATTACATCATGCAGTCCGTAAAGCGGTACCCAGAGCACCTCATCGGCTTTTGCTCCATTCAGCCTCGGGATAGCGAGGCAGTGGCTGAGCTCGAGCGCTGCAGCCGGGGCGGGATGCGAGGCATCGGGGAGATGAGGTCTGATATCCAGGGCTTTGACTTGGGGGACAAAGCGACCATGGCGCCCATTGCC
>CAZMKJ010000002.1:25305-38381 GCA_964567075.1 uncultured Dehalococcoidia bacterium
TCACGTCCCTCGACTTGCCCCAGGAAGTGAAAAATAAGATCCTGGGAGAAAATGCGGAAAGGCTTCTGCTATAGCCATGGAGCAGATTCGGGCTTTTATCGCCATCGAGCTATCTGAAGAGCTGAAAGCGAGCCTGGCTCGGCTTCAGGAGCTGATTAAGCTGGGTTCGGAGTCATATGTCAAGTGGGTCGATCCCCAAGGGATGCACTTGACCTTGAAGTTCTTAGGCAACATCTCCGTGGACAAGGTCTCTGCGATAAGCGAAGCCATTGCTGAGGTGGCAAGGTCGGCGGCACCTTTTCGCCTTGAGCTCACCGAGTTTGGGGCTTTCCCAAATACAAAGGCACCCAGGGTAGCTTGGGTTGGGCTCGGCGGTGATCTGGAGAGCCTGCTCAGGCTACAAAGAGGCATTGATCAGGCCCTTATTCCCCTCGGCTTTGCTGCCGAGGCCAGAGCCTTTTCCCCGCACCTAACCTTAGGTCGCGTTCGTGACCAGGCGGCGCCACAGGAGCAGCGCAAGCTTGGGCAAAGGATAGCTTCGCTCATGGTTCGAGGCCAGCCTCCGCTCTATGTGGACAAGGTTAGCTTGATGAGGAGTCAATTGACAAGTAAAGGCGCCATCTATAGCCGCCTCAGTGTCGCGGAATTGCTCTTGCCAACAGCCCTGGCATAGTGTATACTGGGGGCGTTGATTTTTGGCGGGAGGTAGTGCCGTGGAATATGCTAGTTTTCCCAAGTGCCTGAAGTGCAAGACCGGTGATCTCGTGCCTTTATCTGACTTTGGCAGTCAAGGGGCGCCTATTCACTATAAGGCATGGGTCTGCACCAACCCCGATTGTGGCTTTAACATAAAGATCAGAAACGGTGATGTCTATTGTAATGAGCCCATTTTGAGTGGGGCAGCGCATAGCTCCCGATTTCGCTGAGCAACTGCGATTTACCAAATAAGCACCAGACCCACGGAGATAGCACGGGGGATCGAGCTTGGCTCTGTGCTGCGACCGATGGCGTAAACCTCCCATCCCGCTTTGGTGACTAAACTGTAAACATCGATACCCATCCCTTCCAAGGATGGTCTGGGGCGCAGCGGGAATTTGCAGCTGCCACCGTCAATCACCTCGCATCTTCCCCCTCCGCAGTAGCCCAGTTTGCACCCTCCTTGGCACATGCCTATGGCCAGATGGTATCCATCGTGAAAGGCCATGCTTTCTATCTCGCCGGCGATATCGGAGTTCAGCTTGACCACCTTTGCCCTTTCCGTTCTCCTCTCCCTAGCGATGAAGTCCTCCGCCGGGATGACGTCGATCTTGAACAATATCCCCCAGCGGTAGCGAGCAAATGCCCGTCGGATAAGCTCTACATCCGGACTAAAGGGTGGACAAGTAGGTGACTCGCCATAGTACGTGCAGCGCGGGATATAGCATTTCAGCCTGACCCTTTCGTCTACTGTTACCCAGCCCGCCGGTATAATCGTGGCGCTGGTAGCTCCCAGTTCCACCGCTGCCTGCCGATAGCGCTCCAGGTCCGCCATTAGGGTTTGCTCGGCGGCCTCTTCGGCACCGAATAGCCTCGGCTTTTTTCTTGCCCCGAGCGCTACCACCATTGCTTCACCTCCTTTTTTACCCCAGATAGTCCTTGAGCTTTTTGGAGCTGCTGGGGTGGCGCACTTTCTCTAAGCCCTTGGGCAAAAGCTTGAATGCATCGCTCAGGGCTGAGCTTTTTCCAGGATAAAAACTGCCGCATGATCTCCATCGACCCTTACCCGATCACCTGTCTTGATCATCGAGGTCGCTTTGCCGGCGTTTACTATTGCCGGGATGCCAAACTCTCGACCGATGATCGCGGCATGGCATAGGGTGCCGCCAAAATCAACCACCACGCCCTTAATCAGGCTGAAAACAGGAGTCCAGGGTGGCGACGTGGCTGGGGCGACCAGGATATCACCCTCTTGCACCTTGTGCAATTCCTCGTAGCTCAATATCACCCGGGCTGGACCTTCGGCAACCCCAGGGGAGCCACAGAGGCCAAAGAGGTCGGCCTTTAACTCCGGTATCACCTCAGGCACTTCCCCCACCGAGGTTTTCAGGGCAATGGGGTCCATAGATGGCAGCAGGTCCTCCACTACCGCCTCTGGTATGCTGCTCCGCGTCGTGATTACAGGTGGAGCCTCTTTCTTTAGCCACTCCTCCCACTCTTTGCGCCGCCTGCTCACGATATAGCGCAGATCATGGAATTCGGGGGCCAGCATAACCCGCTCCACTTCATCGGGGTTCAGGTAAAAGGTATCCTCAGGTTGATCGATGGTCCCCGCTTGCACCAGCCTTCTTCCGATTCCCAACATGCCGCGGCGGATCAGGGCATGCGAGTACAGGTCCAGATAATGGTTGTGCTCCTCGCTGTATGAGCTCGCCTTTTGGGCTACTCTTATCAGCGCCAAGAACCATTCCTTTTCCCCCTCAGGCACCCTTTGCATCATCGCCGCTACCGCCTTCTCTCTCTCCTCGGCTAACCTCGCTCTAATCTCCTCCAGGACGAAGCCGCCACCTTTGGCCAGAAAGCCCTTTATCGCAGATATAGGTGGTGCGGGGTCCTCAATCCAGGTGGGCTCATTGATCTCGGCCATGCGCTGCATCCGCCACCCATCCTCCCACAGGAATTCACGGAACACCTTGAGCCACTCTCTGCCCGCTTCGATCTGCTCCAGCTTGGGAACTATCTCTCTGGTCTCGGTGGTCAGGAAGATATCTGCCAAGCCCTTGTTTATCGCATCCTGACTGAATTCCCAGAGGCGCTTATCCACCTGATATACTTTGTTATCAAAGCCAACCAGGAGCTTCTGGAATTCAGGGCTCTGATCCTTGATGCCAAACCAATCCTTACATAGCGTCTCAAGCAGCAGCCAGGCGCCATAGGCAGCATACATGCCGACAAAGTGTATTTCCCACATCCTGCGATACATAGCGATGAGATCGTAAAGATGATATAACAGCTCAAAATTGCTGGCCTTATCAAGGTCAAGGCTTTTAAGCCGATTGTAAAGCCCCATCATCTCATCGATGTGCCCTTTCCATATGCCGTCAAAATCCTCGAGAAGTGGCCGCATGGCCTCCCTGAATTTGACCTCGCGCTGCTTGACCTCCTCCTCATCTCTAACTATATGGAAGGTGAGATATGACATCCCATCTTTATATCTCATCTCCCATCCTTTACAGCGAGGGTTGCTGAACCTGTCGCAACAGTACTTTAGGCCATGGCAGCAGTACCGGTTCCAAAACCAGGCGAACATCGGCGTCCAGGGCGGTACGCAGTGGGTGCCATCCAAAAACCAGGATGGCGAATCCTTGAGGTCGACCTGCTCATCAAAATCATAGCCCGGATTGGCATCCCAGATTCTCACTTGTGCCATTTTATTCCCCTCCTTATGGTTTTATTGTGGCTAAGACTTGGCATCAATTTTGCAAGTCACCCCCTTTCTGTGCCAAGGTCTTGTTGGCCACAGTATGTTATCTGGGTTATGGGATTTTGTCAATTCAGGGACATCTGTTCCTGCCAAGGCGTCCTTGAGCCCGAATTCCTCTCCATCCCCTTTGAGCCCTGTTCGGGCTTACCAAACAAGGACCAGGCCCACGGAGATAGCACTGGGGACTGAGCTTGGGTCTGTGCTGCGACTAAGGGGGTAAACGTCCCATCCCGCCTTGGTGACTAAATTGTAAACGTCGATAGCCATCCCCTCTAAGGAAGGTCTGGCCCGCAGCGCGAATCTGCAGCTGCCACCGTCAAGCACCGGGCATGGCTCTCGCGCGCAATAGGCGAGTCTGCACCCATCACAGCCAAGACCTATGGCCAGATGATAGCCATCGTGAAAGGCCATGTTCTCGACCTCGCCGGTGATGTCGGAGGTCAGCTTGATCACTGCTATCCGTTCTGTCTTCTTCTCGCCATCGGTGAAGTCCTCCACCGGGATGACATCGATCTTAAACAATATCGCCCAGCGGTAGCGGGCAAACGCCCGCCGGATAAGCTCCACATCCGGGGTAAAGGGTGGGCAAGAGGGGGCTGTCCCATAATACATACAGCGCGGGATATAGCATTTAAGCCTGACCCTTTCATCTACTGTTACCCAGTGCGCTGGTATGATCTTGGCACCTGTGGCCCCCAGTTCCAAAGCTGCCTGCCGATAGCGTTCCAGATCCTGTGTTAGGGTTTCCTCGACTGCCTCTTCGGCACGGAATAGCCTCGGCTTTTTTCTTGCCCCGAGCGCTACCTCCATTGTTTCACCTCCTTTTTTTACTCTAGATAGTCCTTGAGCTTTTTGGAGCGGCTGGGGTGGCGCAGTTTGCGCAGTGCCTTGGCCTCGATTTGGCGGATGCGCTCTCTGGTAACGCCGAATTCGCGGCCAACCTCTTCCAAGGTGCGGCTGCGCCCGTCTTCGAGACCAAACCTTAGCTGCAGGACACGCCGCTCGCGAGGGGTCATGGTGTACAACACCTGCTCCACCTGCTCCTTGAGCAGCTGATAGGAAGCCGCTTCCGCTGGCGCTGTTGCCTTGCGGTCCTCGATGAAGTCACCGAGGCGACTGTTCTCATCCTCGCCAACGGGGATCTCCAAGGACACGGGCTCCTGGGTCATCTTTATGATCTCGCGCACTCTATGCGGATGGAGTTCCATTTCTTTAGCGATCTCCTCAGTTGTCGGTTCCCGTCCGTATTCCTGAGACAGGCGGCGGCTGGTTCTAATCAGCTTATTTATCGTTTCCACCATATGAACTGGGATGCGGATGGTGCGGGCCTGGTCTGCTATAGCTCTGGTGATGGCCTGGCGCACCCACCAGGTAGCATACGTGCTGAATTTATAGCCCTTTCGGTAGTCGAACTTGTCCACGGCTCGGATAAGCCCGATGTTGCCCTCTTGGATCAGGTCTAAAAGCGTCAGCCCTCTTCCGATATACTTCTTGGCGATGCTGACCACAAGCCGCAGGTTGGCTTCGATGAGGTGCTTTGTGGCCCGTTCCCCGTTCCCCTTTATCCTGTCCAAATGGGCCCTCAGCCGCACCTCATAAGGCTCGATGGCAGCACGGAGAGCAGGCTCTGAGGCTAAGTCGACCAGCTCTGCAGATGAGCCTCGGCTGCTGATGAGCTGCACCAGCTCCGGGGGCAGGAGGGAGCTATTCAGGGACAGATCGATCAAAGCCCGTTCCACCTCACTCGGGGTGGCGCCTGTTTTCCGGGCGATAACTACGGCCAGATAGCGGTCGATCTCGCCATCAATGGCTTGCCTTAGTTCTGGATTGGAAATCCTCTCCCAGAGGCCATCTGATTGTGACAGACCGAGCTCCCCCTCTAAGACCTCGATGAAGGGAGCGGCTTGACCGAGTTCAGCCAGCATGGTTAGCGTCGTATCCACTGGGGAAGGAGCATTGCCATATTTTTTGAGCCAATTCTCCTCGAGTTTCTTAATATATTTCCCCTCATCTATCTTCCGGGCCAAAGATTTTTCCTGCTCCGCATTGAGCAGAGCTACTTGACCCATCTCCCTGAGGTACATGCGGACCGGGTCATCGGCTATCTCCTCCAGTTCTAACGCGACCTCTAACTCCTCTAACTCCTCAATTTCTGGTTCTGCCTCTATTTTTGGCGCCAGGGGCTCAACTTCAGCATGAGGTATCTCATGCCATAACTGAGCCGGTTTACCCTCACCCTCTTCCACATCGCTTTCTGGGAGCTCGACGTAAGTTTCCTCGTGTGCTTCGTGCTCTTCCTCTGGATGCTTTAGCTCCTCAGGTTGAAACATTATTCGCCCTCCGTTCAGCGCCAGCTATCGACAAGTTTGATGTTGACCTCTATCACCTCAGGGTTAAGATCGAGGGTCATGAACTCCTCTTGAGCCCTCAGTTGCCGCTGCTCCAAGCGGCGGATGCAGTCAGCAAGGGCTTTCTCTCGCGCACTCTCCACATCCTGGACCTCCCGGGGCAGAGGTTTATTGCTCAGAGCCGAAAGGTGCTCGTGGAGACCGGCATCGAGACCCTGCTCGATTGCTTGCGGGTTATCTCGCCAGGCGATGAATAGCTCCTGATTTTCGCTGCGCTCGAAATGCTCTGGCGAGAGCTTCCCCGCTCTTTCCCTGAGCTCCGGGTATCGCAGTAGCAGGCAAAGGCAATACTCCTCTAAGGGATCGCCGCTCGGTGGGGAAAGGCGCAGCGGCTTTGCCCCCTTAACCCTTTCCGACTTGGTGCGGTGAAGCCGAGCTGCCCTATTTGCCAGAGTCCGTTCACTGACACCGAGGAGTCGGGCCAGCTTGCCCAGGTAAGTCTCTCGCTCCAGTTCATCTCCAATCTCGGCGATGAGGGGCAGGAGTTGCTCGCTGGCTTGTGCCCTTGCCTCAGCTTTGGTCAAATCGAGCCCTGATGCCGCAGCAAAGAGATAAGCCATCACTGGCAAAGCCTCTTGGACTAACCTCTGCCATTCCTCGGGGCTCTCCCTGATCACATCGTCAGGGTCTTTGCCTCGGGGCAGGGAAATGACCTTTATTTCTGCCCCGAGCTGTGATGTTGCTCCCAGCCAGTTTGGCATTTCCCAGAGTTCTCGATCCAGGGCCTGGCGCAGGATTTCAATGCCGCGCCAAGTGGCAGCATCGCCAGCAGCATCGGAATCAAGAGCTAAGATCAAGCTCTTGGTCAGCCCTTTTATGGTGGCGATTTGCTTTTCCGTTAACGCTATGCCCATGGTGGCGACCACATTTCTCAGCTCATGTTGATGGGCGATGATCACATCCATATAGCCTTCGACAATAACCACCCTCTGCTGCTCTCGAATCGCATCCTTGGCTCGATCAAGCCCATAGAGGATGCTGCCTTTGTCGAAGATGGGCGTTTGCGGGGAGTTCAAATACTTGGGCATCGAGTCATCCAGCGCCCGAGCCCCGAAGCCTAAAACTCGTCCTCTGCCATCCCGTATCGGGAACATAAGCCGCCCCCGAAATCGGTCATAGCCCCCGCTCTCACTTTCTACTAACAGCCCGGAGGCTATCAGCTCCTGCTGGGAAAAGCCCATCGCCATCAGGTATTGCTTGGCCCCATCCCAGCTATCGAGGCTATAGCCGAGCTGGAACTCCTCGATGGTTTTTCCCCAGATACCACGCCCCTCGAGGTGAAGCCGTGCCCCTTGCGCTGGTTTGGCATTGAGCAGGAGGTAGTGATAGTATCCTGCTGCGGCCTCGTTTATTTTGCGTAGCCTTGCTATCTCCTCGCTCTCGGTCTCTTTCCTTTCCCTGCGGGCTAAGGCGATGCCTGCCTTCTGGGCTAAGATTCGCAGCGCCTCGCCAAAATCGATCCCCTCTTTCCTCTTGATGAAGGAGAAAACGTCCCCCCCAGCGCCGCAGCCGAAGCAATGCCAGCTCTGCCGCTCCGGGAAGACGAAAAACGATGGTGTCTTCTCCGAGTGGAAGGGACAGAGAGCCTTGAAGTTCCGCCCTGCCTTCTCCAGGCGAACATACTCCGAGACCACATCCACGATGTCAAGCCTTTGTTTTATCTCATCGACCACGCTCATGTTAATGAATCCCCTCCGCCATCCGTAGCGCGTATTGGTCGGTCATACCGGCGATGTAGTCCACGACAGCCCGCTCCACGGAATCAGCGCGAGCTAAAAACTCTCCGGGGAGCCCATTCGCGTTTTCGGTGAAATAGCGATAAAGGAGGCGAACCACCTCCCTGGCTCTCTCTGTCTCCTCCTTTGCCGCCCGAACATGGTAGACCCGCTGAAAAAGAAACTCAAGCAGTGTATTTGCCACCTCCCGCACCTCTGGGCTCATGGTGATCTCAGGCGCTTTATCCTCTGTCAGGCCCGTTGCCGACCAAGACCGATCGACAACATCCAAGATCAAGGTGTTAATCCTTTCCGAATTAGAGCGCCCTAAAATGACAATAGCGGAATGGGGCAGGTCTTGGTCTGTTATCAGTCCAGCCCTTATCGCGTCATCGAGGTCATGGTTGATATAGGCGATGGAGTCTGCCAGCTTGCAGACCTGGGCCTCTAAGGTAGAGGGCAATTCCCAATCTGCCCCCAGGATCTGCTGCTTGGTCTTGGAGTGTTTGCCGATTCCGTCCCTTACTTCCCAGGTTAGATTAAGCCCCCGGCCATCGTTCTCCAAGATGTCAACCACTCTGAGGCTTTGCTCATTGTGGCTGAAGCCCTGGGGATATATCTCGTCGAGCACCTCCTCGCCAACGTGCCCGAAGGGAGTGTGTCCCAGATCGTGGCCCAGGGAGATAGCCTCGGCGAGGTCTTCGTTTAGGTTTAGCGCCCTGGCGATGGAGCGAGAGATTTGGGACACCTCCAAAACATGGGTCAGCCTGGTGACGAAGTGGTCTCCCAGCGGGGCGATGAACACCTGTGTCTTGTGTTTCAGGCGGCGGAATGCTTTGCAGTAGATAATGCGGTCCCGGTCTCGCTGAAACTCGGTGCGCATTGGGCAAGGCTCTTCAGGGCGTATCCGGCCCCGTGACAGTTGGCTCTTCGCCGCATACGGCGAAAGGCTTTCCTCCCTTTGCTCTAAACGACGGCGTACTTCACCCCTCAGCCTCATCCCTTACTTCAGCCAGCCTCCTCTCCACGGCGGCGATGATCTCCCTGGTGCTCTCAATGGCATCTGGGCTCACCGAGACTGAGGTTATGTTCCACTCCACCAGCTTCGCCGTGAGCTCAGGATAGACTGAGGGCGCTTGACCGCAAATGGAGACGGTAACTCCCCTTTTGATCCCTCCCGTGATCAATCGCTCCAGAGCGATAAGCACCGCCTCATTGCGCTCATCGAATTCCTCGCCAAACATGGGGCTATCTCGGTCCACCCCCAGGACGAGCTGAGTAAGGTCATTGGAGCCGATGGAGATGCCATCAATTCCCACATCGATGAACTCATCGAGGAGGAAGACATTGGATGGGACCTCAGCCATCATCCACAGTTTGAACTCCTCATTTTGCCTGAGCCCGTGATCCTCCAATACCCTCTTCGCCCCGGCCATCTCTTCCACAGTGCGGACAAACGGGATCATGACCCAGAGGTTTTTGTATTCCTTTCTCACTCTCTTGATCGCCTCTAATTCCAGCTCGAAGGTTTCGATGTCCTTGAGATATCGGGAGCAGCCCCTGTAGCCGAGCATCGGGTTCTCCTCCTGCTCCTCATACTGCTCCCCGCCCTTGAGATTTCGGTACTCATTGGTCTTGAAATCTGTGGTGCGGTAGACCACCGGCCGGGGATGGAAAGCCTTGGCGAAGATGGTCAGACCCTGAGCCAGCTTTTGGGTGAATTCCTCTCCTCTTCTCTGAGCCAGCATGTAGCTGGGGTGTTCCCCAATTTGGGCGATCATGAATTCAGCCCGCAGCAGCCCGACGCCATCGACATTGCGTGCCGCTACTGCCTCAGCAAGCTCGGGGTCAGCCAAATTGACATAAACCTTGGTTCTGGTCTCGATATCAGCCCCGATGCTCACTTCTTTGGCCTTAAGCAAAGGGGCTAAAATCCCGGCATATACCTTCCCCTGAGAGCCATCTACAGTGATCTCCTGACCGTTGTTCAAGATGGTTGTTGCCTTCCCCGCCCCGACAACGCAGGGAACCCCAAGCTCCCGGCTCACGATGGCGGCATGACAGGTTCTACCCCCGAGGTCGGTGACGATGGCCGCTGCTCGCTTCATCGCAGGAACGTAATCGGGGGCAGTCATTTTAGCCACCAAGACATCACCCTCTTTCACCTCATTTATCTGGGAGGGGTCGAGGACGATCCTTACAGGGCCGGCACCAACCCCCGGGCTTGCCGGTGAGCCAGTGAGCAGAAGCTGGGCCTCGAGCATCTCCTCAGCGGGGGCCATTTCCTCAGCCCGCTTTATCGCGGTCACGGGGCGGGTTTGAACGATGTATAGTGCCCCCGGTTCCTTAGCCCACTCGATATCCTGGGGAAATTTGTAATGCTCCTCGATCTGAACGCCCAGTTTGGCCAGGTGGACGATATCGGCGTCAGTCAATTTCTGCTTCTCTTGTTCGCTCTCAGGCACCGGCACCCAGATATCCTTCGCCTCGATGCTTCCCACTTTTTCCGGGCGCCTCACCAGCTTCTTTTCCTGTTTGACGATCACTTTATCGAGGATGGTGAAATCCCGCTTATCCACAGTATACATATCCGGTGTTACTTCCCCGGAGACAACAGCCTCGCCCAAGCCATAAACGGCCTCAATGACCACATTGTCCTCGTTAGTCACCGGCTCCAGGGTGAACAGAACCCCAGATGCCTCTGATTGCACCATCCTCTGCACCGGGACCGCGATGCCAACTCCAAGATGGTCCAATCCCTGGTTAGATCTATAGAATATGGCTCTGGACTCGAAAAGGGAAGCCCAACAGCCCTGGACTGCCCGAACTACCTCGTCCTCGCCCTGGATATCGAGAAAGGTGCGCTGTTGCCCGGCGAACGAGGCCTCAGCCAGGTCCTCGGCAGTGGCTGAGGAGCGTACTGCCACAAACCCACCTAATTTGGCGTAGGCGTCCTCTATCTCCTGTGCTATCTCCCTGGGCATCTCCGCGGTGAGAATAACCTCCTTGATTTTCGCTGACACCTTCTGCAGTAGCTGACTATCATTGGGGTCTAAGGGGGTGAGAAGGCGCTCGATTTCACCCCTTAAGTCAGCCTTCTCCAGAAAATGGAAGTACCCATCTACAGTGACGATAAAGCCTGGTGGCACAGGGATGGCAGCGTTGACCATCTCACCTAAGTTGGCTCCCTTTCCGCCAACAAGGGCTAAATCCCCTTTATCTACATTCTCAAACCAAACGATGAATTTTGTTGCCCCCACCAAGTCCTCCTTGTTTTTGATAGATGGCCCCAGAGTTATTATAACACAACATGACCGCTGTCATTAATTCTGCGCCATCTCCTCGAGCTTGATAATCACCTCATCTATGATCTGCTCCGGGGTTGAAGCCCCAGCGGTGACCCCAATGCGGTGCCGATTGACAAGCCAAGCGGGGTCAAGTTCGGCTACAGTCTCCACGTGATGGGTTTCAACCCCTGCGGCAACACAGCTCTCAGCGAGATGCCTGGTGTTGGCGCTATGCCGCCCCCCGATCACCAGCATTAAATCCACTCCTCTTGCCAGCTCTAAGGCTGCTTGCTGTCTCCTTGTGGTGACCTCGCAGATGGTGTTGACGATGCGTAGCTCAGAGAGCGGAGCTATTCCCGAGGTGATGAGCTGCTGTAGGAAACGGGCAAAGTGGGCCGCGCTTTGAGTGGTCTGGGACAGGACGCCCACCTGGCGAGGGAGCCTTTCCAGCTTTGGAGCCTCGAGAGTGGCCAGGGCGTTGTCCCCCGCCCAGCCCAGTATCCCCTGAACCTCGGGATGGGCGCTATCGCCGAAGACCAAGACAAAAAAACCAGCCGCAGCTAATCTCCGCGCTGCCCGCTGAGCTCTTTGCACCAGGGGACAGGTGGCATCGATCAGCTTAAGCCCTCGCGACTTAAGCATGTCAACAACCTGAGGTGCTATGCCGTGAGAGGTGATAGCCACTATCTCGCTATCGATGTCGTGCAACCCCGAGGCAACTTCGATGCCCTTAGCCTTAAGCCCTTCCACCACCTGCCGATTGTGGACGATAGGACCCAGAGTCTGCAGCGGGCCTTGTTTTCGGGCTGCCTCTTCCACTATCTCGATAGCTCTGATGACGCCAAAGCAAAAGCCCAAATCACCAGCCTTTTTGATCTCCATAGACACCTCGATAGCTTTCCGGCAGGAGTTCAGCGATGCGGCTCATGATGAGGTCGGTTAGCTCCTTTAGTTGCGCGCTGTTCACCTTGTCCTCGTTGGTCGGTAAGAAGAAGGGCTGGCCAATGGTCACAGTGATATGGGGATGGCCGAAAACAACCTCTTTGACGCCCTTAACCGTCTCGGTGCCGTTGATGCCCACGGGGAGGATAGGAGCTCCGGAGCGCAGGGCAATCAGGGCTGTGCCGAGATGGGCTTGCTGCAGCTGAGCGTTGGGGCTTCTGGTGCCCTCAGGGAACATTCCCAATACCAAACCCTGCTCCAACACCCTCATCGCCTGGCGTAGCGCCTCACGATCCATTTCACCCCGGTGGACTGGAAAGGCACCAAAGGCTCGGATGAAGCGAGCTCCTCGAACTGAGTGATAGAACTCATGTTTGACCATGAACACAATCCTTCTCGGGATGCTGGCGCTAAGGAGCGGGGGGTCGGCCAGGTTGAGATGGTTAGCAGCCACAATTAGAGGCCCCTTCAGGGGGATGTTCTCCCGGCCGTAGACTCGCCACTGGCTAAAGGTCAAGAGTAGCGCCTTCATGGTGGTGGTAGCGGTGTAATAAAATAACGGCATCAGCAGCCCCCGATTATGCCCATTATTTCAGCTAATACCTGCTCTATATTGAGTCCATCAGTATCGATGATCTTGGCATCTGGAGCTGGCTGAAGTGGGGCCAACGCCCGCTCGCTATCGATCTTATCTCGCCGCTTTAGCTCAGCGAGGACTTGTTCATAATTTGCCTCCTCCCCTCGCTGGACTAACTCCAGATAGCGGCGATGGGCCCTCTCCTCAGCGGAGGCAGCAAGGTAGAGCTTGAGTTCGGCATGGGGCAAAACTACAGTGCCGATGTCGCGCCCAGCCACGACCACCCGCCCTCCTTGTGCCATTTGCCGTTGTTGAGCGACCAGTGCCCGGCGGACGCCAGCTACCTTTGCTACCAAGGAAACCCCTCTTTCCACCTCTTCACCGCGGATGTCACCGGTGACATCGCGACCGGCAACCATCACTGCCTCTGCGGCAAGCTCTATACTGGCCCCGAGCGCCAGTTCCTCAAGCGCCTTTTCATCCTCTAAATCGATCCCAAGCTTGAGTGCCAGCCAGGTCAAGGCTCGATACATCGCCCCGGTATCCAGGAAGCGATAGCCAAGCCTCTGGGCCAAGAGGCTGCCGATGGCGCTTTTGCCCACAGCCCCGGGACCATCTATGGCAATAGTTGCTGGCTTGGGCATCGGCTACTAATTATAACTTAACCTCGGGAGGCAAGGCAAACCC
>CAZMKJ010000003.1:0-10762 GCA_964567075.1 uncultured Dehalococcoidia bacterium
GCGGCGGAGAAGGCCAAGTGCGAACTCTCCACTGTGATGCAGACGGAGATCAACCTGCCGTTCATCACCGCTGACTCAAACGGCCCTAAGCACCTGACCATGACCTTCACCCGGGACAAACTGGAGCAACTGGTGGCCGACCTTATCGAAAAGACGGTGGCGCCGGTGAAGCAGGCCCTGACCGATGCCGGGCTTGAGCCCGGTGGCCTCGACGAGGTGATACTGGTTGGCGGCCAGACCAGGATGCCCGCTGTGGTGGAGAAGGTAAAAGAGCTTTTCGGCAAGGAGCCCCGTAAGGGCGTCGACCCTGACGAGGTGGTGGCCATAGGAGCTGCCATCCAGGCCGGGGTGCTCAAGGGAGAGGTCAAGGATGTGCTGCTGCTGGACGTGACCCCACTGACTCTGGGCATCGAGACCCTGGGTCGAGTGATGACACCGCTTATCACCAGAAACACCACCATCCCTACGCAGAAGAGCGAGGTCTTCACCACGGCTGCGGATAACCAGCCCAGCGTGGATGTCCATGTGCTCCAGGGGGAGCGACCGATGGCGGCTGAGAACAAGACCATCGGGCGCTTCATGCTCGATGGCATCCTGCCGGCGCCGAGGGGGCTGCCTCAGATCGAGGTTACCTTCGACATCGACGCCAATGGCATTCTCAATGTCTCGGCCCGTGATAAGGGAACCGGCAGGGAGCAGAAGATAACCATCACCGCCAGCTCCGGCCTGTCCAAAGAGGAGGTCGAGCGCATGGTGCGGGAGGCGGAACTCCATGCTGAGGAGGATCGCCGCCGGCGTGAAGAAGTGGAGACCAGAAACCACGCTGATAACCTGGCCTATACTACAGAGAAGACCTTACGCGAGGTCGGAGACAGAGTGCCTGCCGACCTCAGAAGCGAGGCCGAAGGCAAGGTGGCGGCGCTACGCTCGGCGCTCCAGAGCGGCGATAGCTATCAGGTCAAGAGAGCAATGGAGGAGCTTGAGGCTGTGTTGCAGCGTGTCGGCCAAGCGGTGTATAGCCATGCCGGGAGCGGAGCCCACCCCGACGGCGAGCGCCAGGACACCGATGGCGGCGGGACTGTGGAAGGTGAATTTCGAGAGGTGTAACCTGGTATCCGGTACTTTTGACCAGGGGCGGGGGCATTGCTCCTGCCCCTGGCCGTAAAGTGGCACTGAGGGACAGCAACGATGGAATACAAGGACTACTACAAGATAATGGGTGTGGACAAGAAGGCCACGGCTAAAGAGCTAAAGCAGGCCTACCGCCGCCTGGCCCGAAAATACCACCCCGATGTCAACCAGGGTAGCAAAGAGGCCGAGGCCAAGTTCAAGGAGATCAACGAGGCCTATGAGGTGCTGGGCGATCCGGAAAAGCGCAAGCGGTATGACCAGCTGGGGGCCAACTGGAAGCACTATGATGAGTGGCAGCGGCAAGGTGGCCAAGCCCAGGGCCAGCCCTTCGACTGGAGCCAGTTCGGCTTTGATCCAGGCGAGGGCGGAAACACTCGCTATCAGTACCGAACCCTCACCGAGGAGGAGATGCAGAACCTCTTTGGCGCATCGGGCGGCTTCTCCAACTTCTTTTACACCTTTTTTGGCGACCCTGGCATGGGAGTTGACACCGGACATCGCGCTGCATCCCGAAGGGGCCGGGACATCGAGCAGCTGGTGGAGGTGACTCTGGAGGAGGCTTTCAGCGGCACGACAAGGCTGATTCAGATGAGCGACGCCAGCGGCAAGCCGCACCGTCTCGAGGCCAGGATCCCCCCAGGGGTAAACGAAGGCTCCAGAGTGCGCCTGGCAGGTCAGGGAGCACCCGGGGTTGGCAGAGGCCCTGCGGGTGATCTATATCTCATCATCCGTATCAGTCCTCACCACCTCTTTGAGCGCAGGGGTGATGACCTACATCTCAAGCTATCTGTCCCTTTGACCACTGCCATGCTGGGAGGGGAGCTTCAGGTGCCCACCCTCAACGGCAGGGTGGTGCTGAAGATCCCGCCGGAGACCCAGAATGGCAAGGTGTTCCGCTTAAAGGGGAAGGGGATGTCCAGGCTCGGGGAGCCCAATGGTCGGGGTGACCTCTATGCCGAGGTCAAGGTAGTACTGCCCCAGCAGCTTTCAGCTAAAGAGCGGGAGCTATTTCAGGAATTAGCCAGCCTGCGGGCGGCATAGGAGGAGATGGGATGAACGTTGTCGTTTATACCACACCTACATGCCCCTACTGTCATCAGGTGAAAGAGTTCCTCTCCCAGCGAGGGGTGAAATTCACCGAGCACGATGTATCTCGGGATAAAGCTGCCGCTGACGAGATGATTCGTAAATCTGGGCAAATGGGGGTCCCCGTGATCACCGTCGGTGACCAGGTGGTTGTTGGCTTCGATCGTGCTCGATTGGAGCAGCTGCTGGCCGATAGCGGCAAGAGTGAGCGCCCTCACTTTGGACTACAGATAGCCGATGCCAGCAAGGTTGCCCAGAGGTTTGGCCTTGTTCCAGTGTTCGGGGCATTCATCGGTAAGGTTGCTCCCTCCTCTTTAGGCGAGAAGGCGGGCCTTAGACAGGGTGACATCGTCACCGAGGTCAATTTCCGGCCTATCCACAACGCAGACGACCTGGAAAATGCGCTCTCAGCATTAACCTTGGGCAGCCGGGTGGCGATAGTCTTCCTCAGGGGACAGAGCACTTTGAAATCCGAGATTATCATCTAACCCGAGCTGAGGGTTAATCTACCGGGAGTCTGTCCGAGTAAAGCGTGGAGCCAGCAGCGCCTGCCGCCGGCATTGCATCACTTTTCATACCAGCCGAAGTCCTCGACCGCCTTCTTCATCATGTAGACATTATAGGGAGGCGCCATGGGTGGGACTTCACAGCCTGCCATTAAGATATAGCCACGAGGCGCTTTCTTTCCCTTCTCAATAGCTTGCTTGCAGAGCTCGTAGACCTGCTGGGGCGTCCCGCTCTGAATAACCTGTGGCTCGACATTGCCAGCTATAATACAAGTGTCCCCAAAATACTTTATAGCTGTATGGAGATCAACCTCACGTCCGAAGCTAACGATGCCAGGGTTTCCCATTGGGACCTGTACCCAATATGGCAGGTTCAAGTTATGGTCGCCGCAGATGTGGCAGAGGATGTGTTTGACGCCCATAGCTAATATCTTCTCATGGAGTTCCTTTTCATAGGGTAGGACAAATTCCTCAAACTGATTTGGCGAGATGATTTGATTAGCTGCTAATGGTTCCCAGAGGGAGACAATAACGCGCTCTCCGCCGAACCTCTGAGCCCAATACCGCGCTACATCCAAGATGTGATCAGCAGCCAGACGCAGAACCCTATGGGCGACCTCGGGTTTCTTTATCATCCAGCGGCAGAGCCTATCTACTTGACAGATATTTCCGGCGATGGTGAAGGCACCTCCCACAGTGAGTGTGATAGGAAGGTCCAATTTCTCCTGCAGCTGGGAGAACTGCATCGCCACCGGGATCATCCCCGCCGTTTCCACATCAGGTAACTTCAATCTTTGCACATCCTCCTCGGACTGCACGGGGGAGCGACTATGTGATGGAGCTTGCTCCCATTCGCTATCTGGCAATTTAATCTCTCCGCCAAACTCAAATGTGCCGTAGGAAGCATAACCATACTGCGGATAGCCGTCATAGCCATACATCTCCTGGGTCCATACCTGCGCCCAGAAGCTTTTCTCCGCATCGTTATAAATAGTGGCAATGGGGTAGCCTACGTTTCTGGCACAAAACCCAAGGATGAATGGAAACAAGGGGACCCGATCTACTGGTTGCCGATTCAGTAACGCGGTCACGCGCTCCATAGCTACTCAAGCCGTTATTAATGGGCTAATAATCGTACCAACCGAATTCGTCGACTGCCTTCTTCATCACATATATGTTATACGGCGGTGCCATCACCGGAAGCTCGCAGCCAGCCATTAGCACATAGCCCCCGGGTGCCTTTTTCCCCTTCTCGATAGCTATCCGGCACAGCTCATAGACCTGCTGAGGCGTCCCGTTCTGAATAACCTGAGGCTCGACGTTGCCGGCGATGATGTGATTGGGGAAATAACTGGCAGCCGTCTCAAGGTCGACCTCGTGGCCGAAGCTGAGGATGCCGCAGTCGCCCATCGGAATCTGAGCCAGGTACGGCAGGTTCAGGTTATGCTCACCACAGATATGGCAGTGGAAGCGCTTGACTCCCATGGCCAACAGCTTCTCGTGGAGCTCTTTGTGATAGGGAAAGGCGAACTCCTCAAACTGGCTCGGCGAGATGACCTGATTGGCCTCGGCAGGCGTTGAAGTGCGGGCAGTAACGCGCTCTGCGCCAAAGATATCGACCCAATACTGCACCACCTCCACGCCATGGTCAGTGGCCAGCCGCAGAAGCCTATGGGCAAGCTCTGGCTTCTTTACCATCCAGCGACATACCATGTCTATCCCGCACATATTTCCCGCTCGAGTGAAAGGGCTGCCACAAGTGACATTGATTGATGTGCCAAACTCCTGCTGCAGCTTGGAGAACTGCATCATCATGGGGAGCATGCCAGCCGTTTTCACATCGGGCAATCTCAAGTCCCAGACATCCTGCTCCGACTGCACGGGAAAGCGGGTAATGATCGGGGCCTGCTCCCATTGGCTACTGGGGAATCTAACCTCGCCCCCGAACTCCCAAGCCCCATAGGCAGCGTAGCCAATCGCGGGGCTGCCGTCATAGCCGTACATCTCCTGGGTCCATACCTGGGCCCAGAAGCTCTTCTCTGGGTCTGTATAAAAGCTCTCCAGCGGATAGCCGACATTCCTGGCGCAAAAGCCACGAGTGAAGGGGAAGAAGGGGACTCGATCTATCGGCTGTCCTGCAAGCAGGGCGCGCATCCGCTCCGCTGGGGTCATCCTATCCTGCTTTGGTGTCTGCGCCATTTCACCCTTCTTTTGCCATTTGTGGTCTATTTTGCCCGCATTTCTCTCAGCCGGCCGATCGTGTTGATCACTTCCTGAACTGCGTTCGTGGCACTCTCAGCGTATCCGTCAGCGCCATAGAGCTTGGCTACATCTCGCGTTAGCGGGGCTCCACCCACTATGATGGCTACGTTGGGATTGCGCGCCTTAATCATCTCCACGACTTTTGGCATGGCCAGCATACTGGTGGTCATTAGCGCAGAAAGGGCGACAACATCAGAATTGGTCCTTTCTTGCTCTTCTACGAACCTGCCAAGCTTCACGTCCCTTCCCAGGTCATAGACAGTCCAGCCTGTAGCCTCAAACATCATCTTAACTAAGTTTTTGCCAATATCGTGAATATCACCCTCAACAGTCCCAATTACTATCTTTAGTGTCGCCTCTTGTTCCTCGGTTTTAACGTGTGGCTTTAGGATGTCCAGCCCGGCATATAGCGCATCGGAACACAATAGAAGTTCAGGGACAAAATACACCTGGTTAGCATATAGCTCCCCTACTTTCTCCATTCCAGCAGCCAAGCCCTTCGTGATCGCATCCAAGGGATCTATACCTTCTTCCAAGATGACTTTGCTCAGCTCTGCGACAGCTTCCTCATCATAGGCCACGACCGCATCACTGAGCGCTTTCAGCAGTTCTTGAGTTCTGTCCTTTGAAGCCATCTCCTATCCTCTTTCTGAGCTCAGATAGAACGAATAACTCCCCTGGCCCTTGGCGGAGAATTGGCGCCCACGTCATATCACGCCATTTCACAATTTATTATACGACTATAATGCCGGTCGTCAACGTCACAGTAGCTCTACCTTTTCGGGATGCAATTTTTGATTAACCAAGAACTGAAGAATAAGTTAGATTGGCTGAGATATTAAAATAAACCAAAAAGCTTACCCAGAAGCCAGCCCAAAGCGCCGCAGATGGGGAAGGTCAAGATCCAGGCCATTACGATATTACCAGCTACTCCCCAGCGGACAGCAGAAAGGCGTTTAGTCGCTCCCACCCCCATGATCGATGAGCTTATGCAGTGAGTGGTGCTCACCGGGATGCCCAACCACGATGCCAGCTCAATGACAGCAGCAGCACTGCTCTCAGCAGCAAAGCCATGGACTGGGTCGAGCTTGGTGATTCTCATGCCCACAGTCCTGATGACTCGCCAGCCGCCGATGGCAGTGCCCAGTGAGATAGCCGAGGCGCAAGCGATTATTATGCCCCAAGGGATATTATCCCAGTAGTCAGATCGCCCTGAATAAATCACCAATGCCATAATCATAACGCCTATCGGCATCTGGCCATCGTTCTTGCCGTGGGCGTAGGCCATGAAAGCAGCGGAGAGGATCTGCAGCTTGCCGAAAATGCCACGGACTCTGGTCGGTGCTCTTCTGCGCAAGCCCCACAACAGCGCAGTCATCACTAAAAGCCCGCCCAGAAAGCCCATGATAGGGGCGGAAGCCACTGCAGAGAGCACCTTGCCAAAACCGCTCCAGATGATGACACCGCTACCGGCGATAGCTATTCCAGCTCCCACCAGCCCAGCCACCAAACCATGGCTCAGGCTTACCGGCAACCCCAAATAAGTAGCGAACAAAGTCCAGATAATAACTGAGAGCAGGGCGGCGATCAATACCCCCATCCCTAATTCTTGTGTGTCGATGATCCCCTTGCCGATGGTCAGCGCCACCGCCGTGCCCGTTGCCGCGCCGGCAAGGTTGAGCACGGCAGCCATCCCAATAGCAACACGGGGAGAAAGGACGCGGGTGCTGATTACAGTGGCGATAGCATTGGCCGCATCGTTAACGCCATTAACGATAGCGAAGCCGATAGCGATGACGAAGATGGTGATAAGGAGCGGAAGGGAATCAGGCATGCTTTATCACTATGCCCTCGAGGATGTTGGCTATATCCTCACCTCGGTCAACGGCGCTTTCCAGCAGCTCGTAGATCTCGCGCCATTTGATGATCCCGGTGATATCTGTCTCATTATCGAATAGCTCGGCTAAGGCGGCGTGGTGGATATTATCAGCCTCGTTCTCCAGCCGATTGACCTCGACGCAATGCTCTATGATCTGCTTGAACTGGTTGCGGTGCCGCAGGCGGGGGATCGCTTTATTAAGCTCGCTGGTTACATTAACTATGATAGCTGCTAACTCACGGGCTCTTGCCGTAGGTTGAGCAATGCGATAAAGAACGGCGGTCCTGGCAGCACCTTCGATACAATCCATGAAATCGTCCAGGCTATTAGCGAGGAGAGCGATATCCTCCCGGTCGAGAGGGGTGACAAAGGTACGATGCAATTGCCCTATGATCTGGTGGGTGATGGCATCCCCTTCGTGCTCCAGTTCGATAAACCGCAATACCTTGGTTTCGACATCATTATAGTCTTCGAAGAAGTCCATGAGCTCCTTAGCCGCCGTGACCAAATTAGCCACGTCCTGTTCAAAGAAGTCATAGAATTTCGCTTCTTTGGGCATCAAGAATCGAAGCAAAGTATACTCCCTGTCGGGCGGAGACAAAGGACGCCGCTCCCCAACACATACACCGTTAGAATTCTAAACCGAGGGCGGCAAATTGTCAATGTCCAGGGAAAGCTCGCCCCGAGAAACAAATGCCTTTACCTGGCGCTCAAAAGCGTGGCGCTCAAGAAGCACCGTTCGCCCGCAGCCCAGGCATTTTATCCTGATGTCAGCACCCACCCTGAGTACCTGCCACTGGTTGCTGCCACACGGGTGTTTCTTGCGCAAGCGAACGACGTCACCAAGACTTATCTCCATAGCGCTGCCAAATGCTGGTTAATCTGGTCGCGGATTCTTAAGGCTTCCTCACGTGCCGCCAGGGCGAAATCCTCCCCTTTTGAAGCGTAGAGGATTTGTCTTGAGCAGCAGATGATGGCCTTTTGTCCCTGGGCATCAACCCCCCATCTCACTGCTGAAGCCAGGTCACCCCCTTGAGCTCCGATGCCGGGGATGAGCAGAACCATCTCGGGGCAAAGCTCTCGAACTGTTCTCAATGCCTCGGCATGGGTAGCCCCAACTACCAAGCCTACATTGCCATAGACATTCCATTCCTTGGCCTTCAACGCCACCAACTGGAATAGGGGAGCGGCATGGCTTGTTCTCGGCTCAAGGCAGCCCAGGTCTTGAAAATCGGAAGCGCCTACGTTTGATGTCTTACAAAGAACAAAAATCCCCCTCTCACTGCGGTTGATGAATGGCTCCAGAGAGTCATAGCCGAGATAGGGGTTGACGGTGACGGCATCAAAGCCAAAGGTATCGAATATCGCTTTAGCATATTGTCGAGCGCTATTCCCAATGTCACCGTGCTTAGCATCAGCGATGACTGGGATCTCCTGGGGAATGTATTGCCGCGTCTTTTCCATAGCAATAAGCCCCTCAACCCCCAAAGCCTGGTAGAAAGCAAGATTGGGTTTATAGGCGCACACCAAGTCCTTTGTGGCATCGATGATGTCTCGGTTAAACTGGAGGACATCGATTTTGGGCATCAGCCCGGGATCGGGATCGAGCCCGACACAGAGTAGACTTCTATGGTCACGAGATGCTGTTAGCAGCTTGTCCATGAAACCCATTTGCGTTGATATTAGCAGCGATTCCGGGGGGCGTCAAGGGCAAATTTAGGTTGACAGCGAATATGATGTGTGGTAAATTCGATGCTGAGGGGTGTGACATGGTGGAGATGAGCATCGAAAGCATCCGGGTGAGCATGATGAATTATCAGCGGGTGGTGATTTTGAGAGAGAAGGGGGCTGAGCGTTATCTTCCCATCTGGATTGGTCCTGCTGAAGCTGATGCCATAGCGATTAAGCTTCAGGGGGTTGATGTACCCCGGCCGCTCACCCATGACCTGCTGGATTCCGTTATCACTGCCCTCGGGGCCTTGGTCAGCTCGATCATTGTCTGCGACCTCCATAATGACACCTTCTATGCTAAGGTTATTCTCGACGTCAATGGCAAGCAAATAGAGATCGACTCTCGGCCGAGCGATGCTATGGCTCTTGCAGTAAGGGCCAAAGCTCCGATTTATGCTGCGGAGTCGGTGTTGGATAAAGCAGGGATTGTCATTGATCGGGAGACCGGCAAGCCTAAGCCAGCAGCTGCAGGCAAGATCAGTAAGGAGGAATTAGAACGACTGTCGGCTTTTCGCGAGTTCATTGATAGCTTGAACCTTGAAGATTTGGATAAAGGCGAATCATGAGAGAAGCATTTTTGCGGCGGCTGCTCTCCACCATTAAGTGCAGCGTTTGCAGCCGCCATTATGAAGCCAAAAATGTCAATGTCCTCGGGCATCAAGGTGACCTTTGGTTTATTAGCGTCTTTTGCCCTGCCTGTGGCACCCACGGCTTGGTAGCTGCTGTGGTCAAAGAAGGCACACCGACCGAGGTCATCACTGATCTTACTGAGGAGGAGCTGGCTAAGTTTGCCCAGGGGGAGGCAGTAGGGATCGATGATGTATTAGATATACATAACCTGTTACGGGATTTCAAGGGAGATATCTCCCAGCTTTTCACCGAAAAGTAAATGGTGCTTTGAGTGGAAAATGGAAAATGCCCCGCCGTTCTCGGCTGGGTTTTTTAATGTGACGAGATTGGCTACGGGTGCTGATTTATGATATAATCCAGCAAGCAAGGTGGGGAGATGAAGAGATGGGTGGCGGCGCTGAGGCTGGTGGGTGTTGGTTGGTACATTGCGATATGTATTGCCTTAGGTATAGGGGTGGGATTCTGGCTTGACCGGGTAGCGGGTACCGGACCGTTACTTACCCTTGTCGGGCTTGGCTTTGGCCTGTTATTGGCTTTCTTTGGGGTTTATCGCATGCTGCTCCCGGCTCTGAGGCAGGAACGAGATAAGGATAGGGGAGAGAAATAGTGCCCAGGCTCGGCTGCGCTACTAAGATCATAATTGCTATCTTTGTCCTCTTGGTGCTGGTTATTGTGGGCGGGCTTTTCTTCCCCGTCCCCGAGCCCCATGTTGTCCTTCCTGCTGATGCGATTTTCTATATCGGCGGCTTCCCCATCACCAATACCCTCCTTGCCTCCTGGCTTGGCATCTTAGTGTTGGTGGCAATGTTCTACTTTGGCACCCGCAAGATGAAGCTGATCCCCAGGGGATGGCAAAATGCGATGGAGACGGTCTACGAGGCCCTATACAATTTTGTGGAGGGAGCGGCGGGTGAAAAGCATGCCCGCCTCTTCTTCCCCGTGGTGGCCACCATTTTCCTTTATGTCATTATGGCTGCCCTCCTCTCGCTCCTCCCCGGTTTCGATACCATTGGCTATGGGACACCCGACCAGCCCATCAGGGGGGCTTTCTTTGGACAGAGTACCGGTTTTATAGTGACGGAACCCCTGCTGCGCAAAGCAAATACCGACATCAACTTTCCCCTTGCCTTAGCCGTCATCTCCTTTATCTTCGTCGAGTATGTGGGCATCAGAGCTTTGGGCTTGCGCCGCTATGGGAGCAAGTTTTTCCGGGTTGGTCAGTTGTTCCATAGCCTGGGCCAGTTAGTCAGGGGGAAGTTCCGCGCTGCGCTCAGCGGGCTCTTCACCGGGTTCATAGATATGTTCGTCGGTTCCCTGGAACTGCTCAGCGAATTTATCCGCATCATCAGCTTCACCTTCCGTCTCTTCGGCAACATGACTGCGGGCATGGTGCTACTGCTTATGGTTGCCTTTCTCATCCCTTGGGTTGTCGCCGTTCCCTTCTATGGGCTGGAGATGCTCCTCGGCTTTGTCCAGGCGCTTATCTTCGGTGGGCTCACCTTAATCTTTGCCGTAATGGCAGTTAAGCCTCATGAGG
>CAZMKJ010000003.1:10862-21698 GCA_964567075.1 uncultured Dehalococcoidia bacterium
ATCTTCGGTGGGCTCACCTTAATCTTTGCCGTAATGGCAGTTAAGCCTCATGAGGAGGAGCTGGAGTAAAGTGGTTTATGAAAGGGGGTAAGAGATGACAGGCAAGGTGATATATCTTGCTGTGGCATTGGTGGCTATAGGTTTAGTTGCCCTGACGCCTGAGGTTGCTTTCGCCGCGGATGAGTTAATAACTGATAAATCGATGATGTACCTTGCTGCGGCTTTGGCTATCGGCTTGGGCGCCTTGGGACCCGGGCTCGGAATTGGCATCTTGGGCTATGGAGCAATGCAGGCATTGGGCAGAAACCCCGAGGCCAGGGGGCCGATCATGACCAACATGATTCTGGCCATCGCCTTTGCCGAAGCTGTTGCCATTTACGCCCTGATAGTGGGGATTATCCTTGCTATGGGAATAGGCGCCTAAAATCCAAAAAGGAGTATGGTGATGCAAGACGAAGGGGTGCCGCTTTTCATGATAGTCCTCGCTGCGGCGGCTATCGTAGGCGTGTTCATTATCACAGCAGCCGTCATTGGAGCAGTTCTGCTAACTGTACTATGACAAGCTGGCAATGGCAAAGGAAAGGGGCTCAAAATGGGTCTTGGCATTAGCTGGCAGGGCTTGCTCGGGCAGATCATAAATTTCGGTCTTCTTCTCGTTCTCCTGTACTTCATCGGCTATAGGCCGATCAGGAAGATGCTCGATGAGCGCTCGAAGAGGATCAAAGAGGGTGTAGATCAAGCTGAATTGGCTAAAGAGGCAGCAGCCAGAGCTGAAGAAGAGGTGCAGAGAAGGCTTGACGAGGCGCGCAAGGATGGGCAGCTCGTATTGGCCCAGGCAGCAGAGATGGGTGAGAGGCTCAAAGCTGAAGCTCGGGAGGAGGCGAGAAGGGAGGCCGAAGCCCTCATCGTCAGAGCCAGAGCTGAGATCGGGATGGAAAGAGATGAAGCCATTGACAGACTGCGCCAGGAGTTTGCCGACCTTGCCATTCTGGCTGCGGAGAAGGTGATCAATGAGACCCTGGACAAAGAACGACATCGCCGACTCATCGAGGAGGTCCTGGAGGAGAGCTCTACCTTAAAGAAATAGGAGGATTATGCCCAGGGGTGTTGCTGCCAAAAGGCATGCCCAGGCGGTTTTTCAACTCGCCTTAGAGCGGGGTGAGCTTGAAAAGTGGCTTGAGGACCTGAAAACCATTGCCACCACCTTGAGCCAGCCCCAGCTTATGGCAATCCTGGAAAGCCCCAAAGTCCACCTCGATGAGAAAATGGAATTGATACGCCGCTGCCTTCCCGGAGTCAGTCAACTCGCTTTGAATTTGGTTTACCTCTTAGTAGCAAAGAGAAGGCTAAGGTTAATCGACCAGATCGTCTCTGAGTATCAGCGTTTGGCTGATGCTTATCAGGGCTTGGAGCATGCCGAGGTCACTACGGCAATCCCCTTAGATGAAGAGGACAAGAAGAGACTCTCGGAGCGCCTGGCTGGGTTAACAGGGACAAGGATTATGCTCAGCACTAAGGTGGACCCCAATGTTGTCGGCGGCTTCGTTGTCCGCATCGGCGACCGGCTCATCGACGGCAGCACCAAGAGCAAGCTTGATTCTTTGCGCAAGAGCTTAGTTGAGGTCAGGTAAAAATATCGGAGGTGAGGTAGATGGTTCGAGCTCATGACATCGCCGCCATCATCAGGCAGCAGATCGAGCAGTTTGGAGCTACGGTAGCTGCAGTTGATGTTGGCACTGTGGTTGAGGTTGGCGATGGCATCGCCCGCATCCACGGGCTGGCCGGAGCCAAATACAATGAGCTCCTCGAATTCCACGGTGGCGCTATGGGGCTGGCCCTCAACTTGGAAGAGGATAGCGTTGGCGCCATCATCGTCGGCGACTACTCTCAGATAAAAGAGGGCGACGAGGTGCGCTGCACCGGTCGTATTGTTGAGGTCCCAGTAGGGGATGGGCTTATCGGGCGAGTAATCGACCCCTTGGGACAACCCCTCGATGGCAAAGGGCCTATTAAGCATGAAAAGACTCGCCCGGTGGAATGGGTGGCACCCAATGTCCCTCTGCGCCGTCCGGTGGATACCCCGGTGCAAACCGGGATCAAAGCCATCGATAGCATGATTCCTATAGGACGGGGGCAACGAGAGCTCATCATCGGCGATCGCTCCACAGGGAAAACAGCTATCGGCATCGATACCATCATTAATCAAAAGAACGGCGACCTCACTTGTATTTATGTCGCCATCGGGCAGAAGTCATCAAAGGTGGCTCAAGTGGTGGCTACCTTGGAGCAATATGGCGCTATGGAGCATACCATTGTCGTTTCTGCTAATGCCTCAGATCCAGCAGCACTGCAATACCTGGCGCCCTACGCTGCCTGCGCCATGGGTGAGGAGTTCATGGACCAGGGGCGCGATGCCCTGGTGATCTATGATGACCTGACAAAGCATGCTTGGGCTTACCGCCAGCTCTCGCTTCTGCTGCGCCGTCCCGCGGGCAGGGAGGCATATCCGGGCGACATCTTCTACCTCCACAGTCGGCTCCTGGAGCGAGCGGCGAAATATGCCCCGGAACATGGTGGCGGCTCGCTCACCGCCCTGCCCATTATTGAGACCCAAGCCGCCGATATCTCAGCCTATATCCCAACCAATGTCATCTCCATCACCGATGGTCAAATCTATCTCGAGACCGATCTGTTTAATGCCGGTATTCGACCGGCGATGAATGTGGGACTCTCCGTGTCCCGGGTTGGCGGCGCAGCCCAGACCAAAGCTATGAAGCAAGTTGCTGGCCGGCTGCGGCTGGATTTGGCTCAGTACCGGGAGCTTGCCGCCTTCGCTCAATTCGGCACCGCTGAGCTCGATAAGACCACGGTGGCACAGCTGGAGCGGGGGAAGCGGATCACCGAGGTGTTGAAGCAGCCCCAGAATGTGCCTATGCCTTTGGAGAAGCAGGTGATGATCCTCTATACCGTGATCAATGGCTACCTCGATGATGTGCCGGTGGAGCAGATCAGGGCCTTTGAAGATGCCTTCCACAGGTTCATGGAGACGAGCCACCCCGAGATCGGGAGCCGCATCGCTGCTGAGAAGGAAGTAAGTGCGGATACTGAAGAGGCGCTGAAAGCAGCCATCTCAGAGTTCAAGCAGACCGTGCCCTACTAAAGAGAAAATGACTGTTCCCATTCGCATCATCCGGCGGCGCATTCGCTCCATCCAGAGCACAGCCAAGATCACCAAAGCCATGGAGATGATCGCCGCCTCCAAGATGAGGCGGGCTCAGGCTGCGGCGCTGGCAGCTCGTCCCTATGCCCGGAAAATGCGTGAGGTCTTGGCTGACCTCGCCGCCCAGCCCCAGGATACGCTGCATCCCCTCCTGGAGCGAAGAGAGATAAACCGGATCTGCATTATCCATATCACCCCCGATCGCGGGCTCTGTGGCGGCCTGAACACCAATATCAATCGGCATACAGCGAGCTTTCTCTTAGAGCAGGGTGTTCCTGTGTCCTTGGTCACCGTGGGGCGCAAGGGGCGTGATTTCTTCACCAGACACCGTCGCGACATCCGCGCCGAGTTCAGCAAAATCGGAGACCGCCCTTCCCTGGCCGATACTTTGCCTATCTCCCGCATCGCCATCGAGGACTACACCGATGGCTTCGTCGATCAAGTATATCTGGTTTATGCCCAATTCGTGTCCACCATGGTGCAAAGACCGATATTGCAGGAGCTTTTGCCTATCGAGCCGACGAAGATAGAGCGAGGCGAAGCGGTGGAGTATATCTATGAGCCCAACGCTGCCTTTGTCCTGGCCCAGCTTTTGCCCCGCTATGTTGAGATGCAGGTTTATCATGCCATACTGGAGTCCATTGCCAGCGAGCAATCCGCCCGGATGGTAGCCATGCGCGCTGCCACCGAGAACGCCAACGATATGATCCAAGACCTGACCCTGACCCTGAACAAGGCGCGCCAGGAGATGATCACCAAGGAGCTTCTGGACATCGTGGGCGGGGCGGCGGCGCTGGAATAAGGAGGAAGCATTGGCAAATGCATATTACTCGTTCTCCTACCGTTTTAGGTTGAGTAGTTAGGAGGCTATCATGGCAAAGGGACGAATAGCTCAGGTGATCGGGACTGTGGTCGATATCGAGTTTCCACCGGATGAGCTCCCGACGCTGCACAATGCCATCGAGATTCCCAAGGATGGGGAGAAGCTCATCCTCGAAGTCCAGCAGCACATCGGGAACAATTGGGCCCGCTGTTTAGCCTTAGTCCCAACTGAGGGCCTGGAGCGGGGCGCTGAGGCTATTGATACCGGGGTGCCTGTTACTGTCCCCGTGGGCCGGGCGACCTTGGGGCGCTTGTTCAATGTCTTCGGCGAGCCAATTGATGACCTCGGTCCTGTTGACGCCGAAGACCACTGGCCTATCCATCGTCCTCCCCCTTCACTTCAGGAGCAGGAGACCACAACCGCGATGCTGGAGACCGGGCTTAAGGTGCTTGACCTCATCACCCCATTTGCCAGAGGGGGGAAGGTAGGGGCCTATGGCGGTGCCGGCGTGGGCAAGACGGTGATCATTCTGGAACTAATTCACAACATCGCAATCCAGCATGGTGGCATCTCCGTCTTCGCCGGTGTCGGCGAGAGATCACGAGAGGGCAATGACCTCTGGCTGGAGATGAAGGCCTCTGGTGTCATCGACAAAGCGGCCCTGGTCTTCGGGCAAATGAATGAGCCCCCAGGGGTCCGGGTGCGCGTCGGCCTCACTGGGCTGACCATGGCCGAGTACTTCCGAGATGTAGAGGGACAGGACGTTTTGATTTTCATCGACAACATTTATCGTTATATCCTGGCCGGCATGGAGGTCTCAGCTCTTTTGGGTCGCATGCCGTCAGCGGTGGGCTATCAGCCAACCTTAGCCACCGATATGGGCGAGTTAGAGGAGAGAATTACCTCAACCAAAAAGGGGTCAATTACCTCCTTCCAGGCGATTTATGTCCCTGCTGACGACTACACCGACCCTGGCATCGTGTCCACCTTCGGTCACCTCGATGCTGTCATCGCCCTGGAGCGCTCCATTGCCGAGATGGGGTTATATCCCGCTGTTGACCCCCTGGCTTCCACATCCCGTATCTTAGACCCCCGAGTTGTCGGTCAGGAGCACTATGGGGTGGCGCGGGGGGTGCAGCAGGTATTGCAACGATATAAGGAGCTTCAGGACATCATCGCCATCTTGGGCATTGAGGAGCTCTCCGAGGAGGACAAGCTCACCGTGGCTCGAGCCAGAAAGATCCAGCGGTTTTTGTCTCAGCCGATGTCCGTCGCCGAAACCTTCACCGGGAGATCGGGGAAGTATGTCCCGATCAAGGAGACGGTGCGCGGCTTCAAAGAGATACTGGAGGGCAAATGGGATCACCTCCCCGAGCAGGCATTCTACATGGTGGGTCCCATAGAGGAGGCCGCAGAGCAAGCGGAGAAACTGGGGATGGTGTAAAATCTATCGGGAATACATCGAGGATGCAGAAGGGTTGAATCAATGACTAAGCTCAAGTTTGAAATAGTGACTGCGGAGCAGCTGGTCTATTCCGATGAGGTGGATGTGGTCATCGCCCCCGGGATTGAGGGCGAGCTGGCAATTCTGCCCCACCACGCCCCGCTGATGACCATGCTGCAGACAGGCGAGCTCCGAGTGAGGAAGGAAGGAGTAGAGGCGTCGATGTTCGTCAGCGGCGGCTTCCTAGAGGTGCGCCGGGATAAGGTGATAGTGCTCGCCGATGTCGCCGAGCGCGCTGAGGAAATCGATATCGCTCTGGCTGAGGAAGCAAAGCGCCGTGCCGAGGAAAGCATCAAGCTCCGTCCTGCTGAAGTGGATAGGGCCCGTGCCGAAGCTGCCTTGCGCCGCTCCCTGGTGCGGCTCAAAATCGCGGAAAAGAGAAAGAAAAGGCGCCCCGAGGGCATGCCTTAGCCCTCACTTCACGCCGCCATAAATTGCAATTGTCCCCAAATTGAGCAGCTTATAACTGACCTTATAGAACCCGACCCCCTCCATGATCGCTTTTACCTCTTCAGCTCGGGGGAAATCGGAGATCGATTTGGGGAGATAAATATAGGCCTCGCTGTCGTGTGTCACTACGCGGCCAAGAAGGGGGATGATTCGCCACAAATAGAGCTGATGGAAGGCTCGCACCATACGCGATGACGGCATGATCAGTTCCAGAGAGATAACACGCCCGCCTGGTTTGACTACGCGGCGCATCTCAGCAAGACATCGGGCGATACTGGTCATGTTGCGCAAAGCAAACCCAGCCAGGGCACAGTCAAAGCTATCGCTGGCAAACGGTAATTCCTCAGCGTCGCCCAGGATGAAATTGACTTTCTGCTCAAGCCCCTTCTTAGCTACCTTGGCTTTGCCCCGAGACATCATCTCGGGACAGAAATCCAAAGCCACCACGGCATCCACCGTTGGCGCAATCTCAATCGCCAGGTCTGCGGTGCCGGTGCCGAGATCGAGGGCCTTACCATGCTCAGGAGGGCTCGCTATCCTGACCGCCTCCCGACGCCAAGCACCATCGCGACCAAAGGTCGCAAGCCTGTTCATCAGATCGTAACGATGGGCAACCTTGGTGAATATCTGGCTTATATACCTTGCTTTAGGCTCGCGCTGTGGCAGCACAATTACCCCGCTATCAGCTTGATGTCTCCTTAACTCGCTCTATCCTGGCGTCGATAAGCCCCACTGTGGTCTCTTTAAGTATCTCTAGCTCCTCGAGGGAGAGATCATCCAGTTTCTCCAGGTTATATTGCACAATACCCACGATCTCCCTGGAAGGGCGCCGCCTGGGCAGCATGAAGTAGGCGGTGACAGTGGCAATTATCACGCCAAAAAAACCTACTGTCGTCACCAGAATCCCAAGTCCGCCGACCACCTTGCCTGCAGCGGTTATCGGATGATCAGGGGAGCCCATGGTCTGCATCCCGGTGACGCACCACCATAGCGCCTCGCCATAGGTATTCATATGCGGATTCACGCCGCGCTCGATCAGGTACAATGCCAGGGCCAGAAGCAGCACCGCCACGATGAGAACGGATAGAATCGGTATCAGAGGTGTCCGGTGAACTATGTCGCCGAGGAATCTGAAAAAGGCGGGCATATTGGGCACCATGCGCAGCCTTCTCCTCGGCCTCCTCCTTCTCCTCAGCACCTCCTCCCCTGGTCGGATTGGGGGTATGCGCTCGAATTGCTCTTCCTCTCCCATCCTGAACACCTCCTATTACAACTCGATAATCCTCGGCTTCACCCGGCACTTTTCAGCGCTGATGATGGCATCAATCTGGGCGATGGTTGAGTCTAAGCGATCCTGATGATTGATTACCACATAATCAAACATGGGCAGGCTGTTTATTTCTCTTCTCGTGGTCTCCATTCGTAGCTTAAGCTCCTCGCTTGATTCCGTCTTTCGCTCCTTGAGCCGTCTTTCCAATTCATCAAGGGAAGGGGGCGTTAAGAAGATAAATACGGCTTGAGGCAGGATGTTTTTAATGGTCGCCGCGCCTTGGACATCTACCTTGACCACCACATCCAGCCCCTGGGCCAGCGCCTGCTGGATCTGGCGTTTGGGCACCCCATATAGATTGTCGTACACATTAGCCCACTCCAGAAGCTGTCCCGTGTCGATCATCCGCTTAAACTGCTCTTCGGAGACGAAATGATAGTCCAAGCCGTTTTTCTCCCCAGGTCGCTGTGGCCGAGTGGTTGCTGTCACCACATAATGGAGTAAGCGTCTCGACTGCTTCATCTTAGCCAGGACGGTATCCTTGCCCACCCCTGATGGTCCCGAGATGACGATAAAGAGCTGATTTGCCCTCTTCATTTGCTCAGCCTCGCTAAATCGCGCCAAAAGCCAGGGTAGGAGAAATTCACTGCCTCGGCGCCGTGGATCACACTTTCCCCCTCAGCGACCAGCGCGGCTACGCCCAGGGCCATGGCCAGACGATGGTCCTGGTGACTATGGCACTCAGCGCCTCGAAGCCGCTTCTCGCCATGGATGACCATGCCATCGGGTAATTCCTCGATCTCGGCCCCAAACTTGGAGAGCTCTTGCACCGTAGTCGCGATCCTATCTGCCTCCTTTACCCGCAGCTCCTGGGCGTCACGGATCACTGTTGTCCCCTTGGCTATGCAGGCAGCTACAGCAAGCACTGGGATCTCATCGATAAGCCGGGGCACAAGCTCACCGGCAACATGAGTTCCGACTAAAGAACTGGACTGTATTGAGATATCGGCGATGGGCTCACCACCCTCCATTCGCTCGCTTTCCACCCTGAGATCAGCCCCCATAGCCTTAAGCACATCGATGATCCCGCTTCGCTTGGGATTGACTCCGACATCCCGTATCTTGATCTCGGCGTGGGGATGAATTGTGCCCGCAACAAGCCAGAAGGCAGCCGAGCTGAGGTCACCAGGGATGTGAAGGTCAATGGCAGACAAGGGGCTTGGTGAGAGAGTTATCCTGCGGCCCTCGATTTCTATCTCACCTCCCATCGCTTGCAGCATCCGCTCGGTGTGGTCTCGGCTGAATGCCGGCTCCTCGATGGTGGTATCATGCTGGGCGAAGAGCCCTGCCAGCAGGATGGCTGATTTCACCTGAGCGCTGGCGACGGGGAGTTGGTATCGGATGCCATGGAGCTGGCCTCCTTTTATCACCAGCGGGGCTCGAGAGCCGTGCTCTCGGCCCCAGATATCGGCACCCATAAGTCGAAGGGGCTGGATCAGGCGATCCATGGGTCGGGAGCGAAGCGACTCATCTCCGGTGATGATGGAGAGGAAGGGCTGGGCGGAAACAAGCCCGGCGAGAAGGCGCATCGTGGTTCCGCTATTACCGGCATCGAGCACATCATCAGGCTCAGTCAAACCTTCCATCCCTTTGCCGAAAACAGCAACGCTGGTCCCTTGATCCTCGATCTCCACCCCCAGAGCCCTGAGACAGGAGACAGTGGACCGGAAATCAGCAGAAGGCGAGAAGTTATTGATCCTGCCCCTGCCAAAGGCTATGCTGTTCAGGATCGCGGCGCGGTGGGAGATGGACTTGTCGCCCGGGGGCACAACCTCCCCCCTGAGGGCGCGGCTCTGCTTCACCCTTTGTTCCATTTTAGCCTTGACGCTCTTGAAGCCATTTCCTGCGTGCCTGTTGAGCGCGAAGAAATGCCTCCATCAGTTCCTCGCCACCTTCCGATATCAGGCGGCGATATTTCCTCAATTCCTCGATATACTGATCCATCCAGTTGACAATGTTGACTTGGTTAGTGAGGCAGATATCCCGGCTCATCTCAGGGTCTCCCAGCGCAAGGCGAGACATGTCGCGATAGCCAGTGGCGGCAAGCTTGGACATCTCAGCCCATGAGGGATCATTGGCAGTGGCGGAGACCAGAGCCGCCGACAGCAACATGGGCAAGTGGCTGACCGCGGCCACAAAGTTATCATGCTCTGCCGGGTCGATGAAGAGAGGGTTTGCCCCTACCAGCCTTACCAACTTGGTCATCGATTGCACTGCTTCTGAGCTTGCATTTGATTGCGGAGTCAGGCAATAAATGCAGCCGTTGAATAGTTCAGCCTCAGCACCATCGAGCCCGGAGATCTCCTTCCCGGTCATGGGATGGCCACCGATAAAGTCCACTGTCGATGGCAGCAAATCCTGAGCCCACTTCATGACTTCCATCTTGGTGCTCCCGGTGTCGGTGACGATGCACTGTGATGGCAAGTGGGCCGCGATCTGTTGCAAGATATCCCTGATAGCTAATACCGGGGTGGCGATGATGACCATGCTGGCCCTTTCTACCGCAGCGGTGAGATCGGCTTCGGCTTTATCGATAACACCAAGGCTCAATGCTTTGCTGGCTGTCGCTGGGTTTCGGCTAAAGCCCGAAATCTCCATCTCAGCTACCCCGGCTCGTTTTAGCGCCAATCCCAGGGAACCGCCCATAAGCCCAAGTCCAATGATTGCTACTCGCTCCATCTCAAAGACTCATTATAGCATACCCAGACATTCTAAAACCAATGCGTCACGTTGATGCCGCCGATGGTAAGTGCGGTGACGATGACGCCGGCAAGAAGCACCCCAAGGGCGATTAAGGGCAATGCCTTCTTGGGGGGGATATCGAACGCCCACGCTGCTATGCATCCAGTCCAAGCGCCGGTAAAAGGCAAGGGCACGGCCACCAGAGGGACAAGGATAAAAGCTCCGTACTTCTGGAACCGGTTTCCCTGTGTTGTGCGCAGGCGCTCAGCCCGCCAATTTAACAAGCGCCCTGCTGGATTAGGGAAGGAAGTCAAGAGCCTTGACAGCCGCGGAAGTAGCCACAGGAGAAAAAAGACCGGGATCATATTCCCCAGGAGGGACAGTAGAAAAACCAGATACCAGGGCTGCCCGAATTCTATAATGCCCAGCGGTATCGCCGCCCGTAGCTCGGCTATGGGGCTCATGGCAATGAGTATGATATAGAGCGCTTCCATCACAAAGTCATACTGCAGGGCTATAGTTCCAGCCCACCGTTGTTGAGATACCGAAGATAGATTTTGGCCTTTTTCGACTCACTTGTCAATGTTCCTTAGCTCTCAGGGTATTGACAAAATACTATTTCTCTGTTATACTACCGACCACAATTGCATAGGGTAAAGGCCGCGAACAAGGCGAGTACGCTTCAAGCGGGGCTACAGAGAGTCAGATAAGGTGAGAGCTGATGCCAGCGCCAAGGCGGAATGGGCTTGGGAGCCACAAACCGAAAGGCATTGCTGAGTAGGCTTTGTCGGAGAGGCACCGTTATCAGGGCCTAGGGTATCGAGGAG
>CAZMKJ010000003.1:21798-24795 GCA_964567075.1 uncultured Dehalococcoidia bacterium
GCTGAGTAGGCTTTGTCGGAGAGGCACCGTTATCAGGGCCTAGGGTATCGAGGAGTTACCTCCGTACCTGAAAGAGATGGTTATCATTCGCGAGGGTGGTAACTAAAAAGGGTGGCACCGCGGAAGAAGCCTCACGCCCCTTTAGGGGTGGGAGGCTTTTTTAATAAGGAGGTTATCAATATGTTGATTATGTTAAATAGATGGTGGCCCCTTTGGGGGCCAAAAAAGCTTACCAGCAAAAGTGATGAGCTTAGAAAATACCATACAGTTTCCAGTCTTGCTTAAGGTGACCTAAAAAGTGGATTGTGAAAATGCAAGAGTGGAACCACTTCAAGGCACCGAAAAGCAAAAGGTAAATAACTCATTCTAGAAAAGGGGGCAGCACAGTGCAACAGTATGTATGTATAGCTCTGCAGAATACCTTTTGGGGTATTCAAAAGCGTTCAGACATCAAAAGAAACATAGAGCATATTGCAAATCTTACAGGAGCAGCCATCTGGCTTAGCGGACTCGAAGGACAAGTAAAGCTGGTAGCCCTCAGTGAGGGTGCTCTTACCGGGTTCACCGACGAGGTATTTGACTGGGACCACGTTCAGGCGGCAAAAGAGCTGTGGATAGATATTCCTGGTGAGGAGACCGAGCTTCTAGGTGAGATATGCAAGACATTTGGGATATATCTGATAGCCCAGAGCAAGGCCAGGGATCCAGAACTCTGGCCTGAGGGTGACCGCTTCTTCAACATGGCATTCATAATTGATCCTGCAGGGAAGGTCATCCATAAGCATCACAAGACTTGTGTCTTCCAGAGGGAACATTCAACCTGCCCCCACGACATCTGGGACAGATTTATAGAGATACATGGAAACGACCCACAGAAGCTCGTTGAAGCTCTGTTTCCAGTAGCCCGCACGGAAGTGGGGAATATAGGAACTCTAATCTGCATGGACGGGAGCTACCCTG
Source organism: uncultured Dehalococcoidia bacterium (assembly GCA_964567075.1). Classification (GTDB taxonomy): domain Bacteria; phylum Chloroflexota; class Dehalococcoidia; order SZUA-161; family JAUWZY01; genus JAUWZY01. Next base: position 22,759 of record CAZMKJ010000003.1, read on the forward strand.
AAGCAACCAGGGCCCTAGCCCTGAACGGCGCGGAGATAATCTACCGGCCAGCTTACCCTGAGCCCTGGGTTGGGCCCAGTAACGATGTCTGGGTGGTACAGAATAGGTCGCATGCTATCTTCAATACCTGCTATGTAGTCGCCCCAAACCTGGGCAACTACTATCCAGCCCCATGGCTGGTAAAGGATTGGAACTACACTGCGCCCTTTAACGTCGGTGGCGCCAGAAGCATGATAATCGACTATCACGGGAGGATATTGCACGAATGTGTTTCCGCTGGGGATGGATACAGTGCAGCCATACTAGATATAGAAGGGCTCCGTGAATTTAGGGTGATGTCCAAGTTCCAGAACTTCCTCAAAGACCTTAGAGTCGAGCAGTACAAGCTCATCTATGAGGCTGCAGAAGCCAGGGGAGGGATATTCCCCAAGAACCTCTGGATGAAGGAGCCGCCAAAGAAGCACGCCCAAATCGACGACATCTTCGCTAAAGTGAAGAAGGAGCTGCTTGACAAAGGCATCTGGACTAGGCCGGAGAAGCTTGGCGAGGAGGAGCTGATGAAGGCATTAGGCTTTGGTTCTAAGGGGTGAACAACGATAGCAGGATAGTAAGGAGGTGATAAAATGTTTACTATGTCATGGCAGTGTTCCCCGACCGGGCCAAAAGGAACCAAGAACCAACCTACAAACTAAAAAAATGAGGAGGAGAAATGCAGACTAAGTTCATTCTGACAGAAAAGGAAATGCCCACCGCCTGGTACAACATTCAGGCGGACCTGCCAGTGCCCTTGCCGCCACTGGTTCACCCAGGCACCAAGGAGCCGACACGCTTACCCCCTCCCTTGTTCCCGGAGGAGCTCAATGGGCAGGAGTTCAGTAAAGAGCGCTACATCGAAATCCCAGAAGAGATACAGCAGGTGTATAGGACGTGGCGGCCGACGCCACTGATCCGCGCCTATCGGCTGGAGAAGGCGCTTGATACCCCGGCAAAGATGTTCTACAAATACGAAGGGGTCAGCGCTGCCGGCAGCCATAAGCCAAACACTGCTGTGGCCCAGGCATACTATGCTAAGAAGGAAGGGGCTAAACGCCTGACCACGGAGACTGGCGCCGGGCAGTGGGGCAGCGCCTTGTCCATGGGTTGCATGTTCTTTGACCTGGAATGTAAGGTTTATATGGTCAAGGTCAGCTACTATCAGAAGCCCTATCGCCGAGTGATGATGGAGACCTGGGGTGCTAAGTGTGTGCCCAGCCCCAGCCAGGACACTGAGATCGGGCGCCGCATCTTGGCCGAAGACCCCGAGTGCACTGGGAGCCTGGGCATTGCCATCAGCGAGGCGGTGGAAGATGCCGGCACCCGTGATGATACCTTCTACTCCCTGGGCAGCGTTCTCAACCATGTCTTGATGCACCAGACCATCGTCGGGCAGGAGGCTAAGAAGCAGATGGAGATGGCCGATGTCTATCCCGACATCCTTGTCGGCTGCATCGGAGGCGGCTCAAACTTCGCCGGCGTCTTCCTGCCCTTTGTCAAGGGTAAGATTGAAGGCAAAACGCCAGATTTGCGCATCATCTGCTGTGAGCCCCAAGCCTGCCCCAGTGTAACCAAGGGACCCTATGCCTGGGACTATGGTGATGTCGCCGGGATGGCTCCCATAGCTCTGATGTATACCCTGGGCCACACCTTCGTCCCGCCCCCGGTCCATGCTGGCGGCTTGCGCTATCATGGCATGGCGCCCATTATCTGTCACCTCCATCGTCTCGGGTTCGTGGAGGCAGCGGCTCTGTATCAGAGGCCCATCTTTGAGGCTGCGGTGACCTTTGCCCGCGCCGAAGGTATTCTTCCAGCGCCGGAGCCAGCACACTGCATTAGGGTGGCAATCGACGAAGCCCTCAAATGCCGGGAATCTGGGGAGAAAAAGGCCATTCTTATTGCCCTGAGCGGGCATGGTCACTTCGACCTCGGCGCCTATGATGAGTACCTCACGGGCAAGCTCGAGGACTATGAGTATCCCAAGGAGAAGGTAGAGGAGGCGCT
>CAZMKJ010000003.1:24895-27661 GCA_964567075.1 uncultured Dehalococcoidia bacterium
ATCAAAGGTTAACAGCTCACCTACATCGCCTTTGGGGTGAGCTGTTAACCGCTAACTTGTGGTGCCAGAGATGATCGAAGTACGGAAAGGGGATTTTTCGGCAGACGAGATCGTTGCCGGAATGAAAAAGCCGCAAATCGGAGCGATAGTGGTATATGTTGGTACAGTGCGAAATTTCTCTGGCAAAAAGCAAATTGAGCGCTTAGAATTCGCCGTCGATGACGAGGCTATCAGCAAAAGGCTGGAGGAAATAGAGAAGGCGGCTCGTGACAATTTCGCCATCGATGACATTGTGATAGTGCATCGTGTGGGAACCTTGAGGGTTTCCGATAATATCTTGCTCATAGCGGTGAGCGCTGCTCACCGCGAGCCAGCTTTTAATGCCTGTGGATATATAATTGATACTCTAAAAATTGCCCATGCTCTGTGGAGAAAGGAAAAGTAGAAGGGCCAAGGGTGTCCGAGATGTGGGCTTTGGGCCTTTTACTCCTCGTTGCTATTGCCATCTCAATAAGATATATAGGTAAGAAGCTGGCACCAGTAGTAATACCGTCCGGCAGGCTCAAGGCCGTTGCCGCATGTTTGATCGGCGGCTTCATCGGCAGCCTCATTTTCCGGCTGTGCCACCTTGGAGATGGAACTGTGGTCGCTGAGATTAACCTGATAGGGGCTATTTTAGGCGCTGTGGCTTTGCTGCTCTTAGTTGGGATCTATCCCTTTGTCAAGACCTTTTTCGGCAAAATATGATTATCTGGCTATGCGCCTCTCGCTGCCCTGCGATGAGGTATCTGCCTTGTCCTGCGAAAATGAGTGAGACCGACCACGCAGGGGAGGGCAATGCTATAAGCGATGAACAGCCCAGGCAGCCCAAGCAACCAAACCACCAGCGGTAGGGGAATGAAAAGGAAGGCGCTGGCAAACACGACATTGCGAGTGGCAAGAAAGGGCATGGCAGCGACGGCTAATTGTATCAGCATCGCTTTTGGCATCAAAACCAGCAACACGCCAATAGTGGTGCTTTCACCTCGACCACCCCGAAACCCAATATAAATTGGCCAATTGTGGCCGATTACTGCCGCCAATCCGGCGATGAGCAAAACTGCCATAGAGACATTTAGCACCATCGCCACCGTGATGGCCAGCATGCCCTTTGCCACGTCGGCAAGCGCAACTGTGATCCCAGCCCTGGCTCCTATCTCGCGGAAGACGTTGGCAGCGCCCATATTCCCATCGCCAACAGCTCGGATGTCAACACCCCCCGCCAGATGTCCCACGATATAACCGCAAGGAATAGAGCCCAGGAGGTAACTGAGCAAGATCGTCAAAGCCGCTGTCACAACCATAGTATCACTGTGCCTTCTTGGCTCTCATAGTATATCGGCATCGACTCCGAGTAAAGATTTCTGATATAATAGGTTTCAAAAGCCAGCGTAGCTCAGCGGTAGAGCAGCGGTTTCGTAAACCGCAGGTCATCGGTCCGAATCCGATCGCTGGCTTAACAAATTCGGATCGGTTACGCCCTCGCCCTCACTTCCCACTCCCACTCGCCTGAAACAAACACCCGGAGATCGCCTGACTCCGCGTCAATGACAAACATTGCCTGCCTGATTTCAAGCGCGTCCGCCACCTTATAGGATATGTTCCCTTTCCAGGTTTCAGCTATGCGATCTAAGGCGCAAAAGGTGACATCATACTCGGCTACCTTACCAAGCTTGTCCTCATAGTAACCACGCTTCAAGGCATCGTCAACGGTTGCCAAGACTTGAGCTAATTTGACTGTCATTCTCACCTCCCGTAATTAAACACACCCACCGCGTATAATAGCAACACCACCGCCGTTACCGCTAACACTGAGGAAAACAAAGAAAGTATATCTTTGGTCGATAGGGTTTGTCAATAGATTAACACAAGCGGAGGCAAAGATTAAAGCTTAGTCGATGGGCCGCTTGCCCCTTTCTTCCCCCCCTTCAGCAGGCTTTCTTCTCATCAGCTGATCGAAAGCGTCAAACCACCTCACTTTTACCTCATCAGGCCAACTCGGATCGAAGCTAGGGAATTTGCTCAAAAGCATTTCCTCCCAAGCTATCCTCGCTGGAAATCCTGCAGGTGCTTCCGAAACCATTCCACCTTTTGCCTTATGCAAGGATGATTTTGTGGCAGCTCTCTTGGGCCTGCTTGTCGTTCTTGTAGCTCTCGTCTTTTTTAATATAAAAGGGGAAAGGGGAATGTCGGCATCATTCGCCGCTGCCACAAAGAATGCAATACACTTCCGTCCCACATCCCCTTCCGCTCCTTGTTGTTTGAATTTCTCGCCCAGCTCGGCAGGGGTTGCTCGCTCCAATTCCAGGCTGTCAAACACAAATGCGTACTTATCTCTTACGATCCCTTTGAGCGTCTCCTGCCGTTCTCTACCTTCGGATTCAACTATTCTGACCAACTTCTCAGTTGGCCTATCACCCTCATCTATGAGGCTGAGAAATCGCAGCGCAGTCATAAGCTGGATGCCGGTACTCCCTGCCATTTTAGTTCCCCAGTAGCTTCTATCAACACGAGATGGAATCCCTTGCCTAAGGTCGAGAAGGAAATTGCGAAACGTTCGATACGAAACATAAGGGGGGAGACGCTTCTCATTGTTTGTTTCAACCATTGTAACCCCCTGTGACTAAATTCCGCATTTCATAACATCATACCAAATTCCATTTGTCAATACCAGTTTGGAGAATTTTGGACAGAATTTTGCTGTGCGTTATGGAACTTATTATGATG
>CAZMKJ010000003.1:27761-32724 GCA_964567075.1 uncultured Dehalococcoidia bacterium
GGCAGATTCTCATTTGCAAGGCCTTTGGCAACAGGCTAAGCCATATTATAATGGCTTAGGATAGGGAAACTGGTTGTGCCAGCCAGTTAAGACGTCCTTCACTCGGACAGGCTCTCTTAGGGATGCGGCCACGGCGCGGAGGGCTTGACGCTGCAACAGACAGGGTGCTATGCTACTTGGTGGCAGCAAGTGGCATGTCACGTTCATAATTCCTAAACCGCGGTCATCGGTCTGAATGCGAACATAGGCTTAGCAAGATGAGCAGGTTTTTGGACAAGCTGGAGCGAATCTGGGCTGGCAAAGCTCAGCCTATAGGGTTTGGGCCCCAAACTGCTAAGGCCAAGAGCCCTGCTATGGCAATCGTGACCAGATTATCCCCGGGCGAGCCCGATATGGCAGCCCTCAGTGGGGAAGAGGGCGCCGATGCCCTTCTGGTCCCCATCGATGACTTGGAACGAGGAGCTGAGACACTCTCCCGGGTTAGCCAAGTGGCTGGAGATATTCCTTTGGGGGTCTCAGTTAAAGCGGTCACCAAGGATGATGTTGAGCAGCTTATCGAGCTGGGATGTGATTTCCTACTTTTCAATGCCAATGAAGTGCCAGCAGCTATCCTGAGCGAAACAAGGATTGGCAAGGTGATGGAGGTTGACCCTTCGCTGAGCGATAGCCTGGCCAGGACCATCGCCCGCTTGCCCGTCGATGCTGTGTTCTTCAGCGCTGAGCAACAACCTCTCAGCGTGCGCCAGCTAATGGACTACGCACGCTTAGCCAGTCTGGTGGGCAAGCCTTCCCTCGCGGCATTGCCTGCAGCGCTGCGCAGAGAGGACATCGAGGGGCTATGGCAAGCCGGGGTGCGGGGTCTGGTTTTGACCCCGGAGCGGCAGAGATTATCCCAAGTGAAAGAAATGATCCAAGCCCTGCCACTGACAAGGAAGAGAGCGGAAAAAGGGATGGATGTGCTCTTGCCTGCCGTCGAGTGGCCAAGCGAAGAGGAGGAAGAGATTTAGCCCTTACCCTTTAGCTCCTCGATCTCCTTTTCCACTTCCCTAAGCTCGGCCTCTAACTCCTCCTTATACCGCTCCAGCATGCGCAGATACTCCTCGCGACGAGGAAAAGGCATCGGCCCATAGAAATGGAAACCAAAGGGGAAAAGTCTAAATCCGCATCCGAAAAAGCCAGAGCTCCAGCGATGCATTTCCACCCCCCAACTTTATCCTTTATCTATTTTAGGCTGTTGCCATAGCTGTGACAAGTTCACCCTGGTTAGGCATAGACATAAGATAGTGCTATAATTAAGGAAATCGGCGGGGGTAGTATGCGTGAGGCGATGCTATATGAAAAGCTGCCCAATTCGGTAGTGCGCTGCCACACCTGCCAATGGCGGTGCCGGATAGCGCCTGAGAAATTCGGGCTGTGCAAAATGTATCATAATAGCGAGGGCATTCTCTACTCCCTGGCCTATGCCGAGGTATCATCAGCGGCGGTAGACCCCATTGAGAAAAAGCCCCTTTTTCATTTCCACCCGGGAACACTGGTCTTTTCCTTGGGGACCTGGGGCTGCAACTTCCACTGTAGGCATTGTCAGAACTGGCAGATCTCCTGGAGCACGCCTTGGCAGGGTCGTGGGTCACAGAAGCTTCCCGCCGAGGACTCGATCAAGTTGACCAAGGAGTATCACTGTGCTGGCATCGCTTGGACCTATAACGAGCCCACAGTCTGGTTCGAGTATACCCTGGACGGAGCCAAGCTGGCCAAGGCAGAAGGCCTCTATACCGTCTACGTAACCAATGGCTTCATCACTGAGGAGGCTCTGGATACTATCGGGCCTTATCTCGATGGCTGGTGTGTTGATGTCAAGGGCTTCTCCGATGACTTCTATCTCAAGCTGGCTAAGGTTTCCCGCTGGCGTGGCGTTCTGGAGATTGCGAAGCGGGCCCAGCAGAAGTGGAACATGCATGTTGAGGTGGTGACTAATGTGATCCCCACCATGAACGATGACGAGGCTCAGCTCGAAGGCATTGCGCGCTGGATTCGGGATAACCTGGGCGAGCTGACCCCCTGGCATGTGACCCGGTTTTATCCCCATCATCAGCTACAGCACCTGCCGCCAACCCCGACGGAGACGCTGGAGCTTGCTTACAATATCGGCAAAAAGGCAGGACTTCACTTCGTCTATGTAGGAAATCTCCCCGGGCATGCTGCCGAGAGCACTATTTGCTACTCCTGTGGCCAGTTGGCGGTGCACCGCATCGGTTATCACACTGATGCCTCGGGGCTTGATGACTCAAGGTGCCGTTTCTGCGGCGCAGAGCTCAATATCAAGACAAAGCCAAGGGGGTGATTGATATGGCGGGGATTGTCTTCGGCTGCATCGTGCCTCATCCTCCAATTATAGTCCCTGAGATCGGCGGCGGTCGAGAATCGGAAACCTCAGCCACTATAGAGGCAATGGAAAGGCTCACCGGGGAACTGGCCGGGCATCGCCCGGAGCTGATGTTTATCATCAGCCCCCACGGTGTTGCCCGTTATGATGCCATGGGTGTAGCTACAGCTAAATTGTTGTCGGGCAGCCTCAGAGACTGGGGCGTCATAGGTGCCGATTACAATTTTGAAAATGACTTGGAGGCGGTTGCCCTGCTCCAGGAAGAAGCCAGGGCATCGGGCATCCCCTTGAAATCCATCGGCGAGAGAAGATATGACCTGGATCATGGCGTTATGGTTCCCATGTATTTCCTGATCAAGGGAGTAAAGGGAGTGCCTATGGTGCCGTTGACTTTCTCCTTGCTGCCTCTAAGCTCTCACTTCGCCTTTGGTCAGGCGCTGCGACGGACTGCGGACAGGCTGGGGAAGCGCGTTGCCATAATCGCCAGCGGCGATCTATCCCATCGCCTGCTCCCCGGCGCTCCCGCTGGCTATGACCCTATGGGCAAGACCTTCGATGAAAAGCTCGTTGCTGCCATCGCCTCCTATGATACACAGGCGATCTTGAACTTGGACCCCGAGCTCATCGACAGAGCCGGGGAATGCGGCTTGCGTTCCATCGTCATCCTGCTTGGCGCTCTGGAAGGGCTTGAGGTCAAGCCTGAGGTGCTCAGCTATGAAGGACCATTCGGCGTTGGCTATCTTGTCGCCTCCTTCGAGGTCGAAGCCCGGTCAAACCCTGAGATGCACCCTTTGGTGAAATTAGCCAAGGCGACCGTTGAAAGCTATGTCCGAGAGGGGAAAATCCCCAGACCTCAAGAACTCACCCCGGAGATGAAACAGCGCGCCGGGGTCTTTGTCTCCTTGAAGAAGCACGGCGAGCTCCGCGGCTGCATCGGCACCTTCGAGCCCACCACAGCCAATGTCGCCGAGGAGATAATCGCCAATGCCATAAGCTCAGCGGTAAGAGACCCCCGCTTTTTCCCGGTGGCTGCTAATGAGCTCGCCGACCTCGACTACACCGTTGACGTTTTGACCAGTCCCGAGCCTGTGGAGAATGTAGAGCAACTTGATGCCAGGAGGTTTGGGGTCATTGTGGAGAGCGGGGGGCGGCGGGGGCTTTTGCTCCCCGACCTTGAGGGCGTGGACAGCGTGGAGAGGCAGATCGAAATCTGCCGCCTCAAGGCGGGCATCGACCCCGATGAGCCAATAAACCTCTACTGCTTCCAGGTGCGGAGGTATAAGTAAGTGGGCAAAATAGCCCGCCGCTGCGAGCGTACCTATGACAGAGTGAACCAGCTTTGCTAAAGAGTGAATGGGGGTAACGATCAATGAAGATCGTGTTTCAGGACCCGGAGTTTTCCTTCCAACTGCTGAGAGCGATTGGAAACGCTGTCTATGGTGGTGCTGACATCGGAGAATGTCTGTCCACAGCTTATCGCATCAAGGAAGGAGATTTTGAAAGCTGGTACCAAGAATGGCTCAAGACTGCGGACCGAGTCCGCAAGATCGCCGATAAGTGCTTGGCCGGTGGTCATAGGGTCAGCGCCCGCGAAGCCTACCTTCGAGCCTCAAATTACTACCGCTCAGCCGAGTTCTACCTTCACGGAGATCCGAGCGATCCGCGGATTTTGCAGACCTGGGGGAAAAGCCGGGAATGCTTCAGCGAGGCGGCACAGCTCTTCTCGCCCCCGTTCCAGGCAGTTGAGATCTCCTATGAGGGGACAACTCTGCCCGGGTACTTCTTCCGCGTGGACGACTCAGGCACTCCCAGGCCGACCCTGCTCCTCCACACCGGCTTTGACGGGACCGCCGAAGAACTGTATTTCGACGGTGGGGCCGCTGCCTTGCGGCGAGGCTATAACTGTCTGGCGTTCGAAGGCCCTGGGCAGGGCCGCGTCATCCGCGAGCAGAAGATTTACTTCCGACCCGACTGGGAGAGGGTGGTTACGCCCGTCGTCGACTACGCTTTGACCAGGCCTGAAGTCGACCCCCACCGCATCGCGCTTATGGGCTTGAGCTTGGGCGGTTATCTTGCACCCCGCGCTGCTGCGTATGAGCACCGTATCGCCGCTTGCATTGCCAACGGAGGTGTCTTCGATTTCTTTGAAGGAGTGACAGCTAAATACCCTGAATCTCCAGAGGCCATTAAAGAGTATATAATCCAAAATCCATCGGCTTTTGACGCTGAGATGAGAGAAGCGGCGAGGTCGAATTCGGAGCTGCGATGGTCCATGGAGGACGGGATGTGGAAGTTTGGAGCAGCCTCCCCAAGCGAGTGGATGCTCAAGACCACTGATTATACGCTGAAGGACTGCGCGGACAAGATCACCTGCCGCATGTTGGTCATTGATTCCGAGGCGGAGCAATTCTTTGGCGGGCAAGCGCAAAAGTTGTACGATGCCCTGAAATGCCCCAAAGAGTTCATGGTCTTTACCATAGAAGAGTCCGCTGAGGAGCACTGCCAGATCGGTGCCCACGCGCTTTCGCACCAGCGTATCTTCGACTGGCTTGATAGGACCCTCGCGGAGGTCGCCTGACA
>CAZMKJ010000004.1:0-7870 GCA_964567075.1 uncultured Dehalococcoidia bacterium
TTATCATTAAGACGCCTAAATGTTTTACAAACAAAATGACAAAGCAGCAAATTTGAAAGGGAAAGTTGTGGCCATCGCCAATCAGAATGGGGGCGTGGGCAAGACAACAACTGCCATGAATTTAGGTGCTGCCCTCAGTGAGTTGGGAGCAAAGGTGCTCCTGGTAGACCTCGACCCCCAGGGGACGTTAACTATCGCTCACGGTCTCGATCCAGATAGCTTATCCAGCACTATCTACGACGCCTTTGTTCACCCCGACTTCGACATTAGAGGGGCTATTCTCCGCTCTGAGAATGGCTCCGATTTGATCCCGGCTAACATCGACCTCTCAGCAGCAGAGGTGGAGCTGCTCAACGAACTGGGGAGAGAGACCTATCTCAAGGAGACGCTTAAGACTTTAAGGGACCCCTATGACTTCATCCTTGTCGATTGTCCCCCCTCCCTTGGCCTTTTAACCATCAATGCTCTGGTGGCTGCTGATGCCGTCATCATCCCAGTAGTGACCCAATATCTTCGTTTCCGGGGGATGAAGCTCCTCTTGGACACCATTGAAAAGGTGAAGGCTAGACTTAACCCCGGCCTTTCGGCACCAAGAATTCTTCCCACCATGTTTCAAAGTCGAACCATCCACAGCCGGGAGGTATTGGAGGAGATCAGAAATACCTTTGGCACTCAAGTGTTCCAGACAGTTATCCGCCATACTGTGAGATTAGCCGAAGCTCCCATTGGGGGGAAATCGATCCTTACCTTCGATAGTGCCTCTCCGCATGCCGAGGCCTATCGTCAATTGGCAAAGGAAGTGGAAGCATGGCTAAGCATCAATCAATAAAAGGTTTAGGTCGGGAGATCTACTTCAAGGGTAGCGCCACCGAAGCAAGTAAACAGACAAACATTCTTACTGACAAACAAGTAAAACAACAAATTTCATTGGAGCGAGCTACCTTTTATGTCAAGCCAGAGCAGCAAGAGAAATTAGAGACATTAAAGATTAAGCTTCGCTCCAGGCTCAGGGAGCGCGGGCAAAGGCGTGCCATAGATAAAAGTGAGCTGGTAAGGCTGGCCTTAGATCTGCTCACTGAGCGGGATGAAAATGAGCTACTGGAACGCCTTGCTTCCTAAGATAGTTTGGTTCGAGACAATCAGCTATAAGCTCGCTTCACATCTATGGGGCAGTTTTGCTCTTATAAGTGGTTAGACAGGAGCTGAAATGGGAAAAACAATTGCCGAAATCAATGAAAGGATTGCCAACGGTCAGGCGGTGGTGGTGACCGCTGAGGAAGTGATTGAAATCGCGGCCGACAAGGGTATGAAGGAGGCGGCCCGAGAGATAGACGTGGTGACCACTGGCACCTTTGGCCCCATGTGCTCATCTGGTGCTTACCTCAACCTGGGGCACTCAAAGCCACGGATGAAATTCGGCGGCGGCAGCGTCTACCTCAACGAAGTCCCAGCCTATAACGGCTTTGCTGCCGTGGATATCTTTATCGGTGCCACCGCGCTACCAGATAACGACCCCCGAAATAAGGTCTATCCCGGCGATTTCAATTACGGCGGCGGACATGTGATCGAGGAACTGATAGCGGGGAAGGATATAAGGTTAGTGGCCATTGCCCACGGCACAGATTGCTACCCGAGGAAGAAACTGGAGACCTTGATCAATATAAAAGACCTCAACGAAGCGGTGCTGTTCAATATCAGGAATGCCTATCAGAACTACAATGTGGCGGTGAACCTCTCCGACAGGACAATTTATACTTACATGGGAGTGCTCAAGCCAAACTTGGGCAATGCCAATTACTCCACTGCGGGGCAGCTTTCGCCGTTATTCAATGACCCTTTCTATAAGACCATTGGCATCGGGACCAAGATTTTCCTGGGCGGTGGCGTTGGCTATGTTGCCTGGCAGGGCACTCAGCATAATCCCTCCGTGCTCCGCGGCGACAACGGCGTGCCCCGGCGACCAGCGGGAACGCTTGCTCTGATCGGAGACCTAAAGCAGATGAAGCCACAATGGCTGGTGGGAACAAGCATGCTTGGCTATGGCTGCACCATAACCGTTGGCATCGGAGTCCCGATACCGATACTGTCTGAGGAAATCCTGCGCTACACGGCGGTGAGGGATGAGGATATCTTGGCCCCGATCGTGGACTATGCCGAGGCCTATCCTCAAAGGCAGCCGGATATCCTGGGAGAGGCAAGCTACGCCCAATTGAAGAGCGGGAAGATCGTGGTTCTGGAAAAGGAGGTGCCCACAGCATCTCTATCCAGCTATGCAAAAGCGGTAGAGATCGCCGAGACCCTGAAAGAGTGGATAAAAAGGGGGGAGTTTCTGCTCACCGAGCCCGTGGCACCGTTGCCCGGCGTGGAGGCAGGGATAACCTTTAAACCCCTTGAAGAGCATCCCTTCTAAGGAGAGAGAAGATGTCCATTTCTCGAAGAGTGGTTTTACATTTCCCCCGAATCCTGGTGGATCAACCGATAGTGTACCGTTTAGTTAAGGATTATAACCTCGAGTTCAACATCCTGAAAGCCTCGGTTACCCCGAAGGAAGAGGGCTTGTTGGTGTTAGAGTTAAGCGGAGAACAAAGAGACTACGAGCGAGGCATGCAATATCTGGCCGGGATCGGGGTCGGGATCCAGCCCCTGAGTCAGAATGTTATCCGCAATGAGGCAAGGTGCACCCATTGTGGCGCCTGCATCACTATTTGCCCCACTGGTGCCTTTACCCTTGAACTTCCCAGCCGGCGAGTAAATTTTCAGGCCGAGAAATGCATCGCCTGTGGGCTCTGCATTAAGCCTTGCCCTCCCCGGGCCATGGAGGTGCGTTTCTAAGGGGCCATGAAAGTAGTGGTGGCCATGAGCGGTGGCGTCGATTCCTCTGTAACCGCCGCCCTGCTTAAACAGGAAGGCTATGAGGTGATCGGGGTCACTATGCAGCTTTGGCCGTCCCCGGAATTGGCTGATGAGGCAGAGAGACTTGGTGGCTGCTGTGGTCTGGGCGCGGCAACAGAGGCAAAAAGGGTAGCCTATCGCTTGGATATCCCGCACTATGCAATGAATTTCGAAGCAGTCTTTGCCCAGAAAGTGATCGCCAACTTCTGCCGTGAATATAGCCTCGGCCGGACGCCAAACCCCTGCATCAGATGCAATCAATACATAAAGTTTGACGCCTTGCTCAAAAAAGCTAAGGGGCTGGGTGCCGATTTTGTGGCCACAGGGCATTATGCCAGGATCGAGTATGATAAGCGAAGCGGGAGATATCTGCTTAAGCGAGGGATCGACCTCAAGAAAGACCAATCCTATGTGTTATATGTAATGACTCAACATCAGCTAAGGGATACCTTAATGCCTCTGGGCCACTTTACCAAGGAAAAGGTGAGGCAAATGGCCCGAGAAATGGACCTGCCGGTGGCAAATAAAGCGGAAAGCCAGGATATTTGCTTCATCCCTGATGATAACTACTCCAGGTTCTTCAAGGAATACCTGCCAGGGGCAGCAAAGCCGGGGCCGATACTGGACAAGAGAGGTAATACCTTGGGAGAACACCGAGGAATCCTGTTTTATACCATTGGCCAGCGCAGGGGGCTTGGCATATCAGCCCCAGAGCCACTATATGTGGTGGCCATCGATGGAAAGAATAACACTATCATTGTGGGCAGCAAAAAAGATACCTATCAAGATGAGCTCATCGCTACCGAGGTCAATTGGATAGCTATAGAGCAACCGAGGCAGCCAATCAAAGCCAAGGCGAAGGTGAGATATCTTCATCCAGGGGCGGAAGCAACAGTGACTCCTTTGGCTGAGGATAAAGTCCAGGTCAAGTTCAAAGAGCCGCAAATGGCGATCACCCCGGGGCAGGCGGTGGTGTTTTATAACGGAGATAGCGTCATCGGCGGCGGGACAATAGGGTAGCAATGAAGGAAAAACTACACAGCTTGATCGAGAATATCAAGAAAATGGAAAGCCTACTGGTAGCCTACTCCGGCGGGGTAGATAGCACCTTCTTGCTTCGGGTGGCTAAGGATGCCCTTGGGGACAATGTTATCGCCGCCACAGCAAAGTCACCTATCTATGCAGAGAGGGAATATGAACAGGCTAAGACGCTGGCAAGCGAATTAGGGGTAAAGCACCTCACTATCTTTACCGAGCAGTATCAGCAACCAGAATTCTTTCATAATCCGCCCAACCGCTGCTATTACTGTAAAAGGGAGCTCTTTGCCAAGTTGCGCCAACTCGCTGGCCAGGAGGGATTGAGCTGGGTAGCCGATGGCACAAATTATGATGACTTGGGCGATTACCGCCCGGGGATGATGGCAGCAGCGGAACTAGGGGTGCGGAGCCCTCTTTGTGAAGCTGGCCTGACCAAGGATGACATCCGTGCCCTTTCGCGACAGCTTGGCTTAGCTACCTGGGACAAACCATCCCTCACCTGTCTTGCCTCTCGATTTCCCTATGGCGATGAGATCACACCTAAAGCGCTAAGCATGGTAGCCGAGGCTGAGGAGTATTTACAAGGATTGGGTTTCAAACAGCTCAGAATCAGGCACCACAACGACATCGCCCGCATTGAGGTCGCCCCCGAGGAGATGTGGTATTTCTATGACCCAAAGCTTTGCAGTCAAGTGGTGAACAAGCTCAAAGCCATAGGCTATACCTATATAACATTAGATCTTCAGGGGTATCGAACTGGAAGCATGAACGAGGTGTTAGAAGCATCACAGTTGTTTTATAAGCGCGATTAGTGTTATACTACTGGTCACAGTCAGGGGGTGCGTGATGAGGATCTCATGTCTTCAGGAGAACTTAAGTAAAGGGCTGGCGATAGTAGGCAGAGCAGTGGCTACCAGGACGACCTTGCCCATTACCAATAATGTCCTTCTGGCCACAGAAGAATCTCGACTAAAGCTGGCGGCGACCAATCTCGAGATTGCCGTCAGCTGCTGGATTGGGGCTAACGTGGAGGAGGAAGGGGCAATCACCATCCCGGCGAGGCTGCTCACCGACTTCGTCAACTCCCTGCCCAGCGAGCGCGTCGATTTTGCCCTCTCCACGAAAACGCGAACGCTGGAACTAAAGTGTGCCAGATTCGAGGCTCGCATCAGCGGCCACGATGTCGATGAGTTCCCACCGATTCCTCACATCGGTGATGGCTTGATGACAAAGGTGGAGGCCGAGGTCCTAGCGACCGCGATCAGACAAGTGGTCTTCGCCGCCGCCACCGAGGAGTCGCGACCAGTCCTCACCGGGGTCCATGCTGAGTTTGAGGGCGAAAAGCTGACCCTGGCCGCCGCCGATGGCTTCAGGTTAGCGGTGCATACGTTGCCTCTGGCTCAGCCCGTGGCCGCAAAGACTGCCGTCATCATCCCGGCACGCTCCCTCGCCGAGCTTAACCGGCTGCTTGGCGCCCAAGAGGAACCCGTGGAAATAACCATTAACCCGCAAAAAAGCCAAGTGCTTTTCCGGCTGCAAGATGTAGAAATGGTCTCCCAACTGATCCAAGGCACGTTCCCCAATTACAACCAGCTCATTCCCCAAAGCTATGTCACCAAAGCTGTGGTCGATGTCTCCGCTTTCTCCAGGGCGACTAAAACCGCCGCCATCTTCGCCAGGGATGGCAGTGGCATTGTAAGGCTGGTGATAACACCTGGAGAGGAGCTGTCCCCGGGCAGGCTCACCATCTCCGCTCGAGCCGAAGAAGTCGGTGACAACGTGGGAGAGATCGATGCCATTGTAGAGGGGGAAGCAACCAAGGTCGCCTTCAATAGCAAGTACTTGATGGATGTGTTGACTATCCTGGAGGAGGAGCAGGTAGCGCTTGAGACCACCAGTCCATCAAGCCCTGGTGTTTTCCGCCCCATAGGGACGGAAAATTATCTCTATGTGGTCATGCCCATGTTCGTGCAATGGTAACTGAGGTAATCGATAACGCGACAAGGGAAGGGAGAGTCTGCCTTACCGAGATCGAGTCCAAGGAGCTCCTGGCCCAAGCCGGGTTTCCTGTTGCTGAAACTAGACTAGCCAGAACAAAACAGGAAGCCATCTCAATAGCTGAGGAGCTTGGCTTCCCCGTGGTGCTAAAGATAGCCTCTCCTGATATCATTCACAAGAGCGATGCCGGTGGGGTCAAGTTGGGGCTGAAAAATGCCACCGAGGTGGGACGAGCTTACCGCGAAATCATGGCCTCGGTGAAGCAGAGGGAGCCGCAGGCCACAATCTATGGGGTTTCCGTCCAGAAGATGATCCGACCCGGCATCGAGGTCATCATGGGCATGTCCAAGGATGCCCAGTTTGGGCCAGTCCTGATGTTCGGCCTCGGTGGGGTCTTCGTCGAGGTGCTCAAAGATGTCTCCTTCAGGATCGTCCCCATAAGCAGAAGGGACGCCAGGCAGATGATCGAGGAGATCAAGGGCTATCCCGTGCTCCAGGGCTATCGAGGGCAGGAGCCAGCGAATATGGAAGCACTTGAGGATATGCTGCTCAAGCTGTCCCATTTCGTGGAACAAAGCCCGCAGATAAAGGAATTAGACCTGAACCCGATATTTGCCCATCGCGATGGCGCGGTGGCAGTGGATGCCAGAATAATACTAGAAGAGAGTTGAGCAATGGTGCGCATCCGATTGCAACGCATGGGGAGGAAAAAGAGGCCATTTTATCGAGTGGTGGCTGCAGATTCACGAGCACCCCGAGATGGCGCTTTCCTCGAGATCATCGGACACTATAACCCGTTGACTGAGCCAGCAACTGTGGTCATCGACGAGGAGAAGGCGCTGAAGTGGCTGAGGCATGGTGCCCAGCCTACAGAGACCGCTGCCAGCTTGCTTAAGAAGCTGGGGATCTTGGACAAATTCGCTGCGGAGAAGGGCAAATGAAAGAGCTTGTCGAGTATGTCGCTAAATCGATAGTGGACAACCCGGAGAAGGTTAAGGTCACTGAGGTGCCGGGCGAGGGTGGGATCATCATCAGGCTCGAGGTTGACCCCGAGGATCGGGGTAAGGTCATCGGCAAACAGGGTCGTATCGCCAAGGCGGTGAGGACGCTACTTAGAGTGGCCGCAGCGAGGAGGAACATCCGGGCAACACTGGAGATAGTGTGATGGAGCAAGGCTTTGAGCCCTTATTCCTCACCATCGGGCGCATTCTCGCCCCCTGGGGAATAAAAGGTGAGGTCAAGATCCAGGTGTTGACCGATTTCCCGGACAGCTTTGCCACTCAAAATCAGGTCTATCTAAATGGTCACCCCTTAACCATCGAGCGCAGCCAGCACCACGATAAACACCTCATCATCAAACTGGCCACCATCGACGATAGGGGGGCTGCAGAGAAGCTGAGAGGATACGATGTTGAAATTCCGCTCTCGCAGGCTCACACCCTCCCAGAGGGGGAGTATTATCCCCTCCAGCTCATCGGGCTCAAGGTTCAAACTGAGGAGGGCGAACCATTGGGAGAAGTTGTCGATATTTGGCTCAGGGAGAGCAATGACATCTATGTGGTGCGGGGACAAAGAGGCCAGATATTAGTCCCGGCCATCGAGGATGTGGTCAAGTCCATAGACTTGCAAAATGGGACAATGGTTATAGAGGTTATAACCGGGCTACTGGGGTAGCAAGAGGAGGAGGTTAAAAAGATGGTGCAGAGATGGTGAAGAGAACGCTCGCGGTCATCGGGCTGATCGGGGGAATACTCGCGCTGGTCGGGATCTTCACTCCTTGGGCTACGGGAGGCGTATTAGTCGGCGAATGGATACCGGTGAGTGCGTCAGGATGGGATATAGGAAGCTACTCTACTGTGGCTCTGGTTGGCGCCTGTGTTGCGCTGCTGGGTGCTTTATCCGCTCTGGCTGCTCCGAGGGTGAAAGCGCTCTGGGCAATACT
>CAZMKJ010000004.1:7970-15654 GCA_964567075.1 uncultured Dehalococcoidia bacterium
AGCGGCGCTCGTACTTATCTGGTTATCGAGAAGCGAATTCCGCTGACAACTACAGTTCAAGCCCGGAGAGCTCGTGCTTCAGCTCGCGCTCCATGAGCGCCGGCACTGCCTTTGCGACCTCCAGCCCTTCAAATAGCACCTGATACACCTGCTCCGTGATCGGCATCTCAACCCCCAGCTCTTGAGCCATCTTCCTGGTGGCAACAGTGGTATCTATGCCCTCGGCTGTGCCCTTCATTGAAGATAATATCTCAGCCAGAGGGTGTCCCTTGGCCAGCTCCTGACCGACGAAGCGATTTCGACTTAATGGGCTGGCGCAGGTAGCTATTAAGTCGCCCAACCCGGCGAGGCCAAAGAAAGTATGGGCCTTGGCTCCGCAAGCAACGCCAAACCTGGTGATCTCAGCAAGACCTCTGGTCACTAAGGAGGCCTTGGCGTTATCCCCGAAGCCGAGGCCATCGCTCATCCCGGCGGCGAGGGCAATGATGTTCTTCAGCGCCCCACCCAACTCAACCCCGATGACGTCGGTCTGGGTATAGACCCGCAACATAGGTGAGGCTATTATCTCCTGAACCCTCTTGGCTACCTCGTGGTCTTGAGCGGCGACTACCGTGGTCGCCGGCAGACCACGAGCGATCTCCCCAGACAGATTGGGCCCAGAGAGCACGCAGATGTTAGCGGCAGGTTCAGGTGCCAGCTCTTCGGCCATGACCTGGGACATCCGCTTTGCCGTCTCAGCCTCAAGCCCCTTGGCCGCGCTCAGGATGAACATTGGCTTTTCAAGATGTTCTTTAATTCGGCACATATTTTGCCGCATCGTTTGCGAGGGCACAGCTAAAATGACAAGCCCGACCCCATCCAGCGCCCTCTCCAAGGATGCAGTGACCTCAAGCCCTTGAGGCAAGGGGATGCCGGGGAGACGGGGGTTTTCCCTATTTCGGTTCAGTTTCCTGGACTCGTCCTCGCTCTGAGCCCAGAGCATCGCCTTCCATCCCTGGCGGCTGAGCATCACCCCCAGGGTCGTGCCCCAAGCTGTTGTTCCAATAATGGCGATCTTCATCTCCTCCTCTCCCCCCGCTCACCCAGCTTGCGCTCGGTGCCGGCGACAAGCCTGGCGATGTTATCTCGATGCTGGAACACGATCAAGCCAGGGGCGAGCACTCCATAGGTAAGGTAGATGAGCTCTATGCGATTCAAAGCCACCAGAGGGATCATCATCACCAATACACTCAGCGCTGCCGACATCGAGCCCAAAGAGACATAGCGAGAGAAGGCGACTACAATTGCGAACACAGCTAAGCACAGAGGGGCCAAAAGCGACACCGGCCAAGACATAGCGGCAAGCGCGCCCAAAGAGGGCGCCGCACCCCGCCCGCCTCGGAACTTAAGATAAATCGGCCAGTTGTGGCCCGCAACAGCAGCCAAGGCACCAGCGACCTCGCCGCCAGGGCCTAAGACTAACCTGGCAGCGATGACCGGGGCCACTCCCTTGGCCACGTCAGCGATGAAAGCGGGGATCGCAGCCTTAGCGCCCAACACTCGAAATACGTTGGTAGCTCCGGGCTTGCCACTGCCATATTGCCTAACGTCGACCCCGTAGAGCTTGCCCAGTATCAATCCGAAGGGCACTGAGCCCAGAAGATAGCCACCGACGATGATGGCAGCAAAGATGGCGATTTTGGTCATTGCTCTCCCTTTGCTTTGAAGATGAGGCGAATTGGGGTGCCCGAGAGGCCAAAAGACCGGCGCAGGCTGTTCTCCAGGTAGCGTCTATAGGAAAAATGGAGCAGCTTGGGGTCGTTGACCGAGAAGACAAATGTTGGCGGGTTGACATCGGACTGGGCGACCCGTCTGATCTTGAGCCTCCGACCCCCAATAGAAGGCGGGGCATGAGTGGCCACTGCCTGCGCCATGGCCTGTTTCAGCGAAGATGGAGGCAAGCGCTCCAGCCGCTGCTGATAGATTCCTCTCGCCGCCGCTAAAACCGCTTCAATGCCCTGCCTCAATTTGGCCGAGGTGAACAAAATGGGCACATAGGGCATGAACTTGAGCCGGCTTCGAATTTCGCTGATGTATTGAGCCCGATCCCCGCCCTCAACCAGGTCCCATTTATTGACCACCAACACCATCCCCTTAAACGCCTGCTCAACGTAGCCCGCGATGTGGACATCCTGCGCGGTGACCATCTCGGTGGCATCGGTGACTAAAATAGCGACGTCTGCCCTGCTGATGGCACGAAGCGCCCGAAGCACACTATAGCGCTCGATGCCCCCCTCGACCCGACCCCGCTTCCTGATCCCTGCGGTATCGATGAGGAGCATGGGCTCACCACCATAGCTGAAGACGGTATCTACAGCATCGCGGGTGGTCCCCGGCTCCTCGCTGACGATAACCCTCTCCTGCCCCAGAATGGCATTCAACAGCATGGATTTGCCCACATTGACCCGACCAACGATGGCGAGCTTCATCATGCCCGGCTCTTCGATAGCTGGTGGCACTGGCGGCAACCTGGCTATGGCCTCGGTCATCAACTCGGTGATGCCGGTGTTGTGATAGGCGCTGATCGCTATCGGCTGGGCTAAAGCGAGACTATGGAACTCAAGGGCTTGCTGGGAGCGCTCTTCGTTATCGCATTTATTCACCGCCAGAATGATCGGCTTCTGCGAGCGGCGCAGTGTCTCGGCTATCTCCAAATCGGGGATTGTCACCCCTTCGCTGACATCGACCATAAAGATGATGACGTCTGCCTCCGCGATGGCGATTTGAACCTGTTCTTTGACCTTGTGCCTCAGGTCGGATGTCGGCTTGGGCTCAAGGCCACCGGTATCGATGAGAGTGAAGTTATCCCCGGCCCAAGAGATGTCGGCGCAGATGCGGTCCCTGGTCGTCCCGGCCACGTCCTCGACGATAGCCCAGCGCTCACCGACAAGGCGATTAAACAAAGTGGACTTGCCCACATTTGGTCGGCCGACAATGGCCACAATGGGCTTGGTCATAATCCCCCTAATATCTCGGCCAGAATCCCCTTCTGGGCGTGGAGGCGGTTCTCTGCCTGGTCGATGAGCACAGACTGCGGGCAGTCGATGAGGCCAGGCGCCAGTTCCTCGCCGTGGTGCACCGGCATCGGATGCATCAGGATGGCGTCCCCTTTAGCTAATGACAGCAGCTTGGCATCGACCTGGTAGCTGGCGAAATCATGGCGCCTCTTCTCCGCCTCAGCCTCCTGACCCATGCTGGTCCAGACATCGGTATAAACCACATCGGCATCGCGCACTGCGGCCTCGGGGTCCTGGGTGAGGAATAACTCGGTCTCGTTTTCCGAGGCAAAGCCCAGGGCCAGATTAAGCACCTCGTCTGGGATCCAATAACCATTGGGGGCAGCCATGCTGAAATGCATCCCCATCATCGTCGCCGCCAGGGCTAAGCTATTAGCGACATTGTTGCCATCGCCGATGAAAGCCAAAGCTAAGCCTTCAAGCTTCCCCTTCTTCTCATAGATGGTCAGAAGGTCGGAGATGGCCTGACACGGGTGCTCCCTATCGGAGAGGCCGTTGATCACAGGCACAGTGGCATATTGACCCAGAAGCACCACCGTGGAGTGGGCGAAGGTCCGAGCTACGATGACATCGACATAACGGCTGAGCACCCGAGCCATATCGGAAATCGGCTCCCTTGCTCCCAACCCGACTTCCTCTCGGGATAGATAGATGGTGTGCCCCCCCAGTTGCTCCATGGCAACATCGAAGCTGACCCTGGTGCGCAGCGAGGGCTTTTCGAAGATCAAAGCCAAGCTCCGCCCAGCTAAGGTAGCAGCTTTGCCCTTACCCTTCAGCTCGCGGGCTCGATCTAAGATGCGCCTGACATCATCCCGGCTGAGGTCAGCCACCGAGAGCAAATCCTTGCCTTTCATCATGACTATAGTATAAGCCACTACAATATTTTTCGGCAAGCTGACGGGTTATTGACAACCCGCCGCCCGATGTCATAATATGACTATATTTCCCTAACATGGACTATCAAGCAACCCTTGATTATATCCTGAGCTTCGCCGATTTGGAGAGGTGGCCTGGCTTTGCCTACTCCTCCCGATTCGATTTGAGGCGTATGGAGGAGCTGGTAAGGCAATTAGGTCAGCCCCATCTCAAAGCTCGAACTATCCATATTGCTGGCTCAAAGGGTAAGGGCAGCACCGCGGCCATGATCGCCTCTGCGCTTTATGTCGCAGGGCACAAAACTGGGCTCTATACCTCCCCCCATCTCCACACCATCCGCGAGCGGATCAGCATCGATGGCCAACCGCTCAGCGAACAGGAGCTGGCAGCATTAGTCACCGAACTGAAGCCGGAGATCGAGGTGGTGAATCGTAATGGTGCTTATGGGGAATTAAGTACCTTCGAGATACTAACCGCTTTGGCCTTCTCCCACTTCCAAAGAAGCGGGGTTGAATTTCAAGTGCTGGAAGTGGGATTGGGCGGCCGACTCGATGCCACCAATGTGGTCAAACCTGAGCTCTGCGTTATCACCTCGATAAGCTTAGACCACACCGCTATCCTTGGAGACTCAATCGCCCAGATAGCTAAGGAAAAGGCAGGGATTATCAAGCCCGGCACGGTGGTGGTGAGCTCGCCGCAAAGAGCAGAAGCAGCCGAGGTAATCCGAGAGACCTGCCTGGAAAAGGGAGTTGAACTCATCATGGTGGGGGAAGAGGTCACCTGGCAGAAAACGAATGCCAACCTCTGCGCACAATCCCTTACGGTTAAGGGAAAGGGCGCCTGCTATGAACTCACTATCCCCCTCCTCGGCGACTACCAGTTGGAGAATGCGGCCACAGCCGTGGCCTGTTTAGAGACGTTAGCCATCCCCGAGAAGGATATCGTCTCCGGCCTGGCCCGAGTTCACTGGCCGGGCCGACTTGAGATTCTAAGCCATGGGCCACTGTTAGTTGTGGATAGCGCGCATAACGCCGACTCGGCGAGAAGGCTGAGTCAGGCTCTGGAGCAGCTCTTCCACTTTGAGCGATCGACCCTTATAATAGGGACATCGATGGATAAGGACATATCGGGGATGGTCGCCGAACTGGCGCCAGTGTTCGATACCGTCATCGTCACTCGGTCGGAGCATCCTCGTGCTGCCGAGCCCTCGACGCTGGCCGAGGAGTTCATGAGATATGGGGTACAAGCCCTGGTCACAGAAAACGTAGCCGAGGCGCTAACTGAGGCCCTGAAAAGAGCTCAGCCAAAGGACCTTGTCTGCGCCGCCGGTTCCCTTTTCCTCGCCGCTGAGGTCAGGGAATGGGCTAAGGGGATAAGCGGCGAGCGCTATCTATAAGGAGGAAATCCAATGAATAAAGTCTTCCTCAAAAGGGGAAAAGGAGATGGCAGGCACCGCGTTGTGATCACCGGCATGGGGGCGGTGACGCCATTGGGGCTTACCGTTGCGGATTACTGGCAGGGATTGGCTGCCGGAAGGTCAGGCATCGGTCCGCTAACCCGATGCGACCCATCTGGTCTCAGCTGCAAGGTGGCAGCTGAGGTCAAGGGGTTTGACCCTTGCGACTTCATAAGCGCAAAGCAGGCACGGCACACGGCCCGCTTCAGTCAGTTTGCCATTGCCTCCGCCAGAATGGCCATCGAAGATGCCGAGCTGGACTTAGCCAAGGAAGACCAAGAGCGCCTTGGCGTTTGCCTGGGCAATGGCATTGGGGGCTTGCCTGAAACCGAGGAGGGATGCCAATTAATATTCAGAGGAGAGACGAAGCTCAATCCCTTCTTCATGCCCATGGTATTAGCCAACATGGCAGCGGGCCAAGTGAGCCTCACCTTCGGGCTTAAGGGATTTACCTCCACTGTGATCACCTCCTGTGCTGCCGCAGCGCAAGCCATCGGCGAGGGTGCCGAGGTGATCAGGCGGGGTGGGGCTGATGTCATTGTTGCCGGCGGCACTGAGTCCGGCTTAACCAAGGTCGGCATTGCCGGATTCTGCGCCATGAGGGCTTTGACCAGCAATAACGATGAGCCGACCAAGGCCAGCCGGCCCTTCGATGCCAAGCGAGATGGCTTCGTCCCCGCCGAGGGCGCCGGCATTTTAGTCCTGGAGAGCTTAGAACACGCCCTACGCCGAGAGGCCCCAATCCTGGCTGAGCTTGTGGGCGTGGGCATCTCCTCCGATGCCAACCATATCGTGGCCCCTGATAGCGAAGGGGGAGTGCGAGCTATGCGCTGGGCGCTTCAAGATGCCGGACTGGAGCCCAAGGATGTGGACTATATCAACGCCCATGGCACCTCAACGCCGCTCAACGATGCCACCGAGACCCTGGCCATAAAGAAGCTCTTCGGCGACCAGGCCTATAAGGTGCCCATCAGCTCCACTAAGTCGATGATTGGGCATCTCTTAGGTGGCGCAGGAGGGGTGGAGGCTATCGCCACGATCAAGACAATAATCGAAGGCATCATCCATCCCACCATTAACTATGAGCACCCTGATCCGGAATGCGACCTTGACTATGTGCCGAACGTAGCCCGGAGCAAGGAGGTCAAGGTAGTGCTCTCCAATAGCTTCGGCTTTGGTGGGCAGAATGCCTGCCTCGTGTTCCAGAAATTCGAGGATTAAACGGGCAATGAAGCTCGGGTCAGCGAGGGAGATCTGGCAGGCAGCGCTGGAGCAACTCCAGCGCCAAGTAAGCCTGCTTAATTATGAAACCTGGCTGAAGGACACGGTGGGGTTATCCTGCCATGAAGACCAGCTTGTTGTCGGGGTATCGAGCACTTTTGCTGTCGAGTGTCTGGACAGGGACCTGAAGCCCTTGATCAAGAAAACATTAGCCAAGAGTACAGGGCGTCCTCTTGAAGTGCAATTTCGGGTCTACCAGGAAGTGGAAGGCGGTGCCCCTTATCCTTGGCATCGCCCCACGTTCAATCCGAAGTATACCTTTTCCTCGTTCGTCGTGGGCAGTTCCAATCGCTTGGCTCATGCCGCCGCCTTGGGGGTTGCGGAAAGAGCAGGCACCAGCCACAACCCGCTCTTTATCTATGGGGGCGTGGGATTGGGCAAGACACACTTATTGCATGCCATAGGACATATGGTGCTGCAAATCCCCATCAGAGTCATCTACGTCACCGCTGAGCAATTCACTAACGAGTTCATAGCCGGGCTCAGGGAGAGGAGGATCGAGGACTTCGACAATAAATATAGAAGCGTGGACATGCTGCTTATCGACGATGTCCAATTCTTCGCCGGCAAGCAAGAGACCCAGGAGAAGCTATTTCATACCTTTAACGACCTACACAATGCCAACCGCCAGATTGTCCTCTCCAGCGACCGGCCACCGCGGGCGCTGTCGCTGCTTGAGGATCGGCTTCGCTCCCGCTTCGAGTGGGGGCTGATCGCCGATATCCAGCCCCCAGACCTGGAGACAAGGGTGGCTATTTTGCAAGCCAAGGCCGAGGAGCAACAGGCCGAACTCCCCCTGGAGGTATTATACTTTATCGCCCGCCATGTCCCAAGCAACATCCGTGAGCTCGAAGGGGCGCTCAATCGACTCGCGGCCTATGCTAAACTGACCCATTCCATCCCCACCCCACAACTGGCGAGTGAAGTTCTGACCGGGATAACCGCTGCCGATTTTAAGCAAGCCTTGACCCCTGAACTGATCATAAACACAGTGGCTGAGCACTTCAAATTAGAC
>CAZMKJ010000004.1:15754-31561 GCA_964567075.1 uncultured Dehalococcoidia bacterium
TTTTTGGGAATAACTCGCGTGGACTGGGAATAATTCTGTTCACTTTTTGAAGCTCGGTGCTCTTTCTCAAGCCCTCATCCCTAAAGTCCCAGGTCGATCCCCCTTTATCCCAATGGGCGGGAAAGGACTTCTCACTCGCGCTATAGTCTCTTCTACCAGTCCTTCCAGTTCTTCACCACCTTATTATTTTGGTTTATTATACTCAAGGTTTATAATAAGACAGGAATAGGTATCTATGATAGATAGAGTGGAGATCTGGGTTAAAGCGGGAAATGGAGGGAATGGGGTGGTCAGCTTCCGCAGGGAGAAATTTGTCCCTTTCGGCGGCCCTGATGGTGGCGATGGAGGTGACGGTGGCAGTGTTTTCTTAGTGGCTACTCGAGGCCTCTCCACCTTGAGCCACCTCAGACAGCGCAGACACTATCGAGCGCAGAAAGGGAGTCATGGCAAGGGAAAAAACCAGCATGGTAGGAAGGGGGATGACTTGACCCTGGCAGTGCCCTTGGGCACGCTGGTCCAGCGTAAGGAGGACGATGGAAAAGTGATGCTTGCTGATTTGACCGTTGAGGGGCAGCGAGTTTTGGTGGCCAACGGGGGCCGAGGAGGCTGGGGCAATGCTCATTTCGCTACCGCGGCGAACCAGGCCCCTCGCATAGCGCAAAATGGCAAGCCAGGTGAGGAATGGCAGCTCATGCTCGACCTTAAACTCCTCGCCGACGCCGGCATCATAGGCTATCCCAATGTGGGCAAGTCGACCCTGTTAAGCTCTGTGTCCAAAGCCAGCCCCAAGGTCGCCGATTACCCATTCACTACTACTGAGCCGGTTCTGGGAGTAGTGGAGCTGGGCTATCGCTCCTTTGTCCTCGCCGAGATCCCGGGGCTTATTGAGGGAGCCCATCAAGGCCGTGGACTGGGTCACGATTTTTTGCGGCACATCGAGCGCACCAGGGTGCTGATCCACCTTCTCGACGGCAGTGCTGAGCATCCCCTCTCCGATCTGAGCAAGACAAATGAGGAGCTCCGGCTATTCAACCCTGCCCTAGGGGAAAAGCCTCAGCTGGTGGCCATAAACAAGATTGACCTGCCTTCGGTTCGGACGCGGCTGCCAGAGCTGAGGAGAATGCTCAGGGAAGTAGAACCGCCGGTTTATTTCATCTCGGCGGCAACCGGGGAGGGCATCGGCGAGCTGATGAATAAGACTGCAGAGTTGCTGGAGCAGGGCCTCCCCCCAGCCGAGGCTGAGGCGGCTGAATTTAAAGTTTTCCGACCTAAGCCGGTGAAATGAACATAGGTCTTTTGGGTGGCACCTTCGATCCCATCCATGTGGGACATCTCATCATCGCTGAGGAGGTCAGGCTGAAGCTCGCCCTCGATGAGGTGCTCTTTATTCCCACAGGGCAGCCCTGGCTTAAAAGCGAAAGGAGCGTTGCCTCAGGAGAGCATCGCCTGGAGATGTTGAAGCTGGCTATTAGTTCAAATCCCCATTTCAAAGTCTCCACCGTCGAGCTCGAGCGCCCCGGTCCCAGCTATAGTGTGGACACCGTTTCGGCGCTTAGGGGTGAACTCGGTGCCGAGGTTGAGCTTTACTTCATCGTTGGCTTTGATGCCTTAGCCGAGCTCCCTATCTGGAAAGAGCCATCTCGACTTCTTGACCTGTGTCAGGTAGTTGGAGTGAGGCGCCCCGGTTATGCTGAGCTTGACTGGGGCTCTCTGGAGCGCGCCATCCCCGGGGTTTCATCCCGCGTTACAGTTGTTGATGCGCCCCAGATCGACATCAGCTCCACCCAAATTCGGGAGCGGGCGGCTAAAGGGCTCTCCATCCACCATCTGGTGCCCGAGGCGGTGGAGGGGTATATATCGAAAAACAGGTTATATACTTAGGGGAGGTTGAAATTGGCTGAGGACATAAGCGGAAGATTGCTCGAAGTTTTTAAGAGGCACGCCCTGCTCCGTGGCGAGTTCACCTTAGCTTCAGGGGCGAAGAGCAGTTATTATTTCGATGGCAGGATGATTACGCTGCTCCCCGAGGGCGCTTATCTGGTGGCTAAGAAGGTGTTTCAGCTTGTGGCGGGCAAGGTTGATGCTATCGGCGGCTTGACCTTGGGTGCTGACCCTATCGTGGCTGCGGTGGCCGTTATCAGTCACCTCGAGGGCCAGCCTATCCCCGCCTTCATAGTGAGAGCCGAGGTCAAGAAGCACGGGACGCAAAAGAAAATCGAGGGACACCTGCCCAAGGGAGGCAGGGTGGCTATTGTAGACGACGTCATCACCACCGGCGGTTCTGTTTTCGCCGCCATCGAGGCAGTGGAGGCTGAAGGCTGCCAAGTGGTGAAGGTGATAGCGCTATTAGATCGCCATCAGGGGGGCTCAGATAAGCTGCGAGAAATGGGCTACGATTTTGCTGCCCTATTGAGCGCCGATGCCTCGGGAGAGGTCAGCCTGGGCTAAGCTTTTGGCAGGAGCTGCTTTACCCGCTCCCAGATTACTTCACTGACTTTAGCTTTGGGCAGTGAGGCATCGACCACCAGCCAGCGCTCGGGCTCGGCGGCAGCCATCTTCAGGTAGCCCTCTTTCACCCTGCGGTGGAAGGCGATTTCCTCTCGCTCAAAGCGGTCTTGGTTTGACCTTTTGCGCCCGAGCCCTGCTTCAACCTCGATGTCGAGTAAGACGATGAGGTTGGGGCGCAATCCCCCGGTAGCGGCATGGTTAACCGCGTTGACAAAGCTCAAATCCAGTGCTCGCCCGTATCCCTGATAGGCAGCTGTGGAATCGGCGAAGCGGTCCAAGATGACGATCTCCCCTTTTGCCAAGGCGGGGCGAATGACCTGGGACACAAGGTGGGCTCGGGCGGCGGCAAAGAGGAAAAGCTCAGAGACGGGGTCGAAATCGGCTTCGGCGTTCTTGAGCCACCGTGCCAGCTCCCGCCCCAAGCGAGTGCCTCCCGGCTCTTTGCTTAGCAGGACGGGATACCCGAGGCGAGAAAGCTTACGAAAAAGCGCCTTGGCTTGCGTGGTCTTCCCGCACCCCTCCCCGCCCTCAAAGGTGATGAATAGAGACAATTGCTGTTCTACGCCTCCGATAGCCTCTTCAAATTGGCCTGGTCTTCCTTGAAAATCCTTACCCGGCGCCTTGGCTCGCTGCCACTGCTTTCCGAGTACAAGCCATATTTCTCCGCCAGCTGATGTTGCAGGCGGCGGATGAAGGCATTCTGGGGGCTGAGTTCGACTGTATGCCCTTCGCCTTTCACCCTGTTGATCGCCTCCTCGGCCTCCCTGAGCGCCAGGGTCATAGCGCGCGCCCGCTCCTCGCCTCGGAATATCTCAGCTAACCCTTGCTCTATCTGCGACACAGCATTGCTCTTCAGGGCATAGATGGGAATCCCTGCGGCCTCGGCAGTGGTAATGAGCGGGGGCTTTTTCTGATAGTAGCCTTTTGAGGTTATCAGCAGGTCGGCATTGCGCAGATCATCGACCAAGTTTATCCGCAGCTGTAGCTTCTTGCTCGCCCTCTCCAATCGGCTGCGATTGATGCCGAAAGGGAAAACCCGCTTCAGCCTGGAGGTCGTTTTCTTAGCGCTCACCGCTTGTAACGAAGCTAAGCCGGGGATTTCCTCCCGCCTCCTCAACTCCCCCGTCTCGTCACGCCAGCGAACCTCGACCGGGGTCAGCCGGCCGCGGAGCATGGCATCGACCACGGCAGCGACATCGGGATGGATGGCAACCCGCTCCCAGCTCTGGATCTCAACCACCATATCGAAGGTTGGTGGCGCTTTACGCTCCAGGATCGACTTTTGCGTCCCTCTCCGCTTCGCCTCCTCATCGCTTAAGGTCACTGTCTGAATGCCGCCGATGAGGTCGCAGAGGGTGGGGTTCATGATCAAGTTCTCCAGGGTGTTGCCATGGGCGGTGGCCACAAGCTGCACCCCGCGTTCGGCGATGGTTCGCGCCGCCACTGCTTCGAGTTCGGTGCCGATCTCATCGATGACGATGACCTCGGGCATGTGGTTCTCTACCGCTTCGATCATGACCGCATGCTGCATGGCCGGGGTGGGCACTTGCATCCTGCGGGCGCGACCGATGGCGGGATGGGGGATATCGCCATCACCGGCGATCTCGTTGGAGGTGTCAACGATGACCACCCGCTTCTTCAGGTCCTCGGCGAGGACTCGAGCCACCTCGCGGAGCATAGTGGTCTTGCCCACTCCCGGTCGCCCCAGAAGCACGATGCTCTTCCCCGACTCCACTAAGTCCCGAATGAGTTCGATGGTACCAAAGACTGCCCTGCCCACGCGGCAGGAGAGCCCCACGATGCGCCCGCTGCGATTGCGGATAGCGGAGATGCGATGTAGCGTGCGCTCGATTCCAGCGCGATTATCAGCAGTGAATGTGCCAATGCGTGACACCACGTAGTCTATATCCCCTTGACTGACTTCCCTCGAGCTGAGAAGCACCTCCCGACTATGGTAGCGGGCCTCAGGCTGACGCCCCAGATCCAAGACTACCTCCAAAAGCTCATTGCGGTCATCCCTCTGCTGCAATGGCTGCGAGATGTGGCCTGGGAGCACATCAAGGAGAGCGTCTAAGTCATCTGTGATTATCTTCGACATCGACTCCTCTGCTATGCTTGCGATGGCACAAATTCAAGCTTATGCGCTGGGGCTGTGAGCTGTTTCACTAAGCGACAGTACTCAGCAACCTGCTCAAACGCCTGTTCAGTTAAAAGCCGCTGTAGCTGCTCTTGGAAATCAGCGCTCAGGCAAAATATGGGCCATTGCCCATCAAGGAGAGCTAAGCTCCATTGTATCAGGTGATTGAGCTCTGGTTTATCCAGCTGAGCCAGTATTTCCAGTTGCCCTGAACCTTCGTCCATTCTAATTCGCAGCCAGGCGCAGAGATGCCCATCTTTTTCACACACAAGCTCCCCTTTGCTGACCCGCTCCCTGGCCTGCCGCCACTGTTGAAAGCTGAGCCCCTCAACAATACGAACCGACATCGGAACGACGGCATTATAGAGCTGAAATAGTTTATATTCGTCGTCTTCAGATTTAGGTCGCAGCATATCAGGAGGCACTGATGGTGCCATCTTTGCTCCCTGGAAGCGAAATAAGGATTCGTCAAGGTAGCGGCGAAAGCCAGCGCGTGTGGCCAGATCCAGCAGCGGGCTATTTGCTGGCAAGCTGAGGAAAAGCCTTTCCACCCCAAGGTGCCCCAGGACCTGACTTAACCTTTCCAGTAAGTCGAGGCAGAGCTCATGCCGTCCCTCGGAGGATATGAGCTGGTCGATCTCCCAGGCACCGAGGCCCAAACAGCTCCTGGCGGAGACCAGCCCGGACATTAGCCCGCGGTGAAAGAAGCCCAGGCTGTATCGCCTTCGCCCCAAGGGCAAAGGAAAAAACGAGGGGCGGCCCCTTTGCCCTTTGCCCAGCCTATCCCTTGGCTTAGCTTGGTTAACAGGGCCCTTGCTATAGAAGTAAAGCACCGCAGCTGCATCGAAAGGAAGCAAAGCTCGAATCACAGCGCCTCAGCCTTCTTTGGATTTGCAGCGAGCTTCAACAATATTGAGGAAATACTCATGCAATCTGGTGTCCTCGGTCAGTTCGGGGTGAAAGGCGGAGACCAGGATATTCTCCCCCCTGGCAGCCACTATGGTGCCATCTTGAAGCTGAGCTATGCTTTGCACCCCGTCTCCAGACCGTTCAATCCAGGGCGCTCTGATGAACACCCCGGGGAAGGGATTCTGGCCCAGAACGGGGATCAGAAGCTCGGTCTCAAAGCTGTCCACTTGGCGGCCGAAGGCATTGCGCCGCACCTCGATGTCGATAACGGCCAAAGGCTGGAGGTCAAGCCCGATAACCCTTGTTGCCAGCAAGATCATGCCGGCACAGGTGCCAAATAGGGGCAAGCCCTCAGAGGCGAGCTTCTGCACCTCCTCCCCGAGCTTGTATTCCGTCATAAGCTTGCCGATGGTGCTGCTTTCACCGCCAGGGATAATGAGCCCATCCAGCCCTTGAAGCTGCTCGGGCCAGCGGATGGGCAAAGCTTCAGCACCCAATTGGCGCAACATGAAAATATGCTCCCTGAAAGCACCCTGTAAGGCGAGGACGCCGATTTTTCTCATCCTACCATCCTCGGGGCGCCAGGAGCTCCTTCTCCGGGATGGACTTTATCTCCAGCCCGGGCATAGCCAGTCCCAATGCTTTAGAGACCTCGGCGATGACCTGGGGATCTTGATAGTGGGTGGTGGCCTTGACGATAGCCCTGGCCCTTACCTCTGGATTTGAAGATTTGAAGATCCCGGAGCCAACGAAGACGCCATCAGCGCCCAGTTGCATCATCAGGGCGGCATCGGCGGGAGTGGCCACTCCGCCGGCGGCGAAATTGACCACGGGAAGCGTGCCCGTTTCATGCACCTCCAGCACCAGCTCATATGGAGCGCCCAGGGTCTTAGCTTCGGCCATAAGCTCATCCACGGGGAGGCCGTGCAGGCGGCGGATGCCATCCATCACCGCCCTCATGTGCCGCACTGCCTCCACAATATTCCCCGTCCCAGCCTCACCCTTAGTCCTGATCATAGCTGCCCCTTCGCCAATGCGGCGCAATGCCTCACCGAGGTCACGGCAGCCGCAGACGAAGGGGACCTTGAACTCGTGTTTATTGACATGGTGGCTTTCGTCGGCCGGGGTCAGCACCTCGGATTCATCGATGAAGTCCACTCCCAGTGCCTCAAGCAGTTGAGCCTCGACGAAGTGTCCGATGCGGCACTTGGCCATCACCGGGATGGTCACTGCCTCCATGATGGCCAGGATTACCTCCGGATCTGCCATCCGCGCCACTCCCCCCGTGGCACGAATGTCGGCAGGGACTCGCTCCAAGGCCATCACGGCGCAAGCACCGGCCTCCTCAGCGATCTTTGCTTGTTCCGCGTTGGTCACGTCCATGATCACCCCACCCTTGAGCATCTGTGCCAGCCCCGCCTTAACCGTCCATGTGCCCCTCTGCATCTCTTGCCTCCATCAAAGTAAGCTTTTCTCTTTATGTCTTAGTTTAATGGCATTTTGTGGTCCTGTCAATTCAATAAGGGACGAAAACCCATTGACGGTCTCGAACCTTGAGGAAAAGGGGACGGGATGACTAAATGCCAGGATTGGTAAAGCCCTATCGATAGTCGGTGCGAATGCGAATAAAGTGCTTTAACTCCTCTCGACCGATAACCCCGATGACCCTGCTCTCGGCGACCACCGGCATTTGCTCTACCTCCTCTTCTTCCATCTTCTCCAGCACAGCGGCAGCGCTATCACTGGGGGAGGCGATGGCCAGCTTCTCCGCTGGGGTCATCACTTGAGCCACTGTGGTCACCTGGCGGCGCTCTGGAGGGACATGCTCCACATTGGACAGGGTGACAATGCCCTCCAGTTTGCCCTCTTCGATGACCAAGAAGTAGCGGCGCCCAGTATGGAGGAAGTAGTTTTCAATCAGCTGGTCTAAACTGAGCCCCCGAGGCACTGAGGGATAGTCTCGAGTCATCAACTGCTCTGCGGTGAATGGCTCAAGCGCCAGGCGTAGTTTCGCCTGGCGATAGCTTCCCTGAACGGCGGTATGAAGGATCCAGCCGATGAAGATGAACCACAGCCCATTGAACCAGTAATCAAGCAAGAATATGGCAACCACTCCCCCGGCCATGAACAGATAGGCCACGGTTCGTCCCCCGATATAGGCGATGCGAGTGGCTCGCTCATAGCTCCCGGTGGCTGACCAGATGAAGGAGCGGAATACCCTGCCGCCATCCAGGGGAAAGCCAGGGATCATGTTGAAGAGGGCCAGCAGCACATTGATATAGGCAAGCCACAGGAACATGAGAGCAATCGGAGACGGTGGGTCAATAGCACCTCGGGCAAAATCCCAGGCTTGAGAGAAGCCTCCACAGGATGCGACAGTGAGCAGTCCAAAGAAGACACCTATCCCCAGGCTCGATAGCGGTCCAGCCAGAGCTATCTTGAACTCAACCCCGGGGCGCGGCGGCTCCCTGGTTATCCGCGCCACGCCGCCAAAGATGAAAAGGGTGATGCTCTTTACCGGGATGCCGTATCTTTGCGACACCAGGCTATGGGCTAACTCATGGGCCAGGATGGAGGCGAAGAATATGATGCTGGTGAAGAAGCCAAGAATCCAGGAGGTGGCCGGAGATGGCCAGTAATTCTGCCAAGCGTAGCCCAGGATTATGGTTAGGAGGAAGAAGATGATGAACCAAGAGTAGTCGAGCCCGATCTCGATACCGAAGAGCCTGCCCAGGCGTATTGAACCCCCTATCCCTCTCATTATAAAAATATTATACGAGGGGCGACACCCTGTCAATTTATGGTGAAGTGATATAACCGATTAGCTTGTATACCAGCTTGGCAGCGAGGAATGTGCATGAGGTCGGGCCCTCTCGGGGGCAGAGTTCCACGATGTCGAAGCCAACAACTTGCCTCTCTTTGGCCACCACTCGGAGCAAGCCCAAGACCTGATGCCAGCTGAGGCCCCCAGGCTCAGGGGTGCCCACCGCAGACATGATTGAGGGGTCGAAGACATCGAGGTCGATGGTGATATAGACCTCGGGAGGCAGATTGGCCAGCACCTTCGGGGCTAAATCCGGGGTACAGTCCTCGGCATAGAACGGCTCCAGTTTGTGTTGCTTGAGGAACTCGTGCTCCTCGAGGCTCAGGCTGCGAATCCCCACCGGGACAATGGGACACAGCTCCCAGACCCGGCGCATGACGCAGGCGTGGCCATATTTTGTCCCCAAGTATTCGTTGCGAAGGTCAGCATGGGCATCGAGTTGTAGCACCGAGAGTTTGTGGTACCTCTGCCCAAGCGCTTGCACTAAGCCCAAGGTCAGGGAATGCTCCCCGCCCAGCATCACCACCAGCTTATCCTTTTCCAGTAAATCCCTGGCTGCCTGATACACCCGGGTGATCATCTGCTCCGGCCCGCTCATCACCGGCTCAAGCGAGGGCAAAGTGTGAATCCCGACCTGATAGGTCTCCCTATCGAGCTCGGCATCATAGAGCTCTAATTGCTGCGAAGCAGCAATAATCGCCTGCGCTCCCTCCCTGGCCCCGCTCTTATAGTCAGTGGTGCTGTCATAAGGAACCGGTAGGATCACTACCTTCGATGTTTGCAAAGCAGCGTCTTGGGGCGGGATAGCGGCGAAGGTATGTGGGGGGTAGAAAAGCTCTCCCGTCACTCTCGAACCTTAAGGGCTTGTCCGTTGTAATATTCCAGACCGCGGTTGAGGATATAGCTCCTCACCTCGTCCAAGCCGAATTGCCGCTGAAACTCCCTGATCGCCTGCTCGGAGTCAAATTCCTTGCAGGAAAAGATATCGATATTGATATAGCACCGCTCAGGGAAGGTGTGGATGCTGATGTGGCTTTCGGCGATGAGGACGAATCCAGAAACACCCCAATCCTCGGGCTTGGAGCCCATGTATTTTGCTACCTGAGGGGGTGAGAGCTTGACCATCCCAATTTGCGATGGATAACGATCGAGCAGTTGATAGATATGTTGTACATCCTGCATCTTTTGGGCGCTGCCGCCATAGCCATCGATGATCAAATGCATTGGGCCCACCCCCTTTCTCAAAGCTATCATTCAGCTACTTGTTCCAGGAGCTTCTGCTCATACCATTTGTCGAGATCCTTTTTCCTAACGCGATACATCTTCCCCATCTTTACTGCGGGGAGCTTTCCTCCATGACACCATCTTTGCACTGTGCTCTTACGTAGCTTTAGGATTCTCCCTACTTCCTCGGCCGATAACAATTCGTCACTGTCCATAAACTATGTAGTTACCTGTAGGAAAAGTTCCCTTTTTCCACAGCGCCCCGATTCACTTGCTAACGGGGCCTCCCGGAAAGCGCACCCTGCCCTTTCCGAGAGCAACTACCCTGTGCACACCTCCCTACTAGCCCTGATGGGCTGCTTGATATACAATATCACATCTTAGGGCATAATGCAATAGTATTGCGGCTTATTATTGCTTTTCGATTTGAGAAAGCGGTAGCTCCAGTTGGGCTTCGCTCTCCAGCTGAACAATGACCGTCTCCTTGAGCGGGTTGGTGCCTATTACCTTGGCTGTGCCGTACTGGGTGGCGACGTTTTGGCCCACTGCTGGTAGCTTTTGCTTCACAGCGAGGTATTGCTCATATTCATAACTGAGACAGCAAAGGAGTCGACCACAGACGCCGGAAAGCTTTTCCGGATTGAGCGGCAAGCCCTGGTCTCTGGCCATCCTCACTGAGATGGGCTCAAACTTGGCTAAATAGGTCACACAGCATAAGGGGCGACCGCATTTGCCCAGTCCGCCAATAGATTTGGTTGCATCCCGAGCCCCTACCTGCCTGAGCTCGACCCGACACTTAAAGGTGGCGCCAAGCTCGCGCAGCAGAGTCCTGAAGTCAACCCTCTTCTCAGCGCTGAAATAGAAGGTGAGGTGGCTGCCATCGAGATTGTACTCCGCAGCCAACAGCTTCATTGGCAGCTCGTGTTTTGCCACCAGCTCGCCGCACTGAGCCAGTGCCCCCTTTTCCTTTTCTCTCCATTCCTCCGCCTGCCTTAGGTCCTCTGGGGTTGCCTTGCGCAATATCGGCTTTAATGGCTCGGTGATTTCGCTGACCAGAACCTGCTTCGGGGCGATGACCACCCTGCCCAGGGCTGGCCCACGAGCGCCCTCTGCTACCACTTGGTCGTCGATCTCGAGTTCCAAACCTGCGGCGTCGAAATAAGACACCGGTTCCATCCGTCTAAATCGAAGGCCCACTACTTCAGGCATATCCCGCCTTCCTTTCCGTTGCAATATCAAGCATTAGCACTTCCAACACTAATCGGGGGTTTGCATTCTGCTCCAACTGCAGTAAAGCAGCGCCGATGGCTTTGATGAAGCCTTTGATCTGGGTCAGGCTATAGCGCCTCGCCTGGCGATGCAGCAGCGTTTCCTTATCGATGTTGGCCACGAGATTGGCACAGCCTGCTTTAATCAAGAGCAGGTCTCGGCACCAGCCTCGCCAAAGCTCAAGCTCCTCTCGCACCGAGTCCCTATTCTTAGTGAATTGCGTCGCTAATTGTGCGGCGTAAGCAAAGCGTTGCTCAATGCTGGCGTCATGGAGGCTGATAAGTCTTTCCAGTTTTTGGGCTCGTTCCTGGAGCAGCCTGTCATCGTTGAGAGCGGAGATAGCCCAGCCGATACCGCCATGGCAAAGTCTGGCCAACACCTCGGCTTTCTCGGCAGCTGCTCCCCAGTGCTGGATCAGTGCCTGTTGTGTAATCGGGTTGGGAACGGGGAAGAGCTCGATCCTGTGACAGCGGGAGACGATAGTGGGCAGAAGAAAGCCATAGTCTGTTGTCAGCAGGACGAGGATCACATTTGGCGCCGGCTCCTCGAGCGTTTTGAGCAAGGAGTTTGCCCCCTCCTCGCTCAGGTGTTCTGCGCCATCGATGATAAACACCCGATAGCTCCCTTCATAGGGCTTAAGGCTGGCGGCATGTTGTAGCTGCCTCATTTGATCGATGCCGATCTCCTTTTTGGGCGTCTCAGCCGAGCCTTCGTTGCCGCGGCCGATGACCTGGACATCGGGGTGGTTGCCGCGAGCGATAGCGTGGCAAGAGCGACAACTCCCGCAAGGTCTATTCTCTTCCTGGCAGTTAAGCGCCTGGGCCAGATTTTGGGCCAGGGTCATCTTGCCCACGTGCCTGGGGCCGCTGAAGAGATAGGCATGGGACAGGCGCCCCGCATCTAGGCTGCACCTGAGGAATGCCACCGCTTTATCCTGACCAATGACTTGCCACACCCCTGCTTCGGTCTCCTTGCTATAATTACCCCCGGAGCTTAATCCCAGCTCAGAGAATATCCCGCCTTATCAGGTCCTCATGTGTCTCCCGGCGGCGGATGAGGCGCGCCTCGCCCTCTTTGACCAGAACGATAGCGGGCTTAAGCACGGCGTTGTAGTTTGACGCCATGGGGATGGAATAAGCTCCTGAGCAGGGCACGGCGATGATGTCCCCGGGCTCAAGTTTGGGCATGCTGATATCCCGGATCAGGACATCTCCAGACTGGCAATACCTGCCGGCGATGGTAACCACCTCCATTTCATCGGCAGCCATCTTGTTGGCTGCGATGGCCTCATATCTTGCGCCATAGAGAGCAGGGCGGATGTTATCCCCGATGCCGCCGTCTACGGAGATATATTTGCGGATACCCGGTATCTCCTTTATCCCTCCCACCTGGTAAAGTGCCACTCCAGCCCGCCCCACGATAGCACGTCCCGGCTCGACTATGAGCCGCGGCTGGTGCAAGCCGAGCTCCTCGGTCACGCTGAGGAGGGGCGATGTTATCGCCTGGGCAAAATCGGCGGTTGACGGTGCCGGGTCGTCAAGGGTATATGGGATGGCGAAGCCTCCCCCGGGGCTGAATTCGAGAAGCTCAAAGCCATGCTCATCCCTCATCTCGGCGGCGAAGCGGAACACAATCTCTACCGTCTC
The DNA here is from genome assembly GCA_964567075.1 of uncultured Dehalococcoidia bacterium. GTDB lineage: Bacteria > Chloroflexota > Dehalococcoidia > SZUA-161 > JAUWZY01 > JAUWZY01. The sequence continues at coordinate 28,272 of CAZMKJ010000004.1, forward strand.
TTGGTAAGGCTTGAGCTCATAGATTTGCGAGCCCAAATGAGCATGAAGTCCAACAAGGTTCAGATTTGGTGCTGAGAGACTGCGAGCCAACGCCTCCTTCGCCTGAGCCATGGGAAAGCCAAACTTGCTGTCAGCAACGCCGGTGGCAACATAGCGATGGGTGTGAGGGTCGATGCCGGGGCAAAGGCGCAGCAGGATATCCTGGACAATCCCTGCCTTCTTCGCTACCTCGGTTAATAGGGAGAGCTCATAGAAGTTATCGACCACGATGCGACCAATGCCCCAGTTGAGGGCGAGCTCGAGCTCCTCCCGTGTCTTATTATTGCCGTGGAAGTAAACCTTGCTCAAAGGGAAGTCCACCGATTTGGCAATGGCAAGCTCGCCAGCGGAGACCACATCCAGTCCCAAGCCCTCTTCCTTGAACAGCTGAGCTAAGGCGCGGTTGATGAACGCCTTGCAGGCATAAATAACCAAGGTATCGGGATAGCGGCTTCCGAATTCGGTGCCATATTCGGTGCATCTTCGGCGCAGAGTGACTTCATCGAAGATATAAAGCGGGGTGCCAAACTCCTCTGCTAAGCGGATCAGATCACAGCCCCCGATGCTGAGATGCCCGCTCTCGTTTAGCAACGCGGTATCTGGTAAAATAGCTGATAGCTTGTGCTGAAAAGTCATGTCCTTGGCTTATTATACGCCGTGGGCTTTGACAGGACAACTGGACAGAATCGAGCACTTGAGTTAATATGGTTTTGGAGGTGCTAACTTGCCTCATACTAAGTCGGCGAAAAAAGCGCTTCGTGTTTCCCAGAGGAGGCATGACCAGAATAAGCCGGTAAGAAGCCAAGTCAAGACCTATGTAAAGAAGGCGGAACAGCTTATCTCCAGCAATGAGCTTGAATCGGCGAGGGAGGCGGTGAAGCGGGCGATGGCCGCTTTGGACAAAGCAGCACAAAAGGGCGTTATCCACCCCAATAACGCCGCTCGTCGCAAATCGCGCCTGATGAAAAAGCTCAACACCGCTGCCTCCGCTGAGAATTAGAGGCTCCGAACTTGACAATTGAGGAGAAGCACCGCTTAGCTAGCGGTGTTTTTGCTTGCCAAGGTGTTGACAATGGGCAGCGGTGATGTTACTCTGTTATTAGAACAAAAGTTCAACAGGGAGATGGGAAGATGCTGTCACCAAAACAGGAGCGCATCCTTGATTTTCTCCGTCGTTTCTTAGATGACAAGGATTATCCGCCTACTGTGAGAGACATCGTTAAGGGCTGTGGCATCAGCTCGACATCGGTGGTGGACTACAATCTAAACATCTTGGAGCGAGAAGGGTATATTCGCCGTGGTCGGGAAATCTCGCGGGGCATTGAGCTTGTGGACAGTAATCGGCGGCGCTTAGTTCGGGTGCCGGTTATCGGTCGCATTGCCGCCGGCGAGCCGATCCCGGTGCCCAGCGCTGAGACCTGGAACAATGTCGCCGCTGCGGAGACCATCGACCTGACCGAGGGCCTGACCCGGGGCAAAAGAGAGGTCTATGCCCTGCGGGTCAAGGGAACCTCGATGGTCGATGCCCTGATCAACGATGGCGACATCGTCTTGATGGAGTACACGAATACTGCCGAGAATGGAGAGCTGGTTGCGGTCTGGCTCAAGGGGGAGAAGGAGGCAACGCTGAAGAGGTTCTACCGGGAACGGGGCCGCATCCGGCTTCAGCCAGCCAACATCGAGATGGAGCCCGTTTACGCCGAGCCGGAGAACGTTGAGATTCAGGGCAAGGTCATCGCCGTCATCAGACAGCCGGAGTAACAAATAAATGGGTATTGAGCAGGGTCTTTTTCGCTTTCCCGAAGGGGTAGACTCTTCACAATATATCTTTGCCACTTATTATCTGGAGACGCCGCTGGACTCCCATCAGGCGGCGGAGATCCTGGCCAGCGAGCAGTCCACCGGCACCTGGATGCGGGTGAAATACGAGACCGAGGAGCGCCGTGAGAAATATGGGGCTAAGGTGGTCGGCGTTCATCCCCTGCCCCATGACCCCGGGCAATGTCATCTCCCAACCAAGATAGCTTTAAGTGGCAAGATCAATGCTGCTGTGGTGCGAATTGGCTTCCCCACGATCAATTTCAGTCCTAACCTCAGCAATCTAGTCTCAACTGTAGTTGGCGAAGCCTATGAGCTGGAGTCGTTCACTGCGCTCAAGCTTTTGGATATCGAACTCCCGCCCTCCTTCACTCAGCACTTCAGCGGCCCTAAATTCGGTGTCGATGGCCTGCGCCACATCCTCGGCGTTTATGACCGTCCTCTAATCGGTGCTGTAATCAAGCCCTGCGTGGGCCTGAGCCCGGAGGAGACCGCTGAGCTGGCATATCAGGGGGCCAAAGGGGGTTTGGATTTCATTAAGGACGACGAACTCCTCGCCGATGTCGCTTATAATCCGGTCAAGGAACGGGTGCGGGTGATAACGGCGGCGCTAAAGCAGGCGGAGGAGGAGAAGGGTGAGAAGACGATATATGCCTTTAACATCACTGATCGCCCCAGCCGACTCCGTGAACTGCATGACATCGTGGTTGAGAATGGTGGCGGCTGCATTATGGTCAATGTGGCCGCTCTGGGCTATGAGTCTCTCAGGGAGCTTTCAGCATTCACAGAGGTGCCCATCTTCGCGCATCGGGTCTTTGCCTCAGCTTATGTCAGGAGCCCCTATCTTGGGATGAGCTCTGAGGTGTTGAACAAGCTGTGGCGCCTTGGCGGCGCTGATATGATTCTCATCGGCGCCATTGGGGGCAAGGTCTTCGGCAGCGACGCTGAGGTCGTGGCCAGTGCCAGGGCATGTAATCAGGGATTTCATCAGCTGAAAAGGTCTCTGCCCGCGAGCTCAGGAGGGCAGTGGGCAGGCAAGCTCGCTGGTAATGTGGCTGCCTTCGGGCATGTGGATTTTCTGCATCTAAGCGGTGGCGGGGTGTTTGCTCACCCCATGGGCGCTGAAGCCGGGGCGCGCTCCCTGCGCCAGGCCTGGGACGCTTATCGCCAGGACATCTCCCTTGAGGAATACGCCGGGAAGTACCCTGAGCTTAAAGCAGCCCTGGAGCACTTTGCCCTGGCGTAGGGCATGAGTTATCTCTCCTTCGTTTTTTTGATCCTCTTTATCGCCCAGTCGGCGTATTTCCTCACCAGTGGCTCTTCAGAGCTGAGCATCCTGGTTAGCGCCGGCAGCGCCTCTTCCGCTCCCCCCACATTGCCGATGCAGATGGCGGCGTACCTTTGGAAATAGGGATTGACTTCGCCTTCGAGGA
>CAZMKJ010000005.1:0-2751 GCA_964567075.1 uncultured Dehalococcoidia bacterium
TAGATGCAGAGCTAAGGGTGCTTGGTAGCGAAGGGCGGTTTACACCTGAGGTCGACTTGCTGCTGTTCCGCATAGTGCAGGAGGCACTGAGCAATATTAGAAGGCATGCCCGGGCCTCAAGGGCCTGGGTAGTGGTGGAGTTCGCCGAAGGTAAAACCAGGCTGACCATCGGCGACAATGGACAAGGGCTCGAGCTGCCGGTGGGGGTAGAAGACCTTCCCCGCAATGGGAAGCTCGGCCTGGCCGGAATACAAGAGCGAGCACGATTATTGGGTGGCACTTTAGAACTCCGATCAACCCCGGGTAAGGGCACAACATTGGTAGTAGAGATACCGAGCTAACAGCCATGACAGGTGAGGCCTGTTGGCCAGTGCTGCTGATGGCTTTGAATAGACCAGCTCGAACTCATAATATCCGCGGGCATGGCACAATGCGTCATAAGGTGTCCTTCTCCAAAAGCCAATAAGTTTCCACTATTGCCTTCTCATCAGCATCTTCCATTTACCTCTTGGCAGGCCCGCTTGCCATCGGTTACAATAACAAGAGGCAACCTGTTACCATTATGGGGTGATTTTCAGGAGGTTCCGTTATATGGAAAAGGTGAGGATCATACCTTGCTTAGATGTAAAGGATGGCAGAGTAGTCAAAGGAATAAGGTTTGTCCACCTGAGGGACGCGGCCGACCCCGTAGAGGCAGCGGCTGCCTACTGCCAGCAGGGCGCTGACGAGCTGGTTTTCCTGGATATCGCCGCCACCGTGGAAGGGCGAGGAACTAGGATTGAATGGGTAAAAAGGGTTCGTGAGGTGGCTACCATCCCCTTTGCTGTAGGAGGTGGGATCAGAGATATTGGCGATATGAAAGCCCTGTTTGAGATAGGCTGCGATAAGATATCGATTAACACTGCCGCTGTGAGCAATCCAAACCTGATCACACAGGCAGTGGAGCAATTCGGCGGGGAACGAATTGTGGTTGCTATTGATGGGAGGAAGAACCCGCTCGGTAGCGGTCTGCCCAGGCTGGAGGTTGTGGTCAAAAGTGGTCAAGAAGCAACAGGGATAGATATCGTCGCCTGGGCAAAAAGGGTGGAGGAATTAGGAGCAGGCGAGATCCTGCTCACCAGCAAGGATGCCGATGGGACAAAGGAGGGCTATGACCTGGAGATGACTAAGGCAGTAGCTGAAGCAGTCAGCATCCCCGTTATCGCCTCCGGCGGCGCTGGTAAATTAGAGCACCTATACCAAGCGGTAGCAATTGGTAAAGCATCGGCGGTGTTAGCCGCCTCCATCTTCCACTTCGGGGAGGTGTCCATTCGGGACGCGAAGAGATACCTGCGGCAGAAAGGGATCCCGGTGAGGATATAAACAGAAGTGCAAGGAGTAAAAGAAATGGCAAATCAAAACCCGTTTGAAATCGTGCAAAAACAGTTAGATAGATGTGCAGAGATTCTTAAATTAGATCCTGATGTGCGTGCAATCCTTGGTGTTCCCCAGCGTGAGATTCATGTATCGTTACCGGTGCGGATGGATGATGGTTCGATCAAAGTATTTCAAGGATTCCGGGTGCAATACAACGATGCCAGAGGGCCAACAAAGGGCGGAATTCGATTCCATCCCGATGAAACGATAGACACCGTGCGTGCGCTCGCTGCTTGGATGACATGGAAATGTGCTTTACTTGACTTACCTTTGGGAGGGGCAAAAGGCGGCGTCGTCTGCAATCCTACAAAAATGTCTCAAGGTGAGTTAGAGCGTTTAAGTCGGTCATACATACAAGCTATATTGCAGTTCATTGGCCCTGATAAAGATATACCCGCTCCTGATGTGTATACAAATCCGCAGGTTATGGCTTGGATGATGGACGAGTATTCAAGAATTGCCGGGAAGTGTCAGTTTGGCGTTATTACTGGTAAGCCGCTTTGCCTAGGTGGTTCTGCAGGGCGTGGCGATGCGACTGCACGCGGTGGCTTATACACTGTCCGTGAAGCCGCCAGACAATGCAACATAAACCTTAGAGAAGCTACCGTTGCCATACAAGGCTATGGTAATGCTGGGTATTATGCCGCTGCACTATGTAAAAGCCTGTTTGGGTGCAAAATAGTGGCTGTTAGTGATAGCAAAGGTGGCATATTCAGCAAAGAAGGGCTGGAGCCAGGGGCAGTCCTTGACCACAAGGCTAAAACGACCTCGGTAATCGACTTCCCAAACACTGAACCTATTTCCAATGAGGAGCTCCTGGGGCTGGAAGTGGATATACTCGTCCCCGCTGCGTTAGAAAATGTCATCACCGAAAAGAATGCCCCGAGCATTAAAGCTAAGATTCTCGCCGAGTTAGCCAACGGGCCAACTACACCGGAGGCAGATGATATTCTATATAAAAATGGTGTTCACGTGATACCCGATTTCTTATGCAACGCTGGCGGAGTGACATGTTCCTATTTTGAGATGGTGCAGAACTTTTATATGTATTATTGGGATGAAAAAGAAGTCCATGAACGTTTAGACAACAAGATGAGTGTCGCTTATCACTCGGTACTGAATACCTCCAGGAAATATGGCATAAATATGCGAGAGGCGGCCTATGTCATCGCTGTTGAACGTGTGGTTGAAGCAATGAAGCTTCGCGGTTGGATTTAGTTCGATCTGGAGTGCGACAAGAGGCGGAGAAGATCCCAGCATGAGGAGGGGAGACACTTGAATTCAAAGGAGACTTGCTTTGAAGATCCATCTCGATTGTTTGCCCTGCCTCCTCAG
>CAZMKJ010000005.1:2851-29297 GCA_964567075.1 uncultured Dehalococcoidia bacterium
CAGGCAAATGTTGGCGATGCTATCCTGAAAGGACAACTGACATAGCTGAACTCAGCTTCCCGTGAGCATGCCACCATACCTCAAAAGCGATAGACTTGAAGGAGAGCAATGAGAATCAGCGCTGTTTGCTGGGATGTGGACAAAGTATGGTACCAGGGGATATCAACAAGCTATCTGGCAGAGAAGAGTGATTTAGATCCCGGTCTGCTATTAGAGGATTTCCTTTCCCAAGGATGGTTCGGACTCGCTGATATCGATAGATGGGCTGTCACACGGAGAGGAGGAGCCAAAGAGCCGATTAAGCGCATCACAGACCTTGCCAACATGCTAACAGATTTCCATTACGAAATGAGCAGGCAAGACTCTGACAGACCTGTCATTACCATGGAGCAATGCAGGGGGGGCAAACAAGCGATAGTCCGCGGTCTGACTATGAAGCAAATAAAAGAGGTAGCAGCTTCTATACAGTACTCCCCGGGGCTTTGGGAAGCCATAGAGGCTTTCAAGCGAAGCAGGTTGTATCAGGCAGCATTTAGTGACGGGCTGGCTCCATTCATAATTTATCACGTGCAAAGAATGGGGCTTGATTATGGAGAAGCCGCCCCGACGATGGTCGAGCTGGATGCCGAGGAGAGGCTATTTGAGAACTGGATGCTGGAACGGGATGACATCAGGTTGGCCGGGAAAACTGCAGAGTTCGATAAAGCAAGAAAAATACTCACTCACTTGAAGGAACAAGGATATCCGCTAAGCGATGTCGCCATAATAGATGATTCAGGTGTAAATATCGAGCCCCTACTTTTGCCAATTCATCAAGCTGGTGGGCTCGCTCTCGGTTATAATCCAACTGAGGTTCATAAGCCGATCTTCCGAAAATACTCGATCCCCGTCTTGAAAAGCCAGGATCTGAGAGCGTTTGCGGAGATTGTTGCCGATCGAAATAAGCTAAACCAGTATTGTGAATGAAACAGAGGCGGCTTTATCTATCCGGCGGCTCTACGGCGAAGTGCCACTGCGCCGAGGACAGTCAGGGCAGCAGCAAAAGCAACCAATACCCCAAGGTCAAGGCCGACACCCAGTAGCGTCTTCCCCTCTATCATGATCCCCTTCAGGCCATCGACGGCATAGGTTAAGGGTAAAACCTTGGCTATATACTGAAGATAGGTGGGCATTTGCTCCACAGGCCAGAAGACACCGCCGAGGAGAACCTGCGGGATGATAACCAGTGGAATAAATTGCACCACCTGAAACTCGGTTCTGGCAAAAGTGGAGGCGAATATGCCCAGGTTGAGAGCCATCACGGTGATGATAATCAGGAAGACGAATATCTGCCACAGTGCCCCTTGATATTGAACCTGCAAGACGAAGATGGTAAACAGAAGTATGATCAGAGACTGAGCCACAGCGAACAGGGAGAACCCCAAAAGGTAGCCCAGGACTATATCTATGCGGGACACCGGAGATGCCATTAGTCGTTCCATGGTGCCTTGAGAGCGCTCTCTAAGGAAGCTGATTCCGGTGAGCAGAAAGACAAAAAATAGGGCCAGGGTGCCAAGGAGCGCAGGGGCAACATAGTCCAGTGTGCTCCCCTCAGGAAGGCTGAGCCGGATAAGGGTCATGACCACCATGGGCACAAACAATATCAGCACCATTGTGCGCCGATCCCTTATCAGCTGATAAATGATCCTGTGAGTGATGGCAACTACATTAGCGGGTGTCATCTGGCGAAACCTCACCACGAACGAAGTAGAGGAAAGCGTCTTCCAGGGTGGCATCAGGGTGCCCGGTGGCTTCCCTGAGCTCCTTAGGAGTTCCTTCGGCAATCACGGCTCCTGAACGCAGAAAAGCGAGGCGGTCGCAATGGGCAGCATCATCCATGGTGTGGCTGGAAATGATCAAGGTAACCCCCTCCTTGGTCAAATCCTGAAAATGCTCCCAGAAGGTAACCCTGAGTTCGGGGTCAAGCCCCACCGTCGGTTCATCGAGGAGGAGTAAGGGAGGGCGATGAACAATGGCACAGGCTAAGCTGACCCTTTGCTTCATGCCGCCGCTCAGCTTCAGTGCCGGGGTCTTGCGCCATTCCCAGAGCCCAACAAACCGTATCGCTTCCTCTACCTGCTGGGCACGCTGTCGTCGGTCGCTTATGCCATAGACCCGAGCAAAGAAATCCACATTTTCCACAACCGAGAGCTCGCCATATAGAGCAGGGAGCTGGGGCATGTACCCGATGAGTCGGGCCACCGTTCTGGGCGATCTCTGCCCCAGCACTTCTAAGCTACCGCTTTGTGGCTTAAGCAGACCTACCAGGAGCCGAATAAGAGTTGACTTGCCGGCACCGTTGGGACCGAGTAGACCAAAGCTAATCCCACGAGGCACTTGTAGCTTTAAGTCCTGAACTGCCTTTACATCGCCATAGGCAAATGATATATTGTCGGCTTTAATGGCGAGGTCTTGAGCGCTTTCCCTTGACATCACCCCTCGAGCAATCCGCCAAGTATGACCTGAGCCGCCCTTTTGTCCAAAGGCTCGTTGTTGTTGCCACACTTGGGCGACTGAATGCAGCTGGGGCAGCCCTCCTCACAGGGGCATTCCGAGATCATCCTCAGGGTCTGCTGCCAGAGCGTGCCGATGAGCTCGAATCCCTTTTCAGCGATGCCGATCCCTCCCGGGTGGGCATCGTAGATGAAGACCTCGGCTTTCCCGGTATCGGGGTGCAATGGGGTGGAAACGCCACCGATATCGTTTCTATCGCAGAGGGCAAATAGGGGCAGCATGGCAATTGTGGCATGCTCTACGGCATGCAGTCCCCCAGCAAGGTCGAGCCCAGCCGTTGTCACCTGGACCTCAAGCTGATGCGGGATATCGAACCATAGTGCCACCGTGTTGAAGGATTGTGGCGGCAGGTCCAGGGGCTCCTCTGCAATAACCTCCTCGGTGAACACCCGCTTCTTCCTGAAGCCAATTACCCTGGTGGTCACCTCCACCTCCCCCAGATGAACCCGGACCTGGCCAAAGTCCTTCTCTTGGCTTATCTTCAGCATCCTGAGGTCGGTGATGTCCTTGGCCTGGGTATAGTAGGCGGCATCCGTGGGCTGGCAATAGGCGGTGCGGCTTATAAGGTCCAGCTCGGTGACCAGATAGGACTCACCTTGATGGATATAAATAGCGCCGGGGTGAATTTGAAACAGAGCAACCGCCGACTCCACCGTCTCCAAGAGAGAGCCTGTGCTGACATCAACTAAGCCATAGCTCTCAGCCGACGTGGTGCGGATATTTATATCCTGTGCCGGATAGATAACGCTTGGCGCCGGATACCACCTACGGCCACGATGGCGCAGAAAACCCTCCCCTTCCAGCTCCGCCACTGCATGCTCCAGATCCCCTTCAAAGAATCTCTGGTCGCCGTCAGTCAATGGCAGCTCCCAGGAGGCGCAGAGGAGATGGGGCTTCAGGATGTATTGATTTTTGGGGTCGATCAAAGCATGCTCATAGCTCTGGCCGAAGAAGACCTCGGGGTGGCGCATAAAATATTGGTCTAAGGGGTTATCCAAACCAATGAGAAAGCTCAACGAATCCTCCCTCCCCCGACCACTCCTCCCCGCCTGCTGCCAGGTGCTGGCGATGCTCCCCGGATACCCGGAGAGCACAGTGGCATCGAGGTCGCCGATGTCGATCCCCAGCTCCAAGGCGGTGGTGGCCACCGCAGCCAAAAGCCGACCCTGAAACAGTTCGCGCTCGATCTGGCGCCGTTCTTCGGGGAGATAGCCAGCACGATAGGGCTTTATTCGCTGCCCAAGGTCTGGGCTCTCGGCGAGTTGCTCCCGAACATAGAGATAGATGAGCTCGGTGAGGCGCCGCGTCCTGGCGAAAGCCAGGCTCCTGATCCCATTACGCATCAACTCGGTTAATAGCAGGGTGGCTTCGCTGTTGGCGCTGCGCCGAACCGACTTGGCTTCATCGATAAGCGGCGGATTCCAAAAGACAAAGTCCTTGCCGCCATGGGGGGAACTGTCCTCGGTGATGGGCTGGAACGGCACGCCGCATAGCCTCTCGGCATGCTCTTTGGCATTGGCGATAGTGGCCGAGCAGCAAATGAACTGGGGCTGGCTACCATAGTGCGCGCAAAGGCGCTTCAGGCGGCGGAGCACATTGGCCACGTGAGAGCCGAAAACGCCACGATAGACATGGGCTTCGTCAATGACCACATACTTTAGCTGACTCAGCAGCCGCCACCAAGAGCGATGATTGGGCAGCATGCCGAGATGAACCATGTCTGGGTTTGAGAGCACGATGTTTGCTGACCTCTTTATCTCGGAGCGCTGCCAGTTTGGCGTATCGCCATCGAAGGTGGCATGCTTTACCCTGAGCCCAGAGGTCAGCTCTTGTAAGCTTCGTAGTTGGTCTTGAGCTAAAGCTTTGGTTGGGAACAGATAGAGGGCTCGGCTCCCCTTATCCGTCAGCATAGCGTTCAGCACCACCAGGTTATAGCAAAGCGTTTTGCCACTGGCGGCAGGGGTAGCAATGACGACATTCTCCCCGGAGCGAGCAGCATTTATGGCCGCCGCTTGATGGCGATAAAGGGGGAGCAGATGGAACCTGTCAAGGACAGACTCAAGTGCCGGGGAAAGCGGCTCGGCTAACTGGCCATAGCTGGCTTCGCTTGAGGTCAAATGCTGATGATGGACGATTTGGTCTCGATAGGAGGGAAGGCCTCTCAGGTGATCGAGGAAAGCTGAGGTGTTCATAAGGCATTCAGGAATTCGATCTCATAGTCTAAGATCTCGGCGTCGCCTCGGATGCTGCTGATAAACTCCGCCACCTTGGAGAGGATCTGGTCGGCGTGGCGCCTATCAGTGCTTACGCAAACAATGCCCAACGTAGCCAACTGCCAAAGGTCGTGATCATCAATCTCGGCGATGGACACATTAAATTTATTCCTGACCTGAGTAGCGATGGATTTCAGCACCCTTCGCTTGCCCTTGAGCGAATGATTCTCGGGCAAACGAAGCCTTACCTTTAACGCACCGACACTCATCTAAGCCCCAAAAGGCTTAAAGTGCTAACCGGCAGAACGCTATTAGCGTTCAGTTCTCATCTTGGCGAAGCAATCGCTGCAATAAACCGGTCGGTCCCCCCTGGGTTGAAATGGGACCTCGCACTCCTTGCCGCAGCCAGCGCAGACCGCGGGATACATCTCGCGGCGCGATCCTGAGTAGCTAAAGCGAGCTTGCCTGCGGGTAGCACGACAGGTTGGGCAGCGGCTGGGCTCATTCCTCAGCCCACGCGATTGGTAAAACTCCTGCTCGCCGGCGGTGAACACGAACTCAGCTCCGCAGTCACGGCAGATCAAGGTCTTGTCCGCAAATGCCATTGCCGGTCCTCCTTCTGTTCCGTTTCGCCATCCCTTGTTCACTGCTGCTTGCGGCTCAAGACCTTATTTGAGGCCTCTGGCGCCAGGAGGGAAGCTGGAGAGGATTTCCCGAGCAAACCACCTTGTTCAAGGCGCGAACTACTGAAAACAGCACTGAATTGGGTAGCGCATTAAAACATAGTATACAGCATCAGCAATAAAAGCGCAACTATAACTTATTCGCGATCTCTTTTCTATCTTAGCTCGGCCAGTCGCTGCTGCAATCGGCTGAGCTTATCCCAATATTTAGCTAACTTATCTTGTTCCCTGGCGATGACATGGGCTGGAGCCTTGGTCAGGAACTCGCCCTGGCCGAGCTTCCTCTCAAGGCGGGCGATCTCAGCACGACTCTCCTCGATTTCCCTGGCCAGGCGTTCCCTTTCCGCCTCGATGTCGATCATCCCGGCCAGGGGCAGAAAGACCTCAGCCCGTTTAAGTACCAATATCTTGGCTTTATCTGGTCTCGGTCTTTCTTCATCGGCTCCGAAAATGGTCAACGGCCGCGCCCGGGCCAGGGTGCCGATGGCCGGAGCTAATGCTTCCACAGCAGGCTTATTATCGGCGATGATGATAGCCTCGATGAATCTCGAGGGCTCGATCTTGGCCTCGACCCGAGCGTTTCTGATACTGCGTATCAGCTCCTGAACCAGTTCCATTTCCTCCTCAGCCTCAGGGTCAAAGGCTCTTTCATCAACACTGGGATAGGGGGCGACCGCGATCGATTCCACGCTCTGGGGCAGATACTGGGCCAAGCGCTGCCAGAGCTCCTCGGTGATAAAGGGCATGAAGGGATGAAGAAGGCGCAGAGATGTCTCCAACAGGTGAACCAAGACCGGGATTGGCGACAGCCCCTCTCGACTGAGGCGCACCTTTGCCAGCTCGATATACCAATCACAATACTCGCCCCAGATAAAATCGTGGATCTGGCTTAGTGCCTCGCCAAGCATAAAGCTCTCCAGGAGTCGGCTCACATTGGCGATGAGCCGATTGAGTCGGCTCAGGATCCAGCGGTCTTCAGTGGGCAGGGGATACTGCGGCGCTTTCGCCTCCCCATCTAAGTTGCTGATGACGAATCGGGCGGTGTTCCAAAGCTTATTGGCGAAGTTACGGCCGCCCTCCAGCCTTTGCGGCGTCAGCCTGATATCATTCCCCGGGGCATTTCCGGCAGTCAGGGCGAAGCGCAGGGCATCGGTGCCATAGACATTCATCACATCCGCGGGGTCAATCACGTTCCCCCGGGTCTTGCTCATCTTCTCCCCCTTCTCATCCCGAATGAGCCCGTGGAGATAGACCTTGTGGAACGGGACCTCTGCGGTGTTCTCCAGGCCCATCATGACCATCCTGGCCACCCAGAAGAACAGGATGTCATATCCTGTTTCCATCACCGACGTGGGGTAAAAGTACGCCAGATCCTCTGTCTGCTCCGGCCAGCCCAGGGTGGAGTGCGGCCAAAGCGCCGAGCTGAACCAGGTATCGAGGACATCGGGGTCTTGAACCATATCAGTTGAGCCACAGTGAGCGCAGCTCTCGGGATCGTCCACAGCGACGGTGAGCCGGCCGCAGCGCTGGCAATGCCACGCCGGGATGCGATGCCCCCACCAGAGCTGGCGGCTAATGCACCAGTCGCGGATGTTTTCCATCCAGTTAAGGTAAACCTTGGTAAAGCGCTCGGGCACGATCTCGATGCTGCCATCTAAAACAGCGTCCCTCGCCCTCTCGGCGAGCGGCGCCACCTCGACAAACCACTGCTTTGAGACTAAGGGCTCGACCACAATACGGCAACGATGGCAATGGCCCACAGCATGAGTATAGGGCTCGATCTTCGCCAAAAGCCCCTCTTTATTCAGGTCGGCAAGCAAAGCCTCACGGCAGGCGAAGCGATCCAGCCCGGCATAGGGACCGGCGTTCTGATTCATAGTGGCATCCAAATTCATTATGTTGACCAAAGGCAAGCCCTGCCTCTGTGCGATCTCGAAGTCCACCGGGTCATGCCCTGGGGTGATCTTTACCGCCCCGGTGCCGAACGAGGGATCGACAAGGGCATCGCTGATCACGGGAATGGCACGCCCCAGCATGGGAAGGAGCACCTTTCTCCCGATCAGCCCCTGAAATCGCTCATCATCGGGGTTGACCGCAACTGCGGTATCACCAAGGAGGGTTTCAGGACGAGTGGTAGCTACGGTGATGACCCCGTCCCCTGTTTGCAGCGGGTAATGGATATAGTAAAGATGGCCTCGAATCTCCTGGTGCTCAACCTCAAGGTCAGAAAGGGCGGTGGCGCAGCGGGGGCACCAATTGATGAGCCGCTCGCTGCGATAGATCAAGCCTCTTTGGTATAGCTTGACAAAGGTGGTGCGCACAGCGCGACTCGGCCCCGGATCCAAAGTGAAACGCTCCCGAGACCAGTCACAGGAGGCACCAAGCCTGCGGTGCTGCTGGGCAATGATGTCGCGGTATTTGCTGGTCCACTGCCACATCTGCTCCAAGAACCTCTCCCGCCCCAGGTCATGGCGGGAGAGCCCCTGGGCAGCCAAAGCTTGCTCCACCGTGTTCTGGGCTGCGATTCCGGCGTGGTCGACCCCGGGGAGCCACAAAGTGGCCTCGCCCTCCATTCGGTGCCAGCGAATCAAGATATCCTCCAAGGTTGCGGTAAGGGCATGCCCGAGATGAAGCTCGCCGGTGATATTGGGCGGCGGCATAATGATGACAAAGGGCTTCTTATCGGGGTCGATCTCGGGGGTGAAGTAACTCCGTTGCAGCCAGAATCGATACCACTTGTCCTCTACTTGCTTCGAGTCATAAGCTTTGGGGATTTCACCCAGCTTTGGCCTCATGGCTATCCCTTACGTAGAAATGAGAGAGGATCGGCTCTGAAGCTGGCTCAGTCCTCAACAGGCGCTGCTGGCTCGAGAGCAGGGAGCTCTTCCTCAGCGGCAATCTGGCAGCGGGCAGGGATCAGCTTGCCGATGATAACATTCTCCTTAAGCCCGAATAGCCTATCGACGCTGCCGGTCACGGCGGCTTCAGTAAGCACCCTGGTTGTCTCTTGGAACGAGGCTGCTGCCAGAAAACTATCGGTGTTGAGCGAGGCTCTGGTTATGCCCAAGAGGGCGGGATGTGCTGTCGCCGGCTCGCCGCCCTCAACCAACACCTTGGCATTGAGATCCTCATAATCGAAACTATCGATCAGCTCCCCGGGCAGGAGTTCGGTATCGCCTGCAGAATCGATGCGCACCTTACACAGCATCTGGCGGACGATGACCTCGATATGCTTATCATGGATGTTCACCCCCTGGGAGCGATAGACCTTTTGCACCTCGTCCACTAAGTATCGCTGCACCGCCTCCCGACCCATGATGCGTAGGATCTCCTGTGGATTAAGCGGGCCCTCGGTGAGTTGCTCCCCCGCTTTGACCTCGGTCCCATTCTCCACCAGAAGGACTGCCATTGGCGATGCCAGGTATTCGTGCTCTTCCTTCTCTTCGTACAAGATCGAAACCTGGCTATCCTTAATCTCCACCTTACCTCCGATCCTGGCCAAGATAGGAGGCGAACTGGCTGCAGTTGGCTGAGCCAAGACAGCAGTGGCATCGACCCATTGCTCGTGGCCAACTACTATTTCATACCCCGGGGGCAAGGGATAATCATCGCGGTAGACCCCGGAGCTTACGATCTTAATCCTCTTCCCCTCCCTTGTCTCCGTTATCTCCACCACCCCATCGATCTCAGAGACGATGCCCTGCCCCTTGGGGATCCTGGCTTCAAAGAGCTCTTCAACCCGAGGCAGCCCACTGGTGATATCCACCCCAGCCACGCCACCGGTATGGAAGGTGCGCATGGTCAGCTGAGTCCCGGGCTCGCCAATGCTCTGGGCAGCGATGATGCCCACCGCCTCCGCTATAGCGACCAATTGCCTTCGTGCCAGGTCTCGACCATAGCATAGACGACAGACGCCGCGCCGCGACTGACAGCTTAACGGAGACCTTACATAAACATCAGTGATGCCAGCCTGGACGATCTGCTGCGCTTTATCTTCGTCGATCTCCTCGTTTCGGTTCACGATTACCTTGCCACTTCCAGGGTCAACTACTGGGCTTGCCGCAAGCCGACCTATTATACGCTCGGCGAGGGAAAGCAACAGGCTTTTATCCCTTGGTTCTGAGACCCAGATGCCGCCCATGGTGCCACAGTCCTCCTCCCGGACGATGACCTCCTGAGTCACATCGACGAGACGCCTGGTGAGGTAGCCGCTGTCCGATGTCCTCAGGGCGGTATCAGCCAGTCCCTTCCTGGCGCCATGGGTGGAGATGAAGTACTCCAATACCGAAAGCCCCTCCCTGAAATTGGACCTGATGGGCAGGTCGATGATCCTGCCCGAGGGGTCGCTCATTAAGCCGCGCATCCCGGCCATTTGCCTGATCTGAGCGATGTTTCCTTTCGCACCGGAGTAGGCCATTATGTATACCGGGCCATGAGGGTCAAGCGACTGCTCGAGGCCGGCGGAAAGCTCCTCAGTGGCCTTGGTCCAAACGGCCACCGTGCTCTGATAGCGCTCGTCATCAGTGATCAGACCTCGCTGGAATTGCTTGCCCACCTCGGCTAATCTCTCCTCGGCCTGTTCCAACAGCCGGGCCTTGCTCTGGGGCACCTCCAGGTCGCTAAGCGCCATGGTAATACCTGACTTGGTGGCATAGTGGTAGCCCAGGCTCTTGATTTCATCAAGTACCGAGGCTGTGACTTCGCTGCCGAAACGGGAATGACACTCGGCGGCAATCTGCTTCAATATCTTCTTATCCATCAGCTGGTTGCGGAAGCCGAGTTCTTTGGGCAGAACCTCGTTGAAGATAATGCGGCCAACACTGGTCTTGAGGTATTCGCCACCTTCTTCGTCCCGGACCTGGATCTCAGCTCCAAGCTCGATGAGGCCTAAATCGTAAGCCAACTTGGCCTCAGCGAAATGGGAGAATATCTTCCCCTCGCCCTTGGCTCCCGGTTCCATCATGGTCAGGTAGTAGCAGCCAAGGATGATGTCCAGGGTTGGGGTCACCACTGGCTCCCCCGAGCTGGGCAGGAGTATATTCTTGGTGCTGAGCATCACCTGCCTTGCTTCCTCAGCAGCTACCTTGGACAGGGGGAGATGAACCGCCATCTGATCGCCATCGAAGTCAGCATTAAAGGCAGCGCAGACTAAGGGATGAATTTGAATGGCGCTGCCATCGATGAGCACCGGGTAGAAAGCCTGGACGCTGAGCCGATGCAATGTTGGCGCTCGGTTGAGCAGGACGGGGTGATCTTTTACCAGCTCTTCCAGGATATCCCAGACCTCTGGTTTGCCCCGCTCCACAATTCTCTTGGCGCTCCTGATGTTATGCGCCAGACCTCGAGCCACCAGACGGCGCATGATGAAAGGTTTGAACAGCTCCAGAGCCATGCGCTTAGGCAGCCCACATTGATGCAGCTTGAGCTCGGGGCCGGCCACGATCACGGAACGGCCACTGTAGTCCACCCTCTTGCCGAGGAGGTTCTGCCGAAAGCGGCCTTGTTTCCCCCTGAGCATATCGGAAAGCGACTTCAGCTTGTGACCGCTGCTGGTGGCTATGGGGCGACCGCGTCGCTCGTTATCGATGAGAGAGTCCACGGCTTCCTGAAGCATGCGCTTCTCGTTGCGAACGATGACCTCAGGGGCTCCCAGCTCCAGGAGCCGACGCAGCCGATTATTGCGATTGATCACCCGCCGATAGAGGTCGTTAAGGTCGCTGGTGGCAAATCGGCCGCCATCAAGCTGAACCATGGGACGCAACTCCGGGGGTAACACAGGAAGCACGGTGAGGATCATCCACTCCGGCTTGTTCCCGCTCTTGCGCAGAGCCTCAACGACACGGAGCCTTTTAATCGCCTTTTTCCTTCGCTGCCCTGAGCTGGAGGCACCCTCTTGATAAAGCTCTTGGCGCAGTTTCTCCAGATCGAAGCCACTGAGGATCTCCAGGAGCGCTTCTGCGCCCATCCCCGCGCTGTAGAGATGCCCCCATCTCCCTTGCAGCTCATGGTGCTCCTCTATACAGAGCAGCTTCATGGGGCGAAGTTCTGTCAGTCCATTAATCCTGGCCCTTAGCTCCTCCTCAAGCTTAAGCTTTTGCTCATCGGCAGCGCCGAGCTCATCAAGCTGAGCCAGCTCACTGGCGGCCCTGTCCTTGAGCTGCTGTATTGCCTTTTTGCGCTCCTGTTCATCGACACGGGTAACGATGAACTTGGCGAAGTAGATCACCTGCTCCAAATTCCTCGGCGAGAGGTCGAGGAGCAGCCCTAACCTGGAGGGCATTACTTTGACAAACCAAATATGAGCTACCGGGGCTGCTAATTCGATATGCCCGATGCGCTCCCGACGCACTTTGGCTCGTGCTACCTCAACACCGCATTTATCGCAAATAATGCCCTTATACTGCGCTTTTTTATACTTGCCGCAGGCACATTCGAAGTCCTTTGTCGGACCGAAGATCCGCTCGCAGAAGAGACCATCCTTCTCTGGCTTCAAAGTGCGATAGTTGATGGTCTCAGGCTTAGTCACCTCACCGTATGACCAGCTCCTGATCTGCTCCGGGGATGCCAATGAAAGCCGAACTGTGCTGAAATTGTTGAGCTCTAACATTTATTCACTCTCTCCTAACTCCGGTCCGGTCAAATTTATCCCCAGCCTTGGTACCTCGGGCTCCCGCAGCAGCGATACCCTTCCCTCTTCCTCGCTGAGGATCTCAACCGCCAGCCCTAAACTCTGTAGCTCCTTGACCAAAACCCTAAACGATTCCGGAATCCCCATCTCCAGCAAATCTTCGCCCTTGACTATAGCCTCATAGGTTTTCACCCGGCCCACCACATCATCGGACTTGACGGTCAGCATTTCCTGCAGGTTATAGGCAGCACCATAGGCCTCTAAGGCCCAGACCTCCATTTCACCAAACCTCTGCCCGCCAAATTGCGCCTTGCCACCCAATGGCTGTTGGGTGATCAAGGAATAAGGACCTGTGGACCTGGCATGGATCTTGTCCTCGACCAGGTGCACCAGCTTCATGATATACATATAGCCTACGGTGACCTCCTGTTCGAAGGGCTCGCCGCTACGCCCATCATAAAGCACCGTTTTGCCGAAGATCGGCGGAGCACGTTTGTCCTCATGATAAAGCTTGCCTACCGCTTGCTCTACCTGGTCATCGCTTAAAGTGGAGGCATCTATCCCCTGCTCCCCAAGCCAGAGGCGGAGACAGGCCATTCTGGGCTCACCTTTATTGCCCTCGCCCAATATCCGCTCCCCATCGTAGCCCCGCTCAGCGAGCCAGGCTTTGGCCCGCTCTATTTGCACTCTTTCTCCCCCGTCCTCGGGGCTTATGGCCCCGGAGCGCTGCACAATCCAGGCTCGAGCCAAGGCGTCCTCGATGGAGATGTCGTCGGCGCCATCGAACACCGGGGACAGCACCTCGAAGTTCAGGGTCTGGGCTGCCCAGCCGAGATGGATCTCCAGGAGCTGGCCAACGTTCATCCGGGAGGGGACACCGAGAGGGCTGAGGATGACATCCACAGGTCGGCCATCGGGGAGGAAAGGCATGTCCTCAGCGGGCAGGATCTTAGCGATGACCCCCTTATTGCCATGGCGACCAGCCAGCTTGTCACCTTCACAGATCCTTCTCTTCTGGGCCACGAAGACCCACACCACCTGGTTGACCCCTGGGGGCAGCTGGCTATGATTGTCTCGGGAGAAGACCTTGACATCTATCACCTTCCCTTGCTCGCCGTAAGGCATGCGTAGCGAGGTATCTTTGACATCACGGGCTTTCTCGCCGAATATGGCACGAAGCAGCTTCTCCTCAGCGGTGAGCCCCCTTTCCCCTTTGGGGGTGATCTTGCCCACTAAGATGTCACCCGAGGCCACCGCGGCCCCGACACGAATAATGCCCTGCTCATCAAGGTTGCGCAGGCTCTCCTCGCCGACATTGGGTATATCCCTGGTGATCTCCTCAGGACCCAACTTCGTCTCCCTAGCTTCGATCTCATACCTCTCGATATGGATCGAGGTCAGCCTATCATCCCGCACCAGGTTCTCTGAGATGACGATTGCATCCTCAAAGTTATATCCCTCCCAGCTGAGGAAGGCGCAGAGGACATTTTGCCCTAAAGCCAGCTCGCCATGGTCTGTAGCGAAGCTATCAGCCAGAACCTGCCCCTGCTGCACTCGGTCACCTTTATCTACCATCGGATGCTGATCGAGACAGGTCCCTTGGTTGGAGCGGGTAAACTTAATCAAGGGATAGCTGCGTTCCTCACCGCTATCCTCGCGCACCACGACCCTGTTGGCGATGACCGAGGTCACCTCCCCCGGGGCTGCAGCGAAGACTACCTGACCACTGTCACGAGCAACCTCCCGCTCCATGCCGGTGGCGATCAGTGGCGCTTGCGGCCGCACCAGTGGTGTCGCTTGGCGCTGCATATTGGAGCCCATCAGCGCTCTATTGGCATCATCGTGCTCCAAGAAAGGGATTAGCGATGTGGTCACGCTCACTATTTGCTTTGGCGATATATCCATGAAGTCGATGTTCTCGGGGCTCTCCATGAGGAACCTCTTGCCGTGCCTGGCCTCAACCTTGCTGTCGAGGAAATGACCATGCTGGTCAAGGCGGGCATTAGCCTGAGCGATGACGTAGTCCTCCTCCTCATCCGCGGGAAGATATTGCACCTCATTGGAGACAAAAGGCATGACCTTGATCATCCTCGGCGGGAGCTCGGCCAGCTGTTGTGCCAGCTCAGGTGTGACCACCGTGCCCGCCTCGACCAGTTCATTGCCCCCGCTGTCGAGCACCGTCTCCCTGACTATCTTGGCAATGAGTTCCCGGGAGGTGTTCTCCAGCTCTTTTATCACCCTGCGATAGGGGCTCTCGATAAAGCTGAGTTCATTGACCCGGGCATAGGTTGCCAGTGAGGTTATGAGCCCGATGTTGGGGCCCTCGGGGGTCTCGATGGGACAGATGCGACCATAATGGGAGTGGTGAACATCGCGGACCTCAAAGCCGGCACGCTCCCGAGAAAGCCCCCCAGGTCCTAATGCCGAAAGTCGCCGCTTATGGGTCAGCTCGGCCAAAG
This sequence comes from uncultured Dehalococcoidia bacterium, assembly GCA_964567075.1. Lineage (GTDB taxonomy): Bacteria > Chloroflexota > Dehalococcoidia > SZUA-161 > JAUWZY01 > JAUWZY01. The sequence goes on from CAZMKJ010000005.1 coordinate 17,388, forward strand.
GGTTGGTCTGGTCCATGAATTGGGAAAGCTGGGAGCTACCGAAGAACTCCTTTACCGCAGCAACCAAAGGCCGGTTATTGACCAGCGCACTCGGGGTTGCTGATTCAGGGGGGAGCAAGCTCATCCGCTCTTTTGCCATCCGTTCCATGCGCAGCAGCCCAACCCTGAGCTGGTTTTGCAACAGCTCCCCCACCGCTCGCACCCTGCGGTTACCCAAATGATCGATATCATCAGGGGCCTCGCTGCCATTGTTGACCATGATCATATGGCGCACGATGGCTACCACGTCTTCCTTGGTCAGGGTGCGCTGCTTCAGGGGGAGGTCTAACCCAAGCCGTTTATTAAGCTTATAACGCCCTGTCTTGCCCAGGTCATAGCGGCGAGGGTTGAAGAATAAAGCGTTTATCAATCCCTGGGCATTATCGAGGGTTGGGGATTCGCCAGGGCGCAGCCTGCGGTAGAAATCAAGAAGTGCCTCTTCCTCGCTCCTAACCATAGGTTCATGTTCTATGGTGCGTTTGAGATAAGGGTGCTCGGGATCGGTGTCGACGTTGGAAAAGAGCTCCAGTAACTCCTGCTCCTTGCCACAGCCGATTGCCCGAAGCAGGGTGGTCACTGAGAGCTTGCGCCTGCGGTCAACTTTGACCCAAAGCAGGTCCCGGCTTGAGGTCTCAAACTCAAGCCAAGCCCCTCGATTCGGGATTAGCTTGGCGAAGCAAAGTTGCTCCCCAGTGGCCGGATCCTCCTCCAGGGTAAAGTAAACGCCAGGGGAGCGGATCAGCTGGCTTACCACCACCCGCTCCGCCCCATTGATAATGAAGCTGCCCCTCTCCGTCATCACCGGGAAATCGCCCATGAAAACCTTTTGCTCCTTGATCTCCCCGGTTTCCTTTATCAGCAACCGCACCTTCAGCCTTAGCGATGTGGCATAGGTCAGATCGAGCTCCCGGCATTCCTGCTCCGAGTACTTTGGCTCATCAAACTCATGGTCAAGGAGGTAGAGCTCGAATCGGGTGCCGGTGTAGTCTTTGATCGGGGAAAACTCGGCGAAGAGTTCCTTCAGCCCCTCTTCTCGAAGCCAGCGATAGGAGTCTTGCTGGATCTGGATGAGGTTCGGGATTGCCAACACATCTGGTATCTGAGCGTAGGATTTCCTAACACGCGAGGGACAGGGGATCACTGTGCCTAAGGTCATTGCGCTCACCTCTTCAAAACATAATACGCCGGAGACATAAAGATACAGCGTAAATGGAGTTGGGAAACGAAGCTACGGAGGAATCATCAACAAAGAATTAGTGTAGCACACTTTTTTCTTTTTGTCAACACCCCGCGAACCAAGTTCAGCGTTGCTATCTGTCCTCTATCCCTCGCTCCTTTATGTAGTCGATCGCGTCTTGCACCGTTTTTATCTTCTCGGCGTCTTCATCGGGTATCTCTAGGATCCGTTCCTTCTCGCTGAACTCCTCCTCCAATGCCATCACCAATTCCACCAAGTCAAGCGAGTCAGCATTTAGGTCGTCGGCAAATGAGGCCTCGGGTATGACCTCAGACTCTTCGACGCCGAGCTGCTCAGTGACGATCCTTTTTACCCGTTCGAACACTGTAATCATCTCCCCCCCTTGCGAACTTGAGACCGATTATACCACAAAAAATCATACCACTTCCAGTCCCGTTGTCAAGAGCACAAACTGCTTTATTATCTGCCTATTAACCATAATTGCTACCTGGATTGCAGTCCCAAATCGGCTCAGTCCGAAATTCTGCTTGCGGTGCCGCTGAGCTTACCGCCCCCAGAACACCATTGATGAACCTGGGGGAGCTCTCACTGCCAAAAGCCTTGGCCAGCTCTACCGCTTCATTAATGGCCACCTTTCCCAACCCCTTATCAGAGGTGAAGAGCTCAAAGATGGCCAGCCTCAGGATGTTCCTATCGATTACTGAAAGCTGCGCCACCGGGAAGTTGGACGCGTGGGCTTGAATGATGGCATCAAGCTTTGCCCTATTATCCAGAACTCCGTTCACCAGCCCCTGAGCGAAGGTCGCTGCCTCCCCAGACAGGGGATTATCCTCCATCAGCCGGGCCAGAGTCGATGTCGGCTCATGTCCGACACAATCGACCTCATACAATGTTTGTAAGGCTAAGGCCCTTGCCTTGCGCCGCATGTCAGCCATCCATTAATAATCGCTGCCCAGCAAGTGAATGTTCCCCACCCGCACGTTGTTTAACCCTGCCTCCTTTGCCACCTGCAAGCATTCCTGGGCATGCCTCCTTGAGGTAGTGGGAAGGTCGCTCATGAAGAAATGGGGATGAAAGGCAAGGAGGGCATAGGGAATTTCAGGATTCAGGGAGGCGATGAAGGTGGCAATCTTCGCCACCTCCTCTGTTTCCACATAGCCAGGGATGAGAAGGGTGCTGGCCACCAGCAATGGCGGCTGGGGTCTCCTCTCGATATGCTGAGCTACGAGGCGGAAATTTGCCAAAGTCCGTTTATTACTCACCCCACAGAGGGCCAGGTGCAACTCCTCGCTCCAGGCCTTGAGGTCAAACTTGATGCAGCCCCCGGACTTGAGGGAAAGTTCAGCCATCTGCCTTAACAGATTAGGATGCATCGAGCCATTTGTCTCCCAACAGATACGCAGGATTCTTTCCTTGGCCTGGTTCAAAGCCAGCCGAGATGTCAGGATAGCATGCGGGAGTTGCGGTGTTGGGTCGCCTCCGAAGTAGCAGATACAGGATGTCTTCTCATCCACCTGGTCGGCAAGATTTTGGGCACTGACCTTGGGTGCCACAGTTGCGGACAGGCGATAGTGCCAGTTCTGGCAGAAGAGGCAATCAAAGGAGCAGGCCTGATAGAAAACGGCGAGGTTGTTATAGCCGAACTCAGGACCATTGCGATAGGCGAACTGGGGAAATCCGGCACCGCTGCCTCCGGGACAGACCCAATCGGCGACACAATTGGTGGGCAGAGGGTCATGATAGCAAGAGACATTGCCTTTTTGCCCCACGGCGCCGCTGAGCTTGCCGCCGATGTTGACCCTGAGCCCACAATAGCTCCGGCCGGCTTCGGGGATGCGGCATTCATTGATGCATATGCCACAGCGCAGCCCTTTTTCCCCCTTCGGCGGCTCTTTGGGCAGACCAAACCCTTCTCTCTCCTCATGATGAACCTGTTCCACAGCCGGCTGAAGCTCAGCAAAGTGGTTCTTTATGCACTCAGCGCACAGCCCCAAGCTCTGAGAGATAAGAACCGATTCCTTTCCGCAGCAACGGCATTTGACCATGGTCTTGGTCGCCGATTCAGGTCTTATCATCCACATGGCTAGCAGGTGAGGTGCAAGGCAGCAGCCGCTCTCTGAGAGAGGCAAAGCTGGTTATAGGTATCACATGCCTTATCAGTAGCCGTCACTACTAACTCGATGCCTTGAGATTCAAGGTATTGTCTGGTCTCAGCCGGGACCTGCACCAATCCATAAGCCCCGGTGCCAATGACCAATGCCTGCGGCCTCTCGGAAACGACTTCATCGAGATCCTCAGGGCAAAGCTCATGTCCTCGCCTGCGCCACCAATTTTTGACCCCTTGGCGCAGAATGAGCACATCGTTGGAGTATTCCTTTCCATCGATAACAATGTAACCGAAGCGATAGGACTCGATCATCAACCCATCCCATGTCTAAAAGCTCAGCGCGCTAATGGAGGACATATCACTCATGTTAGAGATCTGGACCCCCTTATCGATCCTCTTAATAAGCCCAGCGAGCACGCTCCCGGGGCCGATCTCAATGAATGTGGAAATCCCGTGATCAATCATATATTGTACCGAATGTCGCCAGAGGACACAATGGAGGAGTTGTTGCGCCAGCTCCTCCTTGATCTCCTGAGCAGCAGTCGCCGGCTGAGCGGTGGTGTTGACCACAATGGGGACCTCGGGGTCGCGGAAGTGCAGCTCGGAGATGATGCGAGCCAGCTCATCCGCAGCCGGCTTCATCAGCTGAGAATGGAAGGCGCCGCTAACCTCGAGGGGGACTACCCGTGCCCCTTGGCTGCGGGCCAGTTCCATAGCCTGATTCAGCGCCTCCATTGCCCCGCTGATCACGATCTGATTTGGGGAGTTGATGTTGGCGATCTCGACCCCAGCCTCCTGGCAAAGCTGAGCCAGTGATGGTTCATCAAGCCCGATGACCGCCGCCATACCGCCAGGTTGCCTTGCTCCCGCCTGATGCATCAACCGCCCCCGCTCTCGGACAAGGCGGATGCCATCGCCGAATTCGAGAACCCCGGCGGCTACTAACGCAGTATACTCGCCGAGGCTATGCCCAGCCAGCAATGAGGGTTGAAACCCACTATGAAGCTCAGCAGCCGCCCTGAGGCAAGCAACGCTGGTTGCCACTATCGCCGGTTGGGCATGGATGGTTTGACAAAGCTCCTCTTCTGGACCCTGAAAACAGAGCTGAGATAGAGGGAAATCGAGAGCGCGGTCGCACTCCTCGAAGACCTCCCGGGCTGCGGGGGAATTCTGATACAGGTCCAGCCCCATGCCCACTTTTTGCGACCCTTGTCCGGGAAAGACGAAAGCGATGTTAGCCGTGGCTTCCTCCATCTATCGCCCTTTCCCCTTCTTGCTCTCTATCGGCAGCACTTCCCGTCCCCGATAGCTCCCGCAGTTGGGGCAGACACGATGTGGTGGCTTGAGGGCGTGACATTGAGGGCAGGGAACCAAATGAGGAAATGAGGCTTGACGATGGGAACGCCTTTTCCCCTGGCGAGCTCGCGATGTCTTTCTTTTAGGCAAAGCGGCCACGGCAGCTACTTCTCGCTCTCCTCCCCCTCAGGGCGCCAGCTTTGAAGCTGAGCCCAGGGAGAGCTAACAGTTCCCCCAGTGCAGTTACAAGGGCCATAATTGAGATTGTGGCCACAATCGGGGCAAAGCCCAGCGCAATCATCTTGACAAATTGGCTTCATCGGTAGTGCTAACAGCGTATGCTGGCGGATAGCCTCACTCAGGTCGAGCACATGGCTTTCATCGATGACAAAGCCCTCGGCGCCCTCAGGCAGGGATAGAGAAAGGCCACTGGTCGTGTCCGTGGTGGGGAAGTATTCCTCCTCAATGTCCAAAGTCAGTGGGTATTCAAATTCCTCAAGGCAGCGGCTACATATACATTTAACCGTCGTCTTCAGCCTCGCTGTGACCAAGATGCTTCGGTTTGTGCGCAGCAGCTGCACCTCACCCTCGATGGGCAGATCTTGATCATTGATTTCGCTGATTTGATAGCGCCGAACTTGCCCTATGGGTTGTTTAAGCTGCTGGGCGACGTTAATCCTCATAGCTGGCTGGGGTCACAAATTAGTTCTCATTATAAGCGGCGAGGTAAGCTGTTGTCAAGGCTTCTTGTATCGAGAGGGAATAAGAGCTATAATGAAAAGTTAGGGTTTAATGCCATGGCTATTAAACGGGATTACTATGAGGTGCTCGGCGTGGCTCGAGATGCCTCTTCGGAGGAGATCAAGAGAGCTTATCGCAAGTTGGCCTTTCAATACCACCCCGACCGCAACAAAGATAAGGACGCCGAGGAGAAGTTTAAGGAGATCAATGAGGCTTATGAGGTGCTGAGCAATCCAGGACAGCGGGCGAGCTATGACCGCTTTGGTGCTGCTGGCATTCCTGAGTTCGGCCGTGGCTTTGAGGGCTTTGACTTCGGCGACCTGGGCAGCATCTTTGACACTTTCTTCGGTGGCGGCGCAGTGCGGGCGCGCCGCACCGCCCCACAGCAGGGTGCCGACCTGCGCTACAATCTCGCCATCTCCTTTGAGGAAGCGATCTTCGGCTGTGAGAAGGAGCTGCAGGTGGTGCGCACCGAGAGCTGTTCGCTGTGTCACGGAACCGGCTCCGAGCCAGGAAGCCAACCAATAAGATGTCCCAACTGCAATGGCAGTGGAGAAATACGGCGCGCCCAGCGCAGTATCTTTGGCCAGTTCATCAATGTGACCCCCTGCAATCGCTGCCACGGTGAAGGGCGGATTATCAGCCAGCCCTGTCCCCAGTGCAAAGGAACGGGCAGGGAAAGGCGCAGCCGCAATATCGTCATAACCATCCCGGCCGGCGTCGATGATGGCATCACCATCAGGCTGAGTGGAGAGGGGAATTCAGGCTTCCGAGGCGGCGCCCCGGGAAACCTCTACGTAACACTCTCAATGCAGGAGCACGAGTTCTTCAAACGAGAGGGCGATGACATCCTTTATGATCTGGCGCTAAATTTTGCCCAGGCTGCTTTGGGTGATGAGATCCAGATGCCCACAGTCGATGGCCAATTCGTGCTCAAGATCCCGGCAGGGACGCACTCAGGCAGGTTATTCCGCATTAAGGGGAAAGGGGCTCCCCATTTCCGGGGACATGGTCGCGGCGATCAAATAGTCAGGGTCCATGTGGTCACCCCACAGTCCTTAGATGAAGATCAGAAAAAGCTCTTCCGAGAGCTGGCTAAGACGCTCGGTCCGGCGTCTTTGCCCAGGGAAGAAGCGGAGAGGGGCTTTTTCGAGAAGTTCAAAGACGTCTTCGGCAAGGGCTAAAGGGCTTCGATCATCCCGGACCTGACCTCGAACTTGGCAGCTCGAGCTAAGAAAGCGGGCTCAAAGCGGTCGACATCGCTGGCTGTGATCACCACTTGCTGATAGCCTAAGGCGGCTTGGAGCAAATGATGGCGACGCTGGGCATCGAGCTCGGAGAGGACGTCATCCAAAAGCAGAACCGGTGAGTCGCCAGCCCTTGCTGCTATGAATTTGGCCTCGGCCAGCTTTAAGGATAGGGCTATAGTTCGATTTTGCCCCCGAGAACCATAAATGTTCATGTCTCTTTCATTGACCAGGAAGCGGAGGTCATCACGGTGAGGTCCGATCAAGGTCATCCCCTGAGCCACCTCCTTATCTCGGGCAGCGGATAGCGCCTCCTGAAATGCCTCTTTGTCGACGCTGCTTTGATAGATCATGTTTAGCCTCTCTTTTCCCCCAGTGAGCTGATCATGGATCGGCCGAGCCAGCTCATCAAGCGCGGCCACCGTGTGCTGGCGCAGGGCTATGAGATAAGAGCCCGCCTCCACTAATTCTCGGTCCCAAAAGTCAAGCTCCTCGGGGCGAGCTCGGTGCTCAGCTATCAGGCGCAGCAGATGATTTCGCTGCTGAAGCACCCTATGGTACCGCTGTAACGCTCTGAGGTAGCGGTGGTCGACTTGGGAATTGGTGATATCAAGATAGCGGCGACGCAGTGCCGGTTCGCCATCAACGAGGTCGATGTCCCTGGGACTGAACAAAACCACGTTGATTAGCCCGATGAGGTCCATGGCGCGGCGGTCAACGCCATTTATTCGAATCCGCTTCTGCACATAATTAGCTCCCGCTTCTGCAGCAACGATTTTGCCCCTCAGGGCGATCTCCACCCGCAGGCTCCCGGTAGCCCTCTGCGCCTGGACCTCAAGGCGAGCAACTGGGTGCTCTTCTCTCAAGGCAGACCAGTTTATCAGCTCTACATCACTGGCAGTACGAGGCGATTTAGTCGTTGCCGAAAGGTAAATGGCCTCAAGAAGGTTGCTTTTGCCCTGGGCGTTACCCCCCAGAAGTACCATTATATTCGGTGGCAGGTCGAGTTCGAGGCGGATGTAATTGCGAAAGTTGGCCAGACTTAGATGCTGAATCCGTATCTTCTACCTCCAACAAGGGATAGCCTTAACCGGATTATAACTTTCCCGCCCTCAGTTGTAAAAGGGCATTGACAAATGGCAGAGGATGCGTTATAGTGTTATTGCAAATGAAAACCATTTCCAATAGCAGCGGATTGAAGCAAGTGGCAAATCCAGAGGACATCGGGGAGCGGGTGACGTGGCAGCGAAGGCTCCTTTTGGACCTCATCGCCCAAGCTGGAGGGCATCTGGATGCCGATGAACTCTTCCGCCGAGCTAAGGCGCGGGAGCCCAGGATAAGCCTGTCCACGGTATATCGCAACCTGCGGCTGTTTAAGAAGCTTGGCTTAGTGGACGAGCGCCACCTCAGCGAAAATCATCACCACTATGAGATCAAAAGCCCTTCTGAACACTACCACCTGGTCTGCCTTGGCTGTGGTCGAGTTATCGAGTTTGAGAGCCCGTTGCTACAGCGGATAAAGAATCAGATAAGGAGGGAAAATCAATTTGAGGTCACCGGTGCCGAAATCAGCCTCCAAGGCTATTGCTCCAGGTGTCAGGGAAAAGGCGGTAACAAATAAATGCCTTAGCAGCAAGATTTGGGGCATCGATATATCGCCGAAGATGATCAAAGTGGCACGGAATAAGGCTGGCAATCAGGGAAACTTCCAACAAAGGGGTAAGCGCTATGCCGACTAAACCTTTAAATCAGCTAAAGGCGAAGGAGAAAGGCAAAATCGTAAGAGTAGGAGGTGGCGGAGCACTCCGTAGGCGGAGCCTGGATATGGGGGTGATTCCGGGGGCAGAGGTCGAAGTGGAAAGGGTTGCCCCCTTGGGCGACCCCATTGAGATAAAGATCAAAGGTTATCACCTGTCGCTGCGTAAGGAAGAGGCCGCCAATATTTATGTCGAGGTGAATTAGATGGATAATTCTCTTATGCCTTTGGCCATGGTCAGACCCGGTGAGCAGGTCACCTTGGTGGCAATAAATGCCGGCCGGGGGCTGACAAGGAGGCTCACCGATATGGGGTTATATCCCGGGGTCAGTGTCAGGGTTATCCAGAGCCATCCCGGTCCATTCCTGCTGCAACTGGGAGCTTCGAAGTTAGCCCTGGGGCATGGCATCGCGCACAAGATTTTAGTCAAGGTGATGTGAACATGGCAAAGGAGATAACCATCGCTTTGACCGGGAATCCCAATTCGGGTAAAACCACGGTGTTCAATAACCTCACCGGGGGACGGCAGCATGTGGGCAACTGGCCCGGGGTTACTGTGGAGAAGAAAGAAGGTACTTGCCGTTATCAAGATTATACCATCAACGTGGTGGACCTCCCTGGGGTCTACAGCCTCACCGCCCACTCCTTAGATGAGGTTGTGGCCCGAAACTTCATTGTCGAGGGTAAGCCAAACTTGGTGGTCCAGATCGTTGATGCCTCCAATCTGGAGCGGAACTTATATCTCACCATTCAGCTATTGGAACTGGGGGCCAATTTGATCCTTGCCTTGAACATGAGCGATGTCGCTGAGTCTCGCGGGCACCAGATCGATATCAAGCAACTCTCCTCACTTTTGGGTCTCCCGATGGTGCGCATGGTGGCCAGCCGTAATGATGGCACTAAGGAGCTGCTCAAGGAGGTAGTCAGGGCGGCTGAGGGTCAAGCCGAGGGGAGGAGATTTAGGGTCCACTATGGCACAGAGGTGGAGGAGGAGATAGCCAAACTGGAGGATTTGATCTCCAAGGATGAGGAGTTATGCCGCAAGTATAGCCCGAGGTGGCTGGCGATAAAGCTCTTGGAGGAGGACGAAGAGGTCATCAGAGTGATACAAGGGCATGGATAGGGAGGAGATCCTACGGGCTAAGGATGAGAGCCTGGCCCATCTCCGGAGCATCTATGGTGATGACGCCGAAACGGTGCTTGCCGAGCGCAGATACGGTTTCATCAGCGGGCTCTTGCAGGAGACTCTGAGCAAGCCCGCCGTCGAAAAGCTGACCACCTCTGACAAAATCGATAAGATACTGCTCCACAGGTGGCTGGGCATCCCCATATTCCTCGCTTTGCTGTATGGTGTATTCCAATTCACTTTTACTCTATCCGTCCCCCTCATGGATTGGATAAATGCCGGCTTTGGCTGGCTGGGAGAGCAGGCCTTAGCTATTGGTGGCTGGGGCGGCTCACTTCTCGGCGATGGCATCATCGGTGGCGTGGGCGCAGTGCTCGTCTTCATCCCCCCGATATTCCTCCTCTTCATTGCCTTGGCTGTGCTCGAGGACTGCGGCTACCTGGCCCGCGCTGCCTTCATTATGGACCGCCTGATGCACAGGGTCGGGCTTCATGGCCGCTCCTTTGTCCCCATGATGCTGGGCTTTGGCTGCAATGTCCCCGCGATTATGGCCACCAGAACCATAGAGAACCCAAGGGACAGGCTCACCACCATCCTAATAAACCCCTTTATGACCTGCGGCGGCCGCCTTCCCATCTATATCCTCTTCGCCGCAGCCTTCTTCGCCGCCTATCAGGCGCTGGTGGTGTTCTCTTTCTACGCTATCGGGATAGTCATAGCTATCACTATGGCCTTTGTCTTCCGCAAGTGGCTGCTACGGGGACCGAGCGGTCACTTCGTTATGGAGCTCCCTCCCTATCGCCTGCCCACAATAAAAGGGGTTCTGATCCACACGTGGGAGCGGGGCAGGGTATTCTTGATCAGAGCAGGAACCATCATCTTCGGCGTGGTCGTCCTTATCTGGCTCCTGAATTATACCGGTGCCCTTGAGCCCATAGGCAGAGCCTTTGCTCCCATATTTTCCCCGGCCGGGTTCGGTCAGTGGCAGGCAGCAGTTGCCTTGATCTTCGGCTTCCTGGCCAAGGAGGTGGTGATCGGAAGCTTTGGCACCCTCTTTGGCGTGGAGCAAGAGGCCCTGGGCACCACTATCGGTGCGCAGCTCGGCTGGACTCCGCTTATCGCCTACGCCTTTATGGCCTTCTGCCTGATCTATGTCCCCTGTATCGCCACCATAGCCATGATCAAGAGGGAAACTGCCTCCTGGAAGTGGCCTCTCTTCGCTATGGGCTATACCACAGTTTTGGCCTGGATTGTGGCCACCCTCATCTATCAAATTGGACGGCTGTTCGCAGGCTGAGGGGTTGACATCGCCGCCAAGAGGAGTATTGTTATAGCATAAAAGCTGAATAATCGCTCCCTGCCAAGGGCGCGATGAAGCAGCTCCCTTAGCTGGTCGCCTGGGTGCTGCGGAGCGAGTGGCGAAACCGACCTTGGTGATAAAGGTCGGCTTTCTTCTTATCTGGGGGATCATGAACGGGGAGGTGGGGAGATATAGAAAGCCGTCAGTGAAAGCCACCATAGTGGCTTTGCTTCTTATCGCCCTGATAATTATCCCCCCAGCACAGGTGCTAAATGCGCTCCCGGCTGCGGCATCAGATGATGAGCTCCTGGAAAACGGCGGCTTCGAGAGCGGCGAGAGCCCTTGGACAGCTTACGGTGGTAGCTTCTGCGTAGTTGCATCACCAGTCCACCAAGGAAGCCACGCTGCCAGATTCAATGAACTGGATCGGAAAGCGGGCTGGCTTTATCAGGATGTCAGAGTTGCAGCTGGAGAAAGATATACCCTAGAAGGCTATGCGATAAAGAATGATTCCCAAATTGAGAAGGTTTATCTCCGAATCTCCTGGCTTGATACGGAAGGATATGAAGTCGGTCGGCGCGATTCCTCTATATTAATAGACGATAGCCCCGAATATCGCTGTTTAGAAATTGTTGAAACCTTTGCTCCCGCTGATGCCTGCCGGGCGAGGATCAAGCTCATTGTGGAGCAATCAGGCGACAGTGCGCTAACTGATCTCAATATTTACTTCGATGACCTGAGCTTCACCGGACCGAAGCCGCCAGAACAACCACCTCGGTTCTATGGCACGGTGCGCATCACCAACTCCGATGAAAGCAGAAGCATCCCCGCCCCGGATGGATATACCGTCTCCACCCGAATCGAGGATGAGGAGAGGGAAAGTTGCCAAATACTGAATGGAGAGTATGGCCCCCTGGATGTTTCTGGAGAGCAAGGAGACACCATCAGCTTTTATGTGCAAGGGTTCGACACCGGGCAAACTAGGCAATGGAAAGCGGGCGAGTTCACTGAGCTCGATTTGACAGTAATTGACAGTGAGCCCCCATCGATGCCAACCAATGTCCATAAAACTACCCCTGATAGTGACAACACCCCCTCCT
>CAZMKJ010000006.1:0-29143 GCA_964567075.1 uncultured Dehalococcoidia bacterium
GAGCGGCTGGGGCTTGAAGAGAGTGAGGGGAAGCCTGCCACATCCTAATTTTCGGCTTGGCGAAAGTATCAATGTCTGTGCTTCTTGAGACCGAACTCCCCAATCTATACTATCGGGGGAAGGTGCGAGACCTGTACCAGCTTGGTGCTGACCTGCTCGTCGTCGCCACCGACCGCATCTCAGCCTTCGATGTCGTCCTCCCCAGCGGCATCCCAAACAAGGGCTTGGTGCTCAATCAGCTCTCCGCATTCTGGTTTCAAAAGACGGCTCATATCATCCCCAACCACCTCATCCGAGCGGTCGATGACGTTGACTGGCTCAATGCCACCTATAGCATTTCCTATCCCCCATATATCGCTCACCGCTCCATGCTGGTGAGAAAGGCGGAGCGTATCCCCATCGAGTGCGTGGTTCGGGGTTATATCTCCGGCTCGGCATGGGCGGAATACGCTGAAAAGGGGACTATCTCAGGCCAGCCCCCGCCTCACGAGCTCAAGGAGAGCGAGCGCCTGCCCCAGCCCCTATTCACCCCCACCACCAAGGCAACAACGGGACATGACCTGCCGATCTCCCGGGAAGAGATGGAGAGCCTTGCCGGCGAGGCTTTAACTCAGGAACTGAGGGAAAAGAGCGTTGAGATTTATCAATATGCTGAGGAATACGCTCGCAGCCGGGGCATTATCATCGCCGACACCAAGATGGAGTTCGGCATAATCGAGGGTAAGCTCCATCTCATCGACGAGCTGCTGACTCCGGACTCAAGTCGCTTCTGGGATGCGGTAAGCTATGCTCCTGGCGGCCCCCAGCCCAGCTTCGATAAGCAGCCGGTTCGGGATTGGCTCACCCAGTCGGGCTGGAACAAGGAGCCCCCAGCCCCTCCTTTGCCCCCAGAGGTAGTGGCAAAAACTGAGGAAAGGTATAAAGAGGCTTATCGCAGGCTTACCGGGAGGTCGCTGTAATAGATGTTTTTAGCTAAGGTTTATATCACGCTCAAGCCTACGGTGAACGATCCCCAGGGATTGACCATTAAGGACGGACTCCATATGCTGGGCTTCGATGCGGTGCGGAGCGTACGAGCCGGGAAATATATGGAGATAAAGCTTGAAGGGGATGACCAAGCCAAAGCAGCAGAGCAGGTGCGCGAGATGTGCCGCCAGCTCCTGGCCAACCCGGTAATCGAGGACTTCAGGTTCGATTTAGAGGAGATCAGCTCTTTCTGAATGGGGTCGCCGATTTAGCGCCAAAACTCCTCGGCTTTGGTTTTTTCGCCATAGCCAAGTGTCTTGTCCATCCACACCAATAGCGAGTCAAGCCAGGGTGCATTCGTAACCAGGAATCTGGCACTATCATGAAGCCAGCCCGGGGGCTTATTGAACGGGCAGACCCTGATGCAGTTAGTACAGGAGCCACCCTGGTTTTGCGCCCAAAACAGAAAGCATTTCTCCGCGTCAATGTACCATTTCAGCAAGCCCCCGTTGCTGGAGATATTGATCGGCTCAGTTGTGGGCTCGCCAAAGGAGATAGCTCTTCCCGGGCAGTTTTCGGCACACCTTCGGCAGCTATCGCAGAACTCCGTGACCCCGAATTCAATGGGCTTATCGGGGACCAAAGGCAGATTGGTGAACACCTTGCTCAGCCTGACTCGGGGGCCAAACTTCTCCGTGATTAAAATGCCACTGCGCCCAAGCTCTCCCAGGCCGGCATCAATAGCCAAGGGGATGCTCAAAGCGGTATCGTTGCCGCAGGGGATAGCTTTATGACCCAGGATGCGAATAAAATGGGCCAGCCGACCAGCTACATATGCCATCTCTGAGTAGCCATCACCTACAGTGGCAACCGAAGTATAGCTTGGGGAGGATTTGATCAGCTCGTAATCCATCTCGTGAGCCAGTACGATGGCGTGTTCAAATTCAGGAGGGATTTCCAGCGGTGAATGTTCCAGCGTCTCCCGGTGAAATCGATGGGAATACAGCCAACGGTGGTCTAACTTGCAAATCCCAACGACGCACGCCCCCAGGGCTCTTGCCACCGCCTTTATATCTCGAGACATCTGTGCCGGGTCCGAGACCTCATACTTCAGCCCGGGAGGGATACTGCTGAGCTTTGCTACCTCAATCGGGTCCACATCCCACTTGAAGAGACCAAAATCTCCCACCCCGCGGCTGCCTTTACCAAATTGCCGCTCCACATACCAAGCAGCCTGAACAAAAGCCCAATCCTTCAGCGTAAAGCCGGGGCGGTCTGAGCCTGTGTGGCCGCTGTGGTGAACCTCACCAGCCTCGCGCATCGCCGCATCCCATACACCCCTGCTATAAACCGTGTTTTTCTGATCAAAGCGACCGGCTTCGCCGAAGCCAATTTTCCATCTCGGATTTCCCATGTCTCGCCTCCATAGTGAAATGATAAAGCCTCAGTCGATGATCTCTTTGGTGCTGAGCAGCTGACCTTAAGTCAGCTATTCTAAGCTGGCCCAGAACTGCTCCGCCTTAATCTTCTTGCCGTAGCCGAAGAGCTTGTCCAGCCGCAGCAGCATAGGATCCAGCCAGGGTGCATTTCTCACCAGGAACCTGGCGCTGCCATGAAGCCAGCCCTGGGGCTTGTTGAAGGGACAGACCCTGATACAGTTGGAACAGCTGAACCCTTCGTTTTGGACCCAGAACCTGAGGCACTTCTCAGCATCTATAGGCCACTTGAGAATGCCCCCGTTGTTGGAGATGTTGAGCGGCTGATCCGTGGGCTCACCAAAGGAGATGGCCTGCCCTGGGCAGTTCTCGGCACACCTGCGACAGGTATTGCAGAATTCCGCTACGCCAAACTCAATGGGCTCATCGGGAACCAGGGGCAAATCAGTGAACACCTTGCACAATCTGACCCTGGGGCCGAATTTCTCCGTGATCAGGATTCCGTTGCGCCCCAGCTGTCCTAAACCAGCATCAGCGGCCAGGGGGATGCACAAAGCGGTATCGTTGCCGGAGGGAATCGCCTTATAGCCCAGTATTCTAATAAAGTGGGCCAACCGGCCTGCCACAAAGGCCATCTTGGAGTAGCCGTCAGCCCCTGCACCCATAACAGTGCCAGCAGGAGATGTCTTTGACAGCAGATAATCCATCTCCACAGCCATGACGATGGCGTATTCGTATTCTTCGGGGATCTCTATCGGAGCTTGCTCCGTTATCCCGTCATAGGCATGGGAATAACCATGGGAGTAAACCCAGCGCCGGTCCAATCTGCAAATCCCAGTGACAGCAGCCCCGAGAAACTTGGCCACCCTCTT
This sequence comes from uncultured Dehalococcoidia bacterium, assembly GCA_964567075.1. GTDB lineage: Bacteria > Chloroflexota > Dehalococcoidia > SZUA-161 > JAUWZY01 > JAUWZY01. Next base: position 3,275 of record CAZMKJ010000006.1, read on the forward strand.
TATATCTCGGGACATCTGTGCCGGGTCGGTGATCTCATATTTCTGCCCCGGGACCAAGCGAGTGATTACGGCGAACTCCTCTGGGTCTACTTCCCACTTATAGAGACCGAAATTTCCGGTCTGATTTCCTTTAGCCACCGCTCGCTCCACATACCAGGCAGCATGATCAAAAGCCCACTCCCAGAGAGTGTATCCAGGCCTGTCCCCGATGACACGCTGGGCATACCATTTCGGAGCAAAGTCCTCCACCGTAGGGTCCCACAACGCTCGCCTGTAAATTATGTTCTTCTGGTCAAAACGGGCAGCATCGCCGGAACCGATCTTACTTCTCGTACTGTCTATGTCTGCACCTCCTTACGAATCTTAGTCGATCACCCCTTTAGTGCTCGGCGGCTCGCCCGCGATGCGGCCATCGATCTCAGTGGCATCATCTAAGGCTCGCCCCAATGCCTTAAATAGGGCCTCTGCCTTGTGATGGTCATCTTCCCCAGCGAGCAGCTTGGCGTGGAGATTGAGCCGAGCTTCAAGGGCAAAGGACTGCAGAAAGTGGCTGATTAGCCCCGTGGGGAGCTCGCCGATGCGTTCCTTAGCGAAAGAGGCATCGACCTTGGCAGAGCCTCGGCCCCCGATGTCCACCGCGACCAAAGCCAGAGCATCATCCATAGGGACAACGGCATGACCCATCCTGACGATGCCCCACCTCTCCCCCAGCGCTTCGTGGAAAGCCTTGCCCAGCGAGATGGCGACATCCTCCACAGTGTGATGCTCATTTACCTTGAGGTCTCCCTGGGCTTCTATTTTTAGGTCAAATCTTCCGTGGCGCGCCACCTGCTCCAGCAGATGGTCCAGCATCCCGATGCCGGTGCTTATCTCGGAGATGCCTTGGCCATCGACATCGAGTTCTATGGTAACCTTTGTCTCTTTGGTTTCACGCTTGACAGTCGCAATACGAGCCATTGGAACACCTTTATAAGAGCAACGGTATTTTTCTGGAAATGATAACCGCGACGAAGGCAAACGCCGCTGCTATTATCCCGACAGTTACAGGACTCCACCCCACATATGCCCCTATTATAGCACCGCAGAAGCCACCAACACCTCCAGCTGCCGCGCTCACAAGTGTCCTCATAATCCTCCCTTCATGAACAAATGTCTCTAAGAGCTTCAATCAGGGCATCGGTGTGTTCTGGCTTGCCAACGCTGATGCGGAGCATATTTTTCAGCAGCGGGGTATCGAAATATCTGACGAAGATGCCCTTCTTTTCCAACCTCTGCTTAATCTGCAACGCCTGGCCATCGAGGATACGGCACAAAATGAAGTTGGCCTGAGATGGATACGGCTGTAGCAACCCCAGTTTGCCCAATTCCGAAAACAGGCGCTCCCGCTCTGAGATTATGGCTTCGATCCTTTCCCTCAGGTAGTCAATATCTGCCAAAGACTCCTTGACCGCGACCTGCGCCGCTATATTGACATTATACGGGGGCTTGATTTTATAGATAAGCTCGGCGATTCCCTTGGGGAATATCCCATAGCCAATCCTGAGCCCGGCAAGACCAGCCCATTTGCTGAACGAGCGCAGGATGACCAGATTGGGAAACTGGAGAGCAAGAGGAGCAAGGGTTACCCCGCTGAATTCATAGTAAGCCTCATCGATTACGACCAATATCCCGGTGTCAAGCAATTTCAAAACGTCCTTCTCCGCTGCGATGTTTCCGGTGGGGTTATTGGGCGAGGCTAAGAAGATAACCTTGGCTTGCTGGTCGATGACCGATTTTATGGCCGAGACATCGATCTCGTATTTGGCATTGCGAGGCACATTTATCACCAGACCTCCACAAACTCCGGTGCTGAAGGGATACATGCCGAATGTGGGAGGACAGTTAATCACCTTGTCACCGGGCTCAAGGCAGAGGCGCAACACGAGGTCGATGAGCTCATCGCTGCCGGCGCCAACCACGATATGGTCTCGGCCGATGCCAACATATCCCTCCAGTGCCTCCCGAAGCTCACAATGCAAAGGGTCGGGATAGATATGGTACAGGCGATAATCAGCTAAGGCACGGCTTACCCTGGGGGAGCAGCCATATGGGTTCTCGTTTCCGTCCAATTTTATCAGCTGCTCTAAAGGGACTCCCACGCGCTGGCTGAGAACCTCCAGGGGCACAATGGGCTCATAGGGCTCAAGGTCAATGAAGTGGTGCCTAATCAGCCTCTCCAGCACCTTCAATCCTCTTTTTCCTCAGCAAGCTTCAGTCTCACCTCCACCGCTCGGGCATGGGCGGTGAGCCCCTCAGCTCGGGCGATGGCAGCCGCAGCAGGACCGAGGGCTTTTAAAGCTTCGCTATTCAGAGCAACCAGACTGCTGACCTTGAGAAAATCGGCGAGCCCCAAGACGGAGAAAAAGCGAGCACTGCCCCCTGTGGGCATGACATGGCTTGGTCCTGCTATATAGTCGCCCAAGACCTCCGGTGAATCCATTCCGACGAAGATGCCGCCAGCATGGTGGATCTGGCCAAGGTAAGACCACGGGTTTCGCACTATAAGGGACAGATGCTCCGGGGCATAGTAATTGACAAGCTCGATGGCTTGCTCCACATCCGGAACAACAACTATTCCCCCCTTTTGCTTTAGCGACTCCCTGGCGATGTCAGGGGACTCTAACTGGGCAAGCTGGCGCTCGATTTCCTTAGCGACCTCCTTCGCCAGCTCAGATGAGGTGGTGATTAAAATGGCAGCAGCAGCTTCATCATGCTCAGCCTGCGCCAGAAGGTCTGCGGCTAAGAATTTAGCCTCTGCTGAGTCATCGGCCAGAATTATGGTCTCGGTGGGGCCGTGAAGCCCATCGATGTCTACCATGCCAAAGACCTTCTTCTTGGCCAAGGTGACGAATATATTGCCCGGACCACAGATCTTGTCCACCTTGGGCACGGATTCAGTGCCCAAAGCCAGGGCAGCGATGGCCTGAGCCCCTCCCAATTTGAAGATTCGATCTACCTTGGCCATGTCCGCTGCCACCAGTGTCGGTGGCGGAATGGAACCATCTCGCCTCGGCGGCGTGGTGAGGATGACTTCGCCAACACCGGCAACTTTGGCTGGGATGGCCGTCATGAGCACTGTTGAGGGATAGCACGCCATCCCGCCGGGGGCATAGATCCCTACTCGCTCCAAGGGGCGCACTATCAGCCCCAGGCCGTTTTCAAAATCGACCCAGGAATGGTGTCTCTGAGCCAGGTGAAAGGAGTGCACCCGCCCGCCTGCCAAGGCAAGTGCCTGCACTAACTCGGCGGCAACCTCTTTATAGGCCTCCGCAATTTCCTCTTTGGAGACCTCAAGTCGAGTCAGCTCCACTCCGTCGATGGTTCGGCTGTAATCTAAAAGGGCGCTATCGCCCTTGGTTTGCACCTCATGGATGATGCGCGCCACCGCCTCATCAGGGCTCAGCTCCTCGCCGAAGATTTCCTTTATCCTTTGCCTCACCAGAGGGGAGACCTCGGCGAGCTCAAGGGGCACACGCCGTAACAGAGTGGCCTTAGCGGTCTCTGGCTCTCGAATTATCCTCATTTTAGCCCCCTGCCCTGCGCAGGGCTTCGATAATATAGGCTATCCTTTCCCTCTTAATGGGGTCTATGGGTGGGTTTTTACTGCCGATCAAGCATGCCGATGACTGGACAAGGGTATCGATGATCTTGAGATTATGCTTCGCCAGAGTCTCCCCGGTTTCCGTAACTTCGATCAAGACATCAGCATCCTCGGGCAGGAATGCTTCACTGGCTCCCCAAGTGGGGAGCACTTGATAAGGGGCGAGGTGGTTATCCCGGGCATATTTATCAGCGATGTTGACGTACTCTGAGGCCAAGCGCAAGCCAGCAAGTTGCCCTGAGCTTATCAATCGTCTTAGCTCATCGGCGCTATCGGCGGCGACATTTTCGCTTACTACGGCGACGACCTGCACCCGGCCGAAGCCGAGGTCTAATAGTTCTGTCACCGGACTTGACGGGAAGCGAAAAAGGTGATCCCAAAGCCAATCCCTGCCGCTGATGGCTAAGTCGAAGTTGCCATTGGCTACCTGAAGTGGCATGTCCTGCGGCCTAATCACTTTGATAGCGACCCTGTCAAGCTCGATCGATGGCCTTCGTGTGGGCAACGATAGCTGATAGCCATGTACTTTGAGCCCAGCCTTCCTCAGGAGCTCCATGGTATAGGGTTGCTGATGCCCATCGGGCAAGGCTAAAGAAACCACATCATCCCCATAAACTGGCTCCCCGGGACTTATTCCCGGGCTTGGCAAAGTGAACTCCTCTTCAGCTTCGCTGTCCACGTTGCAAAGCAGGGATAAAATCGGGTTCAGGTCCTTCTGCTCCAAGCTACTTTTATTGGCGATTAAGAAAGCACTTGCGGTCAGGATCGTAGTCAGGGCGGCCAATCCCTTATCGAGCAGCCCTGCTGCGGAGGTTTCGGGGATTATGGCTATGTCGGCGCTTTCCGGAGGATACACCTCAGCTGCCCCCCAAACAGGGAACACCTTGAACCTGCCCAGCCTGAGCCTCAAGGCGAGGGATTCCGCCAGGTTGGGGTATTCGCCCACCAGGCGCACAGCATCAGACTTTGCCTGCAACTCCTTTATTGAGGTCGCTGCGGCAAATTTGCTGGCGACGGCATATAGATTTCGCCTCCCATAGCCCAGCTCCCGCACTTTGACTATAGCATCGCTGGGGTACTTGATAAGGAGCTCCTGAACCCATTCCAGCCCACAGATGCCCAAATCATAGTTCCCTACAGCCACTTGGATGGCGACATCCCTTTCTTGAAATATCTTGACCAAAAGCTGGGGCAACCCCTCACAACCTGGGCGATAGGAGCGGGAGTCTTCGTGATAATCGCTGAGGCCGAAGCCCGCCCTGTCCAGCAGTGCTGCCGTGCTCTTTTGCAATCGCCCCTTGGGTAAGGCCAACTTTATCAATCGGCCTCCATGTGCCTCAAAATCAGGTCTAAAGAGGCTTCGCTGTGCTTGCCTCCACTGATTTCGTCCCTCAGTTGGAAAACAAGTGCTTCGCCCTTTTTGCCTACCGAGATAACCCATCGGAAGCCCCTCGGCTCTTGCCCCAAATCAAGCTCGGCGATGTAACCCCTGTCCCGGAGCAAACTGGCAACCTCAAAGCATCCCTTTAGCTCGTCACCGGTGCCCGTTTCCGCCTTGATAAGAACCCTTGCGCCGCTGGTCACCTCCAGCTTTATCAGGTTCATAAGCTCGTCGAGGTAAAGGGCAAAGCCGGAGGCAGGGACTTTACCGCCCCCGATCAGAGGGATGAGCTCGTCATATCTGCCCCCACCACCTATCTTCTGTGCCGAATTGTAAAATTGAAAGATAACACCGGTATAATATTCAAAGCCTCTGGCCGAAGCAAGGTCGATCTGATAACCATAACCCATGGCGCTGAGCGTATCGGCAATTCGAGCCAAATCGTCGATAGCGGGCATGATAGCGGGAAATGCCTCGAAAATCCCTTTTAGATTTTCCAGAAAGCCCTGGCTGCTGCCCTTTAGTGCAAACAACAGACTTAGCGGCTTTTCCAGCTCGGGGGCTCTATGTTTTATCTCGCCCATTGTCTCGGCATCTTCGGCCAGGATTTTATCCATAAGCTCCGCCTGCTCTTCCGGACTCAAATCCAAACTGCCGAGGAGCTCCTTGAGCAACCCGGCATGAGATAACCGCACCTCTACTGGCTCGATCCCAAGCTGTGTCAATATCTCCAGGGCCAATAATATCAACTCGGCGTCACCCTCGGGCTTGGCGCTGCCGATGAGCTCAGCCCCGCATTGCCAACGCTCCCTGGTCTCCTCGAAGGCGAAGACGTTCTCCACGTAGAAAAGCCGGGCTATGGGCCGATGGACGAGGCCTTCTATGTAGAGCCTGGCTGCAGGGATGGTGCCATCAGGCCTTAATACTACTCGCTCCCCACTCCAGCCATTCCAATCCAGAAAAGAGTAAACCCGGCCCAACATGCCTGGGGTCAGCGTCCCCGCCGAGGTGAACAGGTGGAGATATTCCAGGGTAGGTGTCCTCACCTCCTCATAGCCCCACTTAAGGCAGCACCCCCGGAATACCCCTTCGATATGGCGAAATCGAGCCATATCCTGAGGCATCAGGTCCCGGGTTCCCTTGCACTTTGATACCTTCATTATTCGCCTCGTGCCCACACAGTTCATAAGACAGTATAGCATAAATCAATAGTCGATGAGAGCAGGGAAGTTCCTTTACCTCAACTTACCGGAGACAGGTCGAGGATATTGAGGCGGAGCAGCTCAGTCCCGCTCCAACCCTCCGCCTCTAAGCTGTAAACGATGTCAACATAGGGAGCAATGCCAGCGGCGAGGTGGCCAAGGTCAAAGCCGATAGCATCCCAAACAACCTGGCCATCCTGAAGCTTGAGCTTGAGGTGCTCGCCCTTAGTGCCAAGGCAGCGGTGCTCCATCACCCTTGCCCTTCGGCTCAGGAAGGTAGGCATGGGATTAGCTTGGCCAAACGGGGCCAGTCTTTTCATCAGCTTAAAAGTTTCGCCGCCAAGCGAGGAAAGCGGGATTTCAACGTCGATGGCCAAGACGGGACTGAGTTCGACATCAGCCAACTCTCGTTTCGCTATCTCGAGGAGCTGCTGCTGGAGGCGCTCTACATTGGCACTGGGCATGGTGAAGCCCGCTGCCTGGGCATGCCCGCCGAAGCGGGACAGGAGGTCTCGGCACTCGGTGAGGGCCGCGTTGATGTCAAACTGAGGGATGCTGCGGGCACTGCCCCTTGTCATCTCCGGGCCCAGCTCCAAGACCACTGCCGGGCGATAGAACTCATCTACCAGCTTGCCGGCGACAACGCCAATCACTCCGGCGGGGAAGTCCTGGCCGCCGACCATGAGCAGTGGCACATCATCGGTCAGCGGGAGCAGCCTCTGCTTAGCTTCCGCCAACACCTGAACGGTTAGCTTCTGGCGCTCAGCATTCCCCGCCTCGAGCTGTGCCGCGAGTTGCTTTGCCCGCTCTGCGGAATCGGTGGTCAGAAGCTCATAGCTTAGCATAGCGTGGGCCAGCCTCCCGGCAGAGTTTAGCCGCGGCCCCAGCATATAGGAAATGCTCTCGGTATCAAGATGACCCATCTCCAATCCGGCGCAGCGCACCAACTCTCTAATCCCCGGCCTTTGGCTCGAATTGAGTGCTTCCAGGCCTCGCTTGACCAAATATCGATTCTCCCCAACCAATGGCACAAGATCGGCTACAGTGCCTATGGCAGCTAAGTCGAGGCACTCGTGCAACCGCCTTTCCTTGCCTGTGGCCTGAAGTAGCGCCTGCAGGAGTTTGAAGGCGACGCCGACGCCAGCAAGCTCGGAAAAGGGATAAGCTGAGCCCCCTCGCTTGGGATCGATGGCGGCTAAGGCGGGAGGGAGGGAGGTGGGGATTGAATGATGGTCAGTGATGATGATGTCGAGCCCTTCCTTTCGGGCTTGCTCCACCTCGGCAAGGGCAGTGATGCCACAATCAACGGTGATGACCAGGCTTACCCCTTGCTGGTGCAGTCCCTTTAGGGCAGCGTGGTTCAGCCCATGCCCCTCCTCAATGCGATGGGGGATATAGGGAATAACCCTTCTGCCAAGTATAGCCAAGCCCTGAGCCAAAAGGGCAGTGGCCGTGACGCCATCGGTATCGAAATCTCCATATATCGCGATAAGCTCATCACTGAGCAAGGCGCGCAGGATCCTGGACACAGCTTTGCCCATCTCGGCGAGGAGAAGGGGATCGCCGATAAGCCGCTCATCAGCGGCAAGAAATGGCTCAAACTGAGCCGGGTCGGTGAGCCCCCGATTATACAGCCATTGAAAGAGTAAGGGATGAACATCTGGCGCCAAATCATGAGCTGGCGCCTGAGGAGAGACTTGCCAGCGATAGCGGCTCAAAGGTTATACCTCGCGGAACTCACCTTCTACCGTGCCCTCTTCCTTCTTCTCTGGCTCCTCTGGGGGTGGTTGTGGGCCCGCCTGCTGATAGATGGCGGTGCCAACCCTTTGCAATGCCTCGGATAGCTCCTGGCTGCTGCGCTGAATCTGACTGACATCGTCGCCCGAAAGCGCCGAGCGCACGGCAGCGACCTTATCCTCAACCTCCTGCTTTAGCTGAGCGGGGATCTTGTCACCTTGCTCCCGAAGCATCCTCTCCGCATTATAAGCCAGGGTATCGGCGGCATTGCGAGCCTCCGCTGCCTCTCTCTTCTTAGCATCATCGGCAGCGTGCATCTCAGACTCCCGCCTCATCCGCTCCACCTCTTCCTTGCTCAGCCCGCTGGAGGCAGTGATGGTGATCTTCTGCTCCCGACCTGTGCCCTTATCTTGAGCGCGGACGCTGAGGATGCCGTTGGCATCGATATCAAAAGTGACCTCGATTTGAGGCATACCCCGGGGGGCAGGTAGGATGCCATCGAGCATGAAGCGTCCCAATGTCCTATTGTCAGCCGCCATGGGGCGCTCCCCCTGGAGCACGTGAATCTCCACGCTGGGCTGGTTGTCAGCGGCAGTGGAGAAGATCTGGCTCTTGGCAGTGGGGATGGTGGTGTTACGTGAGATGAGCGTGGTCATAACGCCGCCTAAGGTCTCGATGCCCAAGGTCAGCGGGGTCACATCCAGAAGCAGCACATCGCGCACCTCGCCCTTAAGCACCGCTGCTTGAATTGCAGCACCTAAAGCCACAACTTCATCGGGATTAACACCCTTATGTGGTTCTTTCCCGAAGAACTCGCTTACCTTCTGCTGCACCAAGGGCATCCTGGTTTGGCCGCCGACGAGGATAACCTCGTCGATTTGAGCTGGGCTCAAGCCAGCGTCCTGAAGCGCCTGCTGGCAAGGGCCAAGGCTCTTTTCCACCAAGTCCATCACCAGCTGCTCCAGCTTGGCCCGGGTCAGGGTGATGTTAAGGTGCTTGGGGCCCGAGGCATCGGCAGTGATGAACGGCAGGTTTATCTCGGTTTGGAGCGTAGTGGAAAGCTCGCATTTAGCTTTCTCCGCGGCCTCCTTAAGCCGCTGCAATGCCATTCGGTCCTGCCTCAGGTCGATGCCCTGATCCCTCTTGAACTCATCGCAAAGCCAATCGATGATGCGCTGGTCAAAGTCATCGCCGCCGAGGTGGGTGTCGCCACTGGTGGACTTGACTTGGATAGCACCCTCGCCCAAATTCTCCAAGATCGAGATGTCAAAGGTGCCGCCGCCAAGGTCATATACGGCGATGGTCTCCTCCTTTTTCTTATCCAGCCCGTAAGCCAGCGAGGCCGCAGTGGGCTCGTTGATAATGCGCAGCACATTAAGCCCGGCAATAGTGCCAGCGTCCTTAGTCGCCTGCCTCTGGCTGTCGTTGAAATAGGCGGGGACGGTGATCACCGCCTCTGTTACCTTGTCACCGATGTAGGCCTCAGCATCGGCCTTCAGCTTCTGCAAGATCATGGCTGAGATCTCGGGCGGGCTGTACTCCTTGCCACCCATGACCACGCGCACGTCATCATTTTGAGCACGTGCCGTTTTGTAGGTGACACGCTTGGCGTCTTCCTCCACAGGCAGCTCTCGGCCTGATGGCTCACCCCACTTGCGCCCCATAAAACGCTTAATGCTGTAGACAGTGTTCTCTGGATTGACGATAGCCTGACGTTTTGCCACCTGCCCCACCAGCCGCTCACCAGCCTTACTCACCGCTACCACGGAGGGCACGAGGTCACCCCCTTCGGCACTGGGGATCATTTTTGGCTCTCCGCCTTCCAACACAGCTACCTCACTCAGGGTTGTGCCAAGATCAATTCCTATTGCCTTGCCCATAGCCATCCTCCCCTATTGACCTTCTTTCCCTTTCCCCACCTTAACCATAGCGGGGCGTAGCACTCGTTCATGGAACTTATAGCCTTTCTGGAGCTCTTCAATAACCTTCCCCTCCTCCCCCTCTTCACTAAGCACCGCCTCATGAACAGCCGGGTCAAAGTCATTCCCCAAAGCCTCAATCTGGGAAAGCCCCTGAGATTCCAAAACTGCTTGCAACTTGCGCTGGATAAGCCTGATGCCATCAACCCAGGTGAAGCCGGCGAGTTTGATGGAGACGTTATCCAGAGCCCGCTCAAAATCATCAAGGATGGGGAGCAGACTCATGACCAGCAAGGCATTGGCGAACTTGGTTATCTCCGCTTTTTCCTGCTCACTGCGTTTTTTGAAGTTTATGAGATCAGCTTGGGCTCGCTGCCAGTTAGCTAAATATTTCTCCGCCTTCTCCTTCTCCTCAGCGAGAGCTCTCGTTACCGATTCTATATCTTCCTCCTGAACCGGCAGCCCCTCTTCCTTCTCTTCCTCAGGCATGAGCCACCTCCAGAGACGTCATTTTCAGCCATAAAGTCCGCTCACCAGCTCGCTCATAGTTGTGGACAGGAAGCGAACAGCGGAAACGGTGCGTTCATAATGCATCCTAATTGGCCCCACCACCCCAATGACACCGCTGATCTCTCCGGGGAGGCCATAGCAACTCAGGACCACAGTGCAGTGGTGCATCATCTCTTCCCTATTCTCCCTACCGATGACCACTCGCAATCCCTCCCCAACTGGCAGTGGCAGTAATATCGATCTGAGCACATTCTTCTGTTCAAACACCTCCATAATTGGCAAAGCCTTTTCGGCTGAGGCAAACTCGGGCTGGCCCAGGATGTAGTGTAGCCCACTGACATATGGCTCCGCACCTTCTCGCTCCTCTTCAGTCTCCATCATCCGAACCAAGGCCGCCACCACCTGCTCCTCGACAGGGGAGAGAGCTAAGGTCGTGCCCCTTATCTGGGAAGTGGTTAGCCCGATAAAGGCAGTGTTTAGTCTCCTTGCCATGGTGCTCAGTTCCTCCTGAGACATAGCTTTGTCCAAGGTTATCACCTGTTGTCTCAGCCTGGCCTCTTCGAGGATGAGAACGAGCAAGGCATAGAATTCCCGCAGGGAGACAAGCTCCAAGTGCTTTAACCGAGGCTTTACAGCCCTGGGCCAAGTAACCATGGCTATGTTGCGCACCAACTGGGAAAGGATGGTGGCAGCGAGGCCAAGCCATTGCTCGAGTTCACTCGCCACTTGATAAAATTGGTGTCGGATCAAACGCTGCTCGCTTGGAGACAGCTCTACGTTGTCCATCAGAGTTTCCACATAATGACGGTAGCCCTTCTCAGAGGGGATACGGCCTGCTGAGGGATGAGGATGGGTGATATAACCTTCTCCCTCAAGATGAGCCATTTCGTTGCGGATTGTAGCTGGGCTGATGTCAAGGGGGTATTTTCGGGCAATTGTTTCCGAGCCCACAGGCGCTGCTGTGGCGATATATTCCCCAATGATAACCTTCAGTATGTCTTCCTCTCTTTTAGTCAACATCTCGATAACCCCGTTAGCACTCTCAGGCTGAGAGTGCTAATCCTCGGATAGCTTATCACTCTCCCCTGGGCTTTGTCAAGGGCTTGACCCCAGGAGTCGCCTTTGTTATACTGCAAAGGGTTTGCCAAAGTTTTAGCACTGAAAGGTGGTGAGATATGGCAGCAACCTGGGCAGATAAATACCGGCATTGGCGCTATGCTGCTTTTCGCTGGCGCTATGAATTGAGCACGGTGCGAAAGCTCGGCCTGGCTCTGGTTTTTGCCGGCATGATCGGGCTTGTGGCCCAGATAAGGATTCCATTTGAGCCAGTGCCAATAACAGGTCAAACCTTCGCCGTGCTACTGGCCGGGGCACTTCTGGGCAGACGGTGGGGCGGAGTTAGCGTCGCCTCCTATGTTGGGCTTGGCGCTGCTGGTATCCCTTGGTTCTACGGCTGGTCGGGGGGGATCGGTCACTTCACCGGGGCCACTATGGGATACCTAATCGGCTTTGTCTTAGCTGCCCTGTTTGTGGGATATTTTTGCGATACATTCATCAACTCCAGAAGATTCCTCCCCATGCTGGGGCTGATGCTTTTCGCCAGCCTCGTCTTGATTAATGTACCGGGATTGCTCTGGCTCAATACATTTATGCCCGGAGGCTTCTTCAGCTATTCACTCTTGTGGTCGGGCATGCTCATGTTTATACCCGGCGATATAATAAAGGCTATTGCGGCAGCAGCCGTGGTTAAGGGCGTCGCACCGAAGGAAGCCTATAACGGTGAGCTGGATAAAGGCAAGGTTTGGCGAATCCCATAGTAAATGGCAAGGCTGAATGGAAATCACCTGGCTTGGCCATTCCTGCTTCAGAATCAAGGGGAAAGAGGCCACCGTGGTCACCGATCCCTTTGACCAAACCCTCGGCTACCCGGTGAGAAATCCGACAGCGACCATCGTTACCATAAGCCATGATCATCCCCATCATAGCTTTGTCGCCGGGATCAGAGGGAATCCCAAGGTGATCAAAGGGCCAGGTGAGTATGAGATTGCCGGCGTATTTATCTACGGCATCAGGACCTTTCATGACGCTGAGGGGGGTAAGAGGTGGGGGAAGAATACCGTCTATGTCATGGAGATCGATGAAGTCAGGGTTTGCCATTTAGGCGATTTAGGGCATGTGCCCACCTCAGAGCAGGCCGAGGAGATGAGCGGCGCCGCAGTATTACTGATCCCAGTAGGTGGGGTATCTACGATAAATGCGGTGGCCGCAGCCGAGATCATAAGCCTGCTCGAGCCCAAGCTGGTGATTCCGATGCACTTCCGCACCGAAGCAGCCAAGGTGGAGCTCGACCCTGTGGATCGCTTCCTTAAGGAGCTGGGGTTAAAAGGGATTTCTCCTCAGCCCAAATTGGTGGTCACTAAGTCAACCTTACCCGGGGAGACCAAGATAGTCTTGCTCGATTACCGAGGCTAAACCTGTTACATCTCCTTAGCCAAGGTGGCTAAGAACTCAGCATTTGATCTGGTCTTAGCAAGTCGCTCCAAGACCCGTTCTGTAACCTCGACGGAGTTCGGGGAGCTGTCGCTGATAAGAGACACCATGCGCCGTAATAACCAGACCTGCTTAATGGTGTTCTCGCTCAAGAGCAGCTCCTCCTTCCGGGTGCCGCTTCGCTGGATATCCATAGCCGGGAATAGCCTGCGCTCCGCCAGCTTGCGATCGAGGTGCAGCTCCATATTACCCGTTCCTTTGAATTCCTCATAGACCACCTCATCCATGCGGCTTCCCGTTTCGACAAGGCAAGTGGCAATGATGGTCAGACTTCCCCCTTCCTCGGTGTTTCGGGCTGCGCCAAAGAAACGCTTTGGCGGGTATAGGGCTGCGGTGTCAACGCCTCCGGAGAGGGTGCGTCCAGACGGCGGCATCGCCAGATTATAGGCTCGAGTCAGCCTGGTAATGCCATCGAGGAGGATGACCACATCGTGCCCCAATTCCACTAAGCGCTTAGCTCGTTCCAGAGCGATCTCAGCCACTCGAGTATGGTCCTCCACCGGCTCATCGAAGGTAGAGCTTATCACCTCGGCCTTGACTGATCTCTTCCAGTCGGTGACCTCCTCAGGTCGCTCCCCAATGAGGCAGACCATGATGTAAATATCATCATACTTAGTGAGAATGGCATTGGCGATGTTCTTTAACAGGATGGTCTTTCCCGCCTTGGGTGGGGAGACGATCAGCCCTCGCTGCCCGCGGCCAATAGGGGCAATGAGGTTCAAGAGTCGGGTGGAGAGATTGCCCGGGTCGGTCTCCAAGTCGATCAGTTCATTGGGGGAGGTAGGGGTGAGATGATCGAAATAGATGCGATTTTTAGCTCCCTCGGGATCAAGTCTGTTGACCGCTTCCACACGGAGCAAGCTATAGTATCTCTCGCTGTTCTTAGGCGGTCTCACCTGTCCCACGATCATGTCGCCGCTGCGCAGGGCAAAGCGGCGAATCTGAGATTGAGATACATAGACATCGTCAAGCTCGGGGCGCAGGCTATTTTGGCGCAAGAAGCCATAGCCATCACCGACAACCTCGAGGATGCCGCCACGGAAGATATTCCCTTGCTGTTCGGTATATGCCCGGAGCAGGCGGAAGACGAGCTCCTCCTTCCTCAGGGCAGTACAACCGGAAAGACCCAGCTCCCTGGCTAATTCCAATAGCTGCTCACGAGTTTTAGTCTCTAACTCCGCCAAATTCATAGATTCACCTCTCAGGGGGAACTACAAGATTCCTTTTGATCGATTAGCCCAAGCTGCGCTAGCTTCTAAGAAGGCTTAAATCCTGTTCACCACACGCTGCCAATCTTGGGCAAAACGGGCGATGCCGACATCGGTAAGAGGATGCCGGACCATCTGCATCAGGACATGGTAAGGCACCGTGGCGATATGAGCCCCGGCCTTAGCCGCGGCAATACAGTGCAGGGGATGGCGGATGCTGGCGGCGATAACCTCAGTGGAGAAATCATAGAGCTGAAATACCTTGACGATCTCAGCCACAAGCTGCATGCCATCATGGCCAACATCATCTAGCCTGCCAACGAATGGGCTGACATACTTTGCACCGGCGAGGGCACCCAATATCGCTTGATTGAGGGAGAAGCAAAGGGTGAAATTGACCTTTATCCCCTCTCTGGACAGGACCGAAGTAGCCTCAAGCCCTTTGGCCGAGACTGGGATCTTCGCCACCACGTTTGGGGACCAGGAGCACAGTTCCTTAGCCTCTGCAATCATGGCCTCGGGCTCGGTGCTGAGCACCTCAGCGGAGATGGGGCCGCCGATGATCGAGGAGATCTCTTGGATCACTGCCTTGAAGTCAGCCCGTTCCTCTTTAGCCACCAACGAGGGATTAGTAGTAACCCCGCTGACCACCCCCAGTTTGGCAGCTTCACGGATCTCCTCAATATTGGCGGTATCCAGGAAGATGCGCATTTCCCTTAAGCTCAATATACCACGGTCTGCGTTTTTTGTCTATGTCAAGGGCAATGGACGTTGGTCTCCCTCTCGCAGCACCCCTTTAGCCACGCCGATGAAATCGCGGAACAGAGGATGAGAGCGATTGGGACGGGAGGTAAACTCAGCGTGAAACTGAGTCCCTATCATCCAGGGGTGATCCCTGAGCTCCTCAATCTCTACCAGCCTGTTATCCGGGGATAGCCCACTGGGGATCAAGCCAGCCCTCTCCAAATCGCCGCGAAAGTCATTATTGAACTCAAAGCGGTGACGATGGCGCTCATAAACAACAGGCATCTGGTAGGCGGCGGCAGCTTGGGTTCCAGCAAGCAAATGGCACGGATAGCTTCCCAGGCGCATGGTGCCGCCTTTCTCCTTGACCTGGCGCTGCTCCGGGAGGAGATCGATTACAGGGTAGCGAGTGTCAACAGCGAATTCAGTGGAGTTAGGCTCGCCGGAGCGCAATATATGACGGGCATATTCAATGACCATAACATGCATCCCGAGACAAAGCCCAAGATAAGGCAGTCCCTGCTCTCGGGCATATCGCGCTGCCCTAACCATCCCTTCAATGCCTCGGATGCCAAAGCCTCCTGGGACCACAATCCCTTGAGCGGAGCGAAGCAGAGCTTCACCCCCGTCCTTTTCCAGCTCCTCAGAATCAACCCAGATGATATTCACATCGCGGTCGTGGAATAAGGCAGCATGGCGTAGCGCTTCCCGGACTGAGAGATAGGAATCCTGGAGCTTAACATACTTGCCGACAATGGCGATGGATACAGCCTCCTTGGGCCGGTTCATCCTCTCCACTAAGTCGTGCCACTCGCTGAGGTCCGACTCCCTCGCCGATAGGCCCAGCTTCTCGACAATGAACTCCCCCAGCTCAGCCTCCTCCAAGATGAGAGGCACCTCATAGATGTTGGACACAGTGGGCAGTGGAATGACAGCTCGCTTCTCCACGTCGCAAAAGAGAGCGATCTTGTCTTTGAGCTCGTCAGGGACGGGATAATCGCTGCGGCAGATAATGACATCGGGCTGAATGCCGATGGAGCGCAATTCCTTGACGCTATGCTGAGTTGGCTTGGTCTTGAGCTCCCCTGTGGCCGAGATGTGAGGAAGAAGGGTGACATGGATGTAGAGGACATTATCCCGGCCGATGTCGTTTCGCATCTGGCGGATGGCCTCTAAGAAGGGCTGGCCCTCGATGTCACCCACAGTGCCACCGACCTCACCGATGACCACCTGAGCTTCCCTCTCCCGGCCTACCTTTTGAATTTGCTCCTTGATCTCATTAGTGACATGGGGTATTACCTGAATGGTGCCGCCGAGGAAAACCCCCTGCCTCTCTTTGGCGATTACTGAGCTATATATCTGTCCTGAGGTCACATTAGAAGCGGCGGTCAGGTTAGTATCGATGAAGCGCTCATAATGGCCCAAATCAAGGTCGGTCTCGGCGCCATCTTCGGTGACGAATACCTCGCCGTGCTGAAACGGAGACATGGTTCCCGGGTCAACGTTGATATAGGGGTCTAACTTTTGCAGGGAAACGATGAGACCACGGCTTTTCAGTATCCTGCCGATGGAGGCGACGGTTATCCCCTTGCCCACTGAGCTAACCACGCCGCCGGTGACAAAGATATACTTTGTCATAACTTCGGGCTCTTTTTAAGCATAAGCGATAATACTCCACGTTGTCAAGTCTCTGCTTTCTCAGAGTCCGAAAAACTGCTATACTAAGCCCAACGGCGGATGGCATGGCGGAGCTTGAGTCGATAGAACAAAGAATCGTAAAGCTGCGGAAGCTCATTAATTACCATAACTATCGCTACTATGTGCTAGATAGCCCGGAGATAAGCGATGCCGAGTACGACCAGTTGATGCGCGAGCTCATCAGGCTGGAGGAGCAATATCCTCAGTTCATCACCCCAGATTCGCCAACGCAGCGAGTGGGCGCAGCACCTGTTGAGGAGTTCGGCGTGGTAGAACACCGAGAGCCTCTGCTCAGCCTGGCTAACGCCTTCTCCTATGATGAGCTGTCTGCTTGGCATGAACGGGTTACGCGCCTGATACCCGGCGAGCGCTTCGACCTCGTCTGCGAGCTCAAGATGGATGGGCTGGCGGTAGCCTTAACCTACGTCAATGGCATGCTAACCACGGGGGCTACCCGAGGTGATGGCTACCGTGGCGAAGACATCACCCAGAACCTGAGAACCATCAGAAGCATCCCTCTCTCTGTCCCTAAGGATGCCCCCAAGAAGTTCGAGATAAGAGGAGAGGTTTATCTCTCCAAGGAGGGCTTTAAGCGGCTGAATGAGGAAAGAGCCAGGGAGGGACAGCCCCTTTTTGCCAATCCCAGAAATGCCGCCGCTGGCTCGGTGCGCCAGCTCGATCCCAGGATCACCGCAAAGCGCCCTTTGGATATCTATATCTATGGCCTGGGCTACGCCGATCCCAAGGAGGCCGTGCCGCAAACCCAGTGGGAAACTCTGGAATATCTAAAGCAGCTTGGATTTAAAATGAGCCCGTATAATGAGCGCGTCAGCGACCTGCAAGATGCGGAGAGATATTATCAACGCCAGGTTCAGAAAAGAGAGGAGCTTGATTTTGAAGCCGACGGCGTAGTGGTCAAGGTTAACCCCCTTGCCCTTTGGGAGAGATTGGGGGTTGTGGGGCGTGAACCACGCTATGCTATAGCCTATAAGTTCCCCGCAATCCAGGCGACCACCAAGCTCAAAGACATCGGGGTCAATGTGGGGCGCACCGGCAGCCTCAATCCGTTTGCTATCTTGGAGCCGGTATCGGTGGGCGGCGTCATCGTCAAACGAGCAGCGCTCCATAACGAGGATGACATCAGACGTAAAGACATCCGCATCGGGGACACGGTCATTGTGCAGCGAGCTGGCGAGGTTATCCCTGAGATTGTGTCGCCGGTGACCAGCTTACGCAGCGGCAGGGAGCGGATTTTCACCATGCCTTCCCAATGCCCGGTCTGCGGCGCTGAGGTGATAAAGCCCCAAGGTGAAGCTATGCATCGCTGCATTAACGCCGCTTGCCCGGCGCAACTCTTTGAATTACTAAAGCATTTCGTCTCCCGAGGTGCTATGGACATCGATGGCATTGGCGAATCGTTATCCGCTGCCCTGCTTAACGAGGGATTGGTTAAGGACATCGCCGACCTCTATTACCTCAAGGGTGAAGCTGTCATCGGCCTGGAGCGGATGGGCGAGAAAAGCACGGCCAATCTCCTCACCGCCATCAATGAGAGCAAGGATAGACCGCTGGCTCGGGTCATCTTCGCTCTGGGTATCCGCCACGTCGGCGCCGAGACCGCCGAACTCTTAGCCGATCACTTCAGCAGCATCGATGCTTTGTCCCGAGCAACGTCAGAAGAGCTCATGGCCATTCCAACCATCGGACCCAAGGTAGCGGAGAGCGTTGTTGCCTTCTTCAGGCAGGGGACAAACCTGAAGGTCATCGAGAAATTGAGGCAGGCTGGGGTCAGATTAGAAGCGGAGGCGGTCAAAGCCAAAGAGCTGCCATTAGCTGGACAGGAGTTTGTCATCACCGGAAAGCTGGAAAGCTTTACCAGGGGCGAGGCCGAGGCTCGAATCAAGGAGCTGGGCGGGGCTGTGGGCAGCTCGGTGACCAAGAAGACCACCTACCTTGTGGTTGGCGCTGAGCCCGGCTCCAAGCTGGAAAAAGCCACGGCTCTGGGAACCAAAACGCTGAGCGAGGACCAGTTTCTACACCTCTTGGAGACAGGCAAATGATAGAATGCAAAATCGAGGTCAATCGGCAAAATTGCACCTGCACCTATGAGCCCTGTGAGCGCAAAGGGAAATGCTGCGATTGCATCTCCTATCACAGAGCCCACAATGAACTCCCTGGCTGCCTCTTCCCCCCGGAAGCGGAAAGAACCTACGACCGCTCCTTCAGGAAATTCATCGAGATTTATGGCAACAGAGGATAGAGATTATTTCCATGGCTGAGCAATATAGCGAGCAGATGCCCTTCACCCCCTTTCCCGAGCTCAAGCTGGGGGAGCCCGTCCCGTGGAGGGCCATGCACCGTGGCATTGAATATAATGGCGAGCTCCTGTTGAGCAACACCTGGCGAGCTGAGCTGGGACGGAAAATAGAGAAGGAAGACGTTCACTTCCGCATCGTGACCCTGACCAAGCAGCAACGGGTGCCGCTAAAAGATATCGAGGACGAGCGCTTGGCTATTTGCATCCCGGCCCAGCCCAGCGCAGAGGCAAAGAGGTTGCATCGGAAATACCGAGCTATCAGGGAAAAGCGAGCTATCTATGCCGCTGAGGAGCAAGAGCTAAAAGCCGAGCTTTTGCGAGAGCAGACCAGCTCATATGCCACAGGATGCATCATCACCAAAAGCCAGCTTCCCATCGAGCCAGAGCAGGTTTTCTCAGCCCCGGACAATAAGACCAGGTTCAACCTGATCGCCTCGACCCTCCTTGCCAATGCCTACCCTGATTTACCCATCGATGCCTCGGCCTTGTCAAAGCCAATTTCGGCTAAGACACCAGGACTGGTATTTAATGGCTTCTTTGGCCCGGAAGATGACCTGGAAGCGAAAAGAGCCGTCGAGGATTTTGCTGTGGCCCTGGGATTGGCCCAGCCCGATAATCCCGATAAATTTGCCCCGCAGAATTGCCCAGTCTTCGCAATCCTCGCCGCCGAACTGGAGGCACATAGGGGTAGCTTATCAATCGCAGATTTGTATCGCAAACTGGCAACCCATTATGGCTTGCCCCGAAACCTTATTACCCTTTACCTCTTGTGCTTTGTCCACCACGGACGGCCGGCGGTGGAGCTTCGCCTCAAGCCCGACCATGGATTGGTGCTGCGCTCTGGAGAAAGGTTCGCTCAAGCCGAGTTGACCGCACCCTATATCGCTGCGGTGCGCTGGAGAGGGGAGTTGTGGCAGGATGGGGAAAGCCTCTGCTATAGTAAAGAGCCCCTATGGAACGTGTCTCTCCCCTATGCCCGTGAGATAGAGCAAACCCTTAAAGCCAGCACTGCCCCCGAGGAGATCAAATACCAGGAAGGATTGTTATTGGCCAAAATCGAGGAACTGGAAAGGACGCTGGAGCAAGTAACGGGCATGCTGGAACTCGTGGCCGCTGGCTTGGGCACCCCTCCTGATAAAGAAGTGCTCGCTGCTCTGGAGCGTCTTTCCCGTCTCGGTCGCTGCAAAAGCTATCAGCAATTCTATCAAACCGTGCAGCAGGAATACAGAGCACCGAGTGCCCTTGCTGAGGATATATCCCTGCATCGCCGTCTTTGCCAACTGAGCGAAATCGCCCCCCAGGTGCTGAAAGTCAAGGCCTATCTCGATGGCGTCGTGCTTCGGGAAAGCGATGGCGAACTTATCATGGATCGACTTTCCCTCCTGGAGCAATTGACTCTGAGCAATTTGCTTGCCGCACCCCATCTCTGGCCCAGCATCGAGACGCTTTTCGATTGGTTTAAGCCTCGCTATGGCACCATCTATCAAAGCTTTCATAGCAACTACAATCAAGAGCTTGCTTCCCTTCACTCCAGCTTGCTTGCGGTGAAAGTCAAACTGGAGGCACTGCGGCGACTGAACTCTATCACCGAGCTCGGCCCGCCATTAGCTGAGGAGCTATTGCATGAATATGAGCCCCTCCTCGCTGAAGCCAAGCCTTGCCCAGCTACAAAAGTCCCCATAGAGGACCAGCCACTTTGCCCTTATTGCGGGCTTACGCTTACCGCCACACCGCCAAGTGAGGTAGAGCAATTCCTCGACCGCCTCCATCAGGCGCTGAGCGAGCAGCACCGCCGCCTCAGCGCTGAGGCCATCAGGCAAATCCTGTCCCAAGTTAACGAGAGCCGGGTAGACCAATTCGTAAAGGTGATCCAACCCAGCGACCTATCCTCATTGGCAAATGTGTTAGATGACGATTTGGTGGCATTCCTGCGCCAGCTCCTGGCTGATGCTGAAACTATCAGCCAGTGGTGCCCGATATTGAGAACGCTGAGCCAAAAATTCCCCGCTATCGAGGAGGAGCAAATCGACGACTTCCTCTCCGAGTTTGCCCGAGAACTGAAGAGCGCTTTCGATTTGGCCAAGAGGCAGAATCCGGGGAAGAGGATCCGGATGATGCTCGAGTAATATGAAGTTGATCGTGGGATTGGGCAACCCCGGGCGAATTTATGTCAATAGCAGGCATAATGTCGGGTTCAAATGCCTCGATTTTTTGGCCCGCAGGCATGGCATTCGCCTGAGCAAACGCCGAGCCAAATCCAAGATAGGCACTGGTGAGATCGCTGGGCTAAATGTGGTCCTGGCCAAGCCCCAAACCTTCGTGAACCTCAGTGGTGAGGCAGTGGCTCAGCTGGTGAGGAATTTCGCCATCCCCCTATCCGACCTCATTGTCATCTATGATGACCTGGACCTACCTTTGGGCAAGATCCGCATCCGAGGGCGAGGAGGCGCAGGTGGGCACAGAGGGATGGCATCGATTATCGCCCTTCTGGGGAGCCAGCAATTCCCCAGGATTCGGGTCGGCATCAGTCCAGGGCAGGATATAAGGGAACTCAAGACCCCGGATTATATCCTCAGCGACTTCGCCCCCGAGGAAAAAACCATAATCAATGAGCTTTATGTCAAGGTCTCTGACGCCATTTACTGCCTCCTCAGCGAAGGCATTGAGGCAGCGATGAACAGGTTTAACTGAGCGCCGCAATCGAAGTGGTTTGTTTCCCCCTCGAATTGTGATAAAATCAGCGGTTGGGAACTATGGCGGAAAGGATTTTCGTCGGCGTCGCCTGGCCTTATGCCAATGGGCCGTTGCACCTGGGGCATATCGCCGGGGCTTACCTCCCTGCTGATATCTTCGCCCGCTATCATCGGCTCAAAGGCAATGAAGTGCTCATGGTCTCGGGATCGGACCAGCATGGGGCGCCGATTACCATCTCCGCCGAGAGGGAGGGCAAAGAACCCCAGGAGGTGGTGACCTTCTATCATAACCAATTTCTCGACTGCTGGCAGAAGCTGGGCATCTCCTTCGACCTTTTCACTGCAACCGGAACGCCAAACCACACCCGGGTAGTCCACGATATCTTTCTCACCCTTCTCGATAAGGGCCACATTTACAAGGGTTCCATGACTTTGCCCTACTGCCCCAATTGCCGCCGCTTCCTCCCCGATCGTTATGTGGAGGGCACCTGTCCCTATTGCCACTTCCCCAGGGCTCGAGGGGACCAGTGCGAGGAGTGCAGCAAGCTGCTTAACCCCAGCGATTTGATCGACCCCGGCTGCCTGATATGTGGCACTCGACCCCAGATCAGGGATTCAGAGCACCTGTTTTTCTCCCTCTCCTCTTTCACCGAGCAGCTTCGCTCTTGGGCTGAACAGCAGACTCAATGGCGGCCAAATGTCATCAGCATGACCAATCGCTACCTGAATGAGGGGCTTAGAGATCGGGCCATCACCCGAGATTTGGAGTGGGGACTTCCGGTGCCAGTCCCCGGCTTCGAGAAAAAGCGAATCTATGTCTGGTTTGAGGCCGTGATCGGCTATCTCTCAGCAAGTAAGGAATGGGCGCAGAGCATTGGCCAAAGTGAAAAATGGCGCGATTTCTGGCAAGGGGATGCCAAGGCTTATTACTTCATCGGCAAGGATAACATCCTATTCCATACCATCATCTGGCCAGCGATGCTTATCGGGTATGGCGGGCTGAACCTGCCCCAGGATGTCCCAGCCAACGAGTTCTTAACCCTGGAGGGGCGACAATTCTCCACCAGCCGCAACTGGGCAGTGTGGCTGCCGGACTTCCTGGAGCGATACGACCCGGATCCGCTACGCTATCTGCTCTCAGCAGCTATGCCTGAGACCAGCGATGCCGACTTCTCCTGGCGTGAGTTCGCCCGCCGCAACAACGACGAGCTGGTGGCTACTTATGGCAACTTAGTCCATCGCGTCCTCACCTTCACCTATCGCAACTTCGATGGCTATGTGCCAGCACACGGTGAATTCGGTGCCCGGGATAATTCCCTCTTAGTTCAAGCCGAAGAGACCCTCGGCCTTGTGGATAAGCTTCTCTCTCGATGCCGCTTCCGTGAGGCGATAAGGGCAGCTATGTCCTTAGCTCAGGAGAGCAATCGCTATCTCGAGGAGAAAGCGCCTTGGAAAAGGATCAGGGAAGACCGAGATGGTTGCGCCATTTCTATGGGCGCTGCGTTGGGGGCTATTTCCTGCCTGAAGACAATTCTATTTCCATTCCTGCCATTTAGCTCTCAGAGGCTACATCATCTCTTAGGATTTGCCGGCAAGGTGGAGGATGGAGGCTGGTCCTTTCACGTGCCTCCAGCAGGGCAAAAGCTGATGCCCCCGCAACCGCTGTTCACCAAATTGGACGATGACATGGTGGCTGAGGAAACACTGAGATTGAGGGAGAACATTGCAGGCCATCTTTGAACCGATCCTAACTGAAATACCCTTAGTGGATGAAAGGCTTAAGGCTGTAGCTGAGGCTGATTTCCCGCAGCTGGCTCAGTTACTGGGCCATGTGTTGCGCAGGGAAGGAAAACGAATCCGTCCCGCACTTACTTTGCTCGCCGGCAAGTTCCATCATTATAACCTGGAGCTTTTGATCCCCATGGCCACAGCAATAGAGCTTTTTCACACTGCGACCCTGGTCCACGACGATACCATCGACAACTCAGCAACGCGCCGTGGCCTGCCCACGCTGAGCAGCATCTGGGGCAGCGAGGTTGCAGTCTTAGCCGGTGATTACCTCTTTGCCAAGTCGGCAGACCTGGTGGCGACCACTGGCAATCTAAGGGTGATAACACTTTTTGCCCAAACCCTGATGACCATATGCAGCGGCCAGCTGGAGGAAAACTTCAGCGCCTGTGACCCTGAGCAAAGCCGCCAGCAATACTATCAGAGGAGCGGCAAGAAGACAGCCTCACTCTTCTCCGCAGCAACAGAATCAGGGGCTATCTTAAGCGAGGCTCCGGAGGAAGCGGTGCAAGCCCTTAAAAGCTATGGCTATAACCTGGGGCTCGCCTTTCAAATCGTGGATGATATCCTGGATTTCACTGCCGGCGAGGAGGAGCTGGGAAAGCCTGTGGCCGGTGATTTGCTGCAAGGGGTCCTCACCTTGCCGGCAATTCTTTTTATGGAGCAGCACCCCGAGGATAACCCGATAAAGGAGATGTTAGCGGGGAAGGATGAGGAAGCGAATTTAAAGCGGGCTATTGAATCGATCCGCAACTCCCCCATCATTGGGGAGTCTTATGGCATTGCTCAAGATTTCTCAGCCCAAGCCTGCCACGCCTTGGAGGTGCTCCCCGATAGCCCTCCTCGCAGAGCTCTGCTCCAGCTTGCGGATTATGTCATCCAGCGCCAGAGGTGATAGAGCCTTTAACCCTTTGGAATAAGCTTCATCACCTCTTCTGTTTCCATCACGGGGACACACTCAAAGTTAACGAGGTCGGTATAGGGAAAGTGGGCTTCAAAAATGATTTTAGCATCGGCCACAGGCGGCCAGTCCTCCAGGCCAAAAGTTCGTCCACGACTGACATCAGTCCACAGGCCAAGCACTTTCCCTCCTCCAGGCACTTTGGGTCCCAGTGTTCCGAACCTTTTGACAACCGCGTCTCTTTGGGCTGGCTCCCAGGTAGCGATAAGCATGTATAACATTTGCCGCCTCCTCTCTTATAGGATATCCTTATAGGATATCCTTATAGGATGTGCTTATTGTAATCCCAACCTCTTGGTTTGTCAACTTAGCCGTGCTATTACGGCATTGGCATATAGAATTCGACTTCGTGACTCTCGATAACGGCCTCCAAACTTCGGAAAGAGCGCCTGGGGCTCGCCTTTCAAATCGTGGATGATATCCTGGATTTCACTGCCGGCGAGGAGGAGCTGGGAAAGCCTGTGGCCGGTGATTTGCTGCAAGGGGTCCTCACCTTGCCGGCAATTCTTTTTATGGAGCAGCACCCCGAGGATAACCCGATAAAGGAGATGTTAGCGGGGAAGGATGAGGAAGCGAATTTAAAGCGGGCTATTGAATCGATCCGCAACTCCCCCATCATTGGGGAGTCTTATGGCATTGCTCAAGATTTCTCAGCCCAAGCCTGCCACGCCTTGGAGGTGCTCCCCGATAGCCCTCCTCGCAGAGCTCTGCTCCAGCTTGCGGATTATGTCATCCAGCGCCAGAGATAAAAGCCTCTAACCCCTTGGCAGGAGTTTCATCACCTCCTCGAATTCCATCACCGGTACAGTTTCCGTCTTGCACAGGTCACTCCAGGCCCAACTGGATTCGAGAATGTGCTTCGCATCAACTGCAGCCGGAGACATATCAACCAGCATAAAAGCTCGATGACCCTCGAGGTCGTTCCAGAAGCCAATCAGTTTCTCGCCCTCAGCCATTTTAAGTCCCATTGTTTGCGCCCTTTTCACAACCGCGTCTCTTTGAGCTGGCTCCCAGGTGATGATGTGCATGTATAGCATTTTGCCCCCTCCTTTCTTGATTTTAGGCTGCCTCTATTATAACCCGCTCTCCTGCCTCGTCAACTCAGCCGTGCTGTTACGGCATTGGCATGTAGAGTTCAATTTCGTGACTCTCGATAACGGACTCCAACTTCGGAAAGAGCGCCTGGGCCTCTGGATCTGCCATCATCTTCTCGGGGTGGGCTTCAAATGCGGCGAGGCTATCGAACTCACCCTCAGAAATGATGGTATTCATCACGTCGCCTCCGCCACTAAGGGGGCGGTACAACCTCGCAGAAATCCCTAACACGCGAGTTGCGATAGCCATGTGCTTTTGTTCCAGTTCCATCGCCTCTGCCACCTTGCCAGGGACAGCTTTCATAATGCTTCGCACTATTACTTTCATCGTGCCCTCCTTTCTTAATTTCAGAGTATGTCTATTATAAGCCGATCTCTTGGCCTGTCAACCTTCACCGTACATCAGTTACAAAGTCCGCTTCAAGCC
>CAZMKJ010000007.1:0-28460 GCA_964567075.1 uncultured Dehalococcoidia bacterium
CCCTCGCTGAAGGCCTTGATGGTGGCTACAATGAGCGGGAACTCCCGGGCCAGACCATGCTGGCGAATTATCTTAAATAGCGGGCTATTCTCCCCCTGCCGTGCCTTTATCTCGGCGACGGAATGGCCTTCTATCTCCTGCCAATACCCAGCAAAGGGTTTGCCCCTTATCGGGAAAGAGCAGTAAGTCACCGGTGGCCCTTTATCCAGCTCCGGGGTCACCAGATGCATCATCACCCCGGTCTGCTCCGCTCCGTTTTCGATGAGCTTCCAGATGACCTCCTGCCAGGTTCCGGCGGGGCCACCCGGGGCTGCGGGGTGGAGATTGATCATCTTGTATCTATGGCACATCTCCTCGCCGACGATGAGCATGTAGCCAGCGAGGACACAGAGGTCTGGTTGGAAGCCCTGGAGGCGCTTCATCACCTCCCTATCGTATCTCAGCCGCCAATCAGGCTCATCTCCGATTTCAGCCTTGAACTTCTGAGATGAAAAGCAAATCAGGGGCAATCGGTATTCTGCTACCAATTTGAAAAACAGATCGCTTTGTTCAGATTCTCCGGGCTCACGGTTGCTGAAGACGAACTCGAGCTCTGCCTTTATCTCACCCTTATCTATATGCTGCCATATAGTTTGCAGCAGATCACGGGCTGCCTGGTCCCGCCCTGTAGAAAACCAGCCGATTTTAAACACTTTACTCCCCCTGGCTCAACCGGCTGACCAGTTTCCTTATCGGGGTGGAGAGGGAGACCAAGGGATTAATAATCGTCTTGCGGCCAAAGATTTTCCCTTGGGCTAAAGCCGCTTTGAACTCGGCGGCATCATTGAATTCGGGCATCTCCACATAGGCGCGGCCGACCTCTCCCGGGGTATGGGCATCGCTGCCGGCGCTGGCCAGAAAGCCATTGCTTTGGGCAAAGTAGCGGGATGTGTCCCGATCAGCGGAGGGGAACATTACCCGCGAGTTGAAGACCTCGATAATATCGACGTAAGGCATCAGCCTTTCCCAGACATCGCTGCGGATGATGGAATGAGGGCGGAGGCGATCGAAGGGATGGGGGATGCACACCAACCCCCCTTGGGCCTTAATTCTGGCCACCGTCTCCTCGGCGGAGAGGCGCCTGGGGATCTCCTCGGTGAGGAAAAACCCGATGATCTCTCCTTTGCGGGTCCGGATCTCCTCGCCCACGATCACGGGAAACGGGGCTATCCGTTTCATCTCTAAGGCGCCGGCGATGGTATCATGGTCGGTGATGGCAACGCCGCCAAGCCCGATCTCCTGGCAGCGGCGGATGATGCTCTTCAGCGACGTGGTGCAATCACGCGAGTAGGCGGTATGGATGTGAAGATCAATTCTGAGCAATTGCTTGCAATTCCCTTAGCTAACTCTTTCCACATATTCCCCGCTGCGGGTGTCGACACGAACGATATCTCCGCTCGCGACGAAGAAGGGAACTTGAACGGTGATGCCCGTTTCCAAGATGGCGGGCTTACCCCCACTCTGGGCGGTATCCCCCTTGAAGGCGGGTCCGGTCTCGGTGACCTCAAGGTCGACCGTGATGGGAAGCTCAATGCCGATAGGCTGACCATCATGGATTGAAATCTGGAGCACCGTCCCTTCCTTCAGGTAATCCAGAGCCGAAGCGAGCTGCTCAGCGGTGAGCGTTGATTGCTCGAAGCTCTCTTGGTCCATGAAATAATATAGGTCGCCATCTCGGTACAGATACTGAGCTGGGCGCTCCTCGACGCGGACGCGGTGAAATCTCTCCCCGGACTGGAAGGTGCGCTCGATGGTATGCCCGGCGCGGATATCCCTTAGCTTAAGCCGAACCTGAGCTGAGCCCCGACCCAGCTTGATATGCTGGTAGTCGGTCACATGATAGAGATGACCATCCAACTCGATAACAATGCCTTTCCTGGCCTCGGTGCTGTCGATCATCTTCCCCTCCTCAACATCTTCTTCGCCGTGGTCAATGTCCGCGCTTTTCCTTGCTCTAATACTACCATGTCCTCGATCCTGACGCCACCCCAGCCTTTGATGTAGATGCCGGGTTCGATGGTGAAAACCATACCCTGGCTCAGGATCGCTGCTGACCTCGGCCCAAGGCGGGGCTCTTCGTGAGCGGCAAGTCCAATGCCATGGCCCAGGCCATGGCCGAAGGCGTCACCGTAGCCCGCCTGCTCGATGACCACTCTGGCCGAATGGTCGGCTTGGTCACCGCTCATGCCGACCTCAATGGCTTTCAGTGCTGCGAGTTGCGCTTCAAGCACTATATGGTATATCTGGCTCAGGCTTTGCTCTGGGGCGCCAAGGCAGAAGGTTCGGGATATGTCGCTGCAATAGCCTTCGACCCTGGCCCCGATGTCGATGAGCAGCGGCTCGCCTGTCTGGATGCGGCGGTCTGTGGGCTGGGCGTGGGGCAATGCCGAGTTGGGTCCTGAGGCCACAATCAGCTCGAAGGGGATGGAATCGCTGCCGTTTTCCCGCAGAAACCGCTCCAATCTCCAAGCGATCTCCCTTTCCGTCATCCCAGGTTGCAGCGTGGGCACTATTTGTTCCAAGGCAGCATCTGCCAGCGCTGCCGCTCTCTCGATGAGCACTAATTCCTCCTCTTCCTTGATGGCGCGCAGAGACTCGACCAGCCCCTGGCTCGGGACGAGCTCAGGTCGGGCATCGCTTGGCATCTGCATAATGGCAGCGGTGAGCTCCTGATAGCTGGCGAAGCTGAGTCCCTGGCTCTCAAAGCCCAGCCGCTGCACCTTGAGCCCGGAGGCAAGGCGAGGAAGCCACTCTGCAAACTCACCCTTGATCTGGACTATTTGCCACCCTGGCGCTTGCCTTTCAGCCTGCTCCAGATAGCGAAAGTCGGTGGCTAAGATGGCATCCCGCGGCGAGATAAGGAGAAATGCCGTGCCGCTGAAGCCGGAGAGATAGCGGCAATTCTCCGCCTGTGAGATGATGATGCCTTCGAGTCCGTGTTCGGGGAGCCTGTTTCGCAGCCTGTTAAGGCGCTTGCTCATGGATGGCTCATTCCCTGGCCGAAGAAGCCAATATCTCCAAAGCGACAATATATCCCCGCCAGCCCAGCCCGCTGATGCTTCCCTTGGCGATGGGGGCGATCACTGATTCCTGGCGGAACCCCTCCCGGGCATAGATGTTGGAAAGATGAACCTCGATGATGGGCAGAAAGGTATCGGCCAGGGCATCGCGCAGAGAAAGCCCGTAGTGGGTTAGCGCCCCGGGGTTGATCACGATGCCGGCAGCCTGTGGCGACTGAGCTTGAATAAAATCAATAAGAGCACCTTCGCTATTGGATTGGAAGGCTATGATCTCGACGCCGAGCTCCCCGGCCCTTTTCCCCAGCAGTGAGTTGATCTCCTCCAGGGTCTTGCTGCCATAGACCTCTCGGTCTCTCTGGCCCAGAATGTTTAAGTTTGGTCCATGAACGATCAGAATTTTCATCGCCTTTACCCCCTCTCTATTCCGGGAGTGGCCTTGTGTTCTTGCATTTGGGGAAGCCGCTACAGGCCAAGAACCTGCCAAAGCGGCCCCATTTGATCACCATGGGTTGACCACATCGGTCGCAGGTTTCATCCGTGGGCTCATTCTTGACCTTGGGCATGGCGGAAGCGGCCCTGGCCACCGTCTGAGCAAAGGGCTCATAGAACTGTTGCAGCATGGGCACCCACTCCCGCTGGCCACGGGCGATCTCATCCAGACCCTGTTCCATTTGTGCCGTGAATCCGATATCGACGATTTCGGTGAAGTGCTCCTTGAGCACATCGGCCACGATGAGCCCCAGTTCCAGGGGTTGGAAATGGCCGCCGCTCTTGCGCACATAACCCCGCTCTTGAATGGTGGAAAGGATGGGGGCATAGGTGCTGGGGCGTCCAATGCCATTCTGCTCCAGCGTCTTGATCAAGGTGGCCTCGGTATAGCGTGGCGGGGGCTGGGTGAAATGCTGCTTTGGCTCAAGCCCCAAAAACTGGAGCTCCTCACCTACGGCGAGCTGGGGTAGGGGGCGCTTATCCTCCTCTTCCTCCTCGTCCTTGCTCTCGCTATAGAGGACGAGGAATCCGGGAAACAGGATGACCGAGCTCGTGGCTCTGAGCAGATATTCCTCCCCCGCTGGAGCCTTGGCTGCTATGTCTATGGTAGTGCCCTGGAGCTGAGCCTCAGCCATCTGGCTGGCCACCATCCGGCTCCAAATGAGCCCATAGAGCTTAAGCTGATCGGGATTCAGGTACGGCTTGATCAGCTCCGGCTCTCGCTCAATTGAAGTCGGGCGGATGGCTTCATGGGCCTCCTGCGCCCCTTTAGCCTTTTTTGCAAAATGGCGTGGTGCAGAGGGAAGGAAATTCGCCCCAAATTGCTTTTCAATATAAGCCCGAGTTTCAGCTAAGGCTTGAGCCGAAACCCTGGTGGAATCAGTTCTCATATAGGTGATGAGCCCCACCGAGCCCCGTTCCCCTATGGGCAGGCCTTCATAGAGCTGCTGAGCGATAACCATGGTTCGCTTGGCGCTGAAACGAAGCTTTCGCCACGCCTCCTGCTGCAGAGTGCTGGTGATGAATGGGGGCGCTGGGCGGCGAGCTATCTTCTTCTGGCGCACTGCCGAGACAGTGTAGCTGGCCTTTTCCAGCTCAGCGCTGAGCCTTTGCGCCTCCGCTTCGCAGCCGATGTCGACTCCCACCAGCTTGGCCCAAAAACTCGAAGCCCCTTCTTTGCTCAACTCGACCTCGATGGACCAATACTCCTCGGGGACGAAGCCCTCAATGTCACGCTCCCGATCCACGATGATCCTCAAGGCCACCGATTGCACCCTCCCCGCGGAGAGCCCTCTTTTTATCTTCGCCCACAAAATGGGGCTTATCTTGTAGCCCACCAGTCGGTCCAAGATTCGCCGTGCCTGCTGCGCATTCACCAGCAGCATGTCGATCCCCCGGGGGTGGCGGAATGATTTTTCCACCGCCTCCGTGGTTATCTCATGGAAAATGACCCGCTTCAGCGGCCTCTTCTCCAGCCCCGCTGCCTGAACTAAATGCCATGAGATAGACTCCCCCTCACGGTCTGGGTCTGTAGCCAGATATACCGCCGAGGCCTCCCTGGCCGCCTCCTTTATCTCCCGGAGCTGCTTTTGCCTGCCCTTGATGATGACATATTTGGGGACAAAGCCATTTTCCACATCAATCCCCAGTTCCCTCTTGGGCAGGTCACGAACATGCCCCCAAGAGGCCTTGACCGTGTATCCCTGGCCCAGGATCCGGCTTATGGTTCTCGCCTTGGCCGGGGACTCTACAATGACCAACCCTTTGCTCATAGCCAATTCGCCTTTGCTTCTCTGGCGAGGACGTAGTTCATCCCCCCCAGCTGGCGCACCATCCCCTTAAGCTCCATCAGGGCTAAGGTGCTGCTGACCACGGAGACGGGAAGCCGTGACTGGCGACAGACATCATCGATATGAGTTGGCTGGTGACCAAGCTGCCTCAGGAGCAGGGCCTCGGTCTCATCTGCTGTGATCAGCTCCTTCATCTCCAATTGTTGCGGCACCATGGTTAAGTTCAGTTCCTCGAGGACATCGTTGGCATCTCGGACCAGCTTAGCCCCGTCCTGAATCAGGCGGTTAGCTCCTCGGCTCGCTGGCGAGAGCACACTCCCGGGCACAGCGAACACCTCTCGGTTCTGTTCCAGGGCGAGATTGGCCGTGATCAGAGCTCCGCTGCCTTCTCCAGCCTCGGTGACCAGGACGCCGAGGCTCAGCCCGCTCATGATCCGATTGCGCCTGGGGAAGTTCTCCGCCTTGGGTCTGGTTCCCAGGTGATAATCGCTGACCAGCGCCCCTCGCTCCATGATAGCCTGGGCTAACTGCAAGTTCTCCGGGGGATACACGACATCGAGGCCACAGGCGAAGACGGCAATGGTCCGCCCTCCGGCATCTAAGGCGGCACGGTGGGCTACGGAGTCGATGCCTCGGGCCAGCCCGCTGATGATGGTGATCTTGCTCCGTGCCAGGTCGCTGACAATCCGCTCCGTAACCTCGCGCCCATATATGGTGGCTCGGCGGGTGCCCACGGTGGCTATTGCCCACTCATCCTCAGCGGTCAGCTCCCCTCTGACATAAAGCACTGGGGGCACATCGTAAATCTCCCTGAGTCGGGGAGGAAAAGCAGGGTCATTCCAGGTGAGCACCTTGACCCGGTATCGCTCCAACTTTTCCATCTCGGCATCAAGCGATATCTTAGCCCGCAGGTTTATCACCGTCTGCACCGCCCTCTGATCGAGGCCGGCGGCTTTGAGCTCAGCGGGGCTGGCGTGCCAAGCGCTTTCCAGAGCGCCGAAATGGTTTATAAGCTGGGAGAACCTAACCCGGCCGATGCCCGGCATTAAATTGAAGCCAACCCAGTACTTTACCTCTGGCATCTCAGAAGCTGAACCATTGTAGCATAGCTTAGGGGGAGAATACAATCACCGCTCAAGGGATTGATTGAGCGCCGCTCTCAGCTTTCGGAACAGCTCCGTTAGCTGGTCGATATCCATTTCGGCCATTTCCGGGGTCAAGGTCAGAGTCAGGGGGATTGTGGTGGCGTTGTCCCTTGGATGCGCTCTATCTTCTGCATTAGCCCGCCGCTGGCTATTGGCGGCCCCTTTGCCTCTCGCTGCACGAGAGGAGGCTTGGCTATCGCTGCCGAGTTCGATCTGAGCCATGCGGCAAAGCGTGATGAAAAAGCGTGCCGCTTTAGCTGCCATCTCGGTGCCAAGCTTGCTCTCGGTGATGAAGTAATTGTACACATCCTCTCGGGTAGCCTTTTTCACATCGAGATAGTGGAATAGCTCACGATAGGCACTGCGGACAATCTCTTGCAGGGCTAAGGTGAAGGTGGAGCCCATGGTCTTCAGCAGCCGGCTCTTCTCCATGGGTGTGCCGTTATCATCGATGAGCCCGAGGAACCTCAAGGCACCCACTACCTTATATTCATTGCCTGGGGCGATTTTGTGGGCACGAAGAAAATCACCATCCACCTGGGGCGGCGTCGCTTTCCGCATCAGTTGCAGGGCTTGGATCGTGCCCGTGGTCGGGCCATATGGGGGGATCGCGCTTTTACCTCCAGAAACCATGTTCCCTCTCGGACTTTAAGTCCGATAAAAGTTAACCACAAAAATTGAGGACTGTCAATAGTCCCAGCAAAATAGGGCGAGGACTGGACAGGACGATAGGGGAGAGTAGCTTGCTTTCCAAGCACTGGCGTTAGTCCCAAAATCTTGCTCATTTAATAAATTTTGGACTTCTATAAACGGTGAGTCCCTGAAACCTTAAAAAGGGACTGAAAACACTGGAACTGCGGCTAAGGGGTTGACAGTTTACACGATATCGTGTAAACTGTCGCTATGAGGAAGAAGACAGAGTGGGATGCTGAGCGTGTTCGTTCCTTGCGTCGCCATCTGGGGCTGACCCAGCAAGAGCTGGCTGGCGAGTTAGGGACGAGGCAGCAGACGATCTCTGAGTGGGAGACCGGGATGTATAAGCCCCGTGGCCCCTCGGCAAGGCTGCTCACTATCATCGCCGAACGTGCCGGCTTTGAATATCAGGTGGCTCGCGCCGAAGAGGAAGAAACCCGTTGACATTATACACGGAAACGTGTATAATGCTGGATGAGGGAATGCAGCATCAGTGAGGCTATGGGTTGATATAATGCACAAACTCAAAGTGGGCTGTTGTGGCTTCGCCAAGGGGATGGAGCAGTATTTCTCCCAGTTCCAGCTGGTTGAGGTGCAGCAGACCTTCTATAAGCCGCCTCAGGTGGAGACCGCCTTGAGATGGAGGACGCAGGCTCCCCATGATTTTGAGTTCGTGATCAAAGCCTGGCAGCTGATCACCCATCCCCCATCGAGCCCTACCTATCGCAAGGCGGGCATCGACATCCCTCGGGGGAAGGAAAATCATTATGGCTTTTTCCGGCCTACAGAGGAGGTGCTGGCGGCTTGGCATCGCACCGAGGAGGTGGCCACAGCGCTAAGGGCTGAGGTCGTGCTCTTTCAGTGTCCCCCCCGCTTCAGGGAAAATGAGGAGAATGTAGAGAATATGAGGGCTTTCTTTCGGGCTTTAGGCCGGGGACGGTTTACCTTCGTCTGGGAGCCGCGGGGGGAATGGAGTGAGGACGGGACTATAAGCCTTTGCTGTGAGCTTGATCTGATCCACTGTGTCGACCCCACGGAAAAGACGCCTTTATATGGTCAGCCCCATTACTTCCGGCTCCACGGTGGCCCCGGTTACCGCCATACCTATTCCGATGGTGAGCTCAGGCATCTGGCGCAGATAGGCCGAGCGGGGGATTACTTCCTATTCAATAACCTCGCTATGTATGCTGATGCCTTGAGGTTCAAAAGGCTGTTAGCGGAGGAGGAGTGAGCGAACTGCCAGGCATCATCTATACCCTGGGTTCGAGTAACCGCTCCCCCGAGGAGTTCCTCGGCTTGCTCGAGGCCTTTGCCATCCAGGTAGTGATCGACGTGCGTCGCTTTCCCACCAGCCGCTTTGAGCACTTTAGGCAGCAGAACTTGGCCGCATTGCTCAGAGAGAAAGGGATCGGTTATCTCTACCTGGGGACGGAGTTGGGAGGATATCGAAGAGGGGGATATGAGGCTTTTATGGCCAGCGAGCAATTCATAGATGGGCTGGAGCGATTGGAGGAGTCAGCCAAAGCCAGAAAAGCAGTTATCCTTTGCTCAGAGCGATTGCCTTGGCGTTGCCATCGCCGTTTCATCAGCAGGCAACTTTTGCAGCGAGGCTGGCGGGTGAGCCATGTCATCGACGAGAAGCGAAGCTGGGAGCCAAAGCTGCAAGTTGCCGCCGAATAGGTTTTTTTTGGCTCCTTTTACACGAAATCGTGTAAACACGAGATGAAAGATAACGGGCAGGTTTCGGAAAAGTTGCTCGCTCAAATCTGGAAAGGTTTGGCCAGGGAGAGGTTTTTCACCAGTGACGGGCGGCAGGTCGGTGTGGTATACCCGGGGAGAGAGAATACAGATCGCGGCCCTGACTTTCAGGATGCTATCATTGCCACCGGGAGCGGGGAGCTGATAACAGGGGACATCGAGCTTCATATCAGAGCCAGCGATTGGAGGGCTCACGGGCATCATCGTGATCCGAGGTACAATGGCGTCATCCTTCAGGTAGTGCTTTGGGATGAAGAACAAACGCCGGCATTGCTTGAGGATGGGCAAGCGATGCCGACGCTGGCCTTATCGCAATGGCTCACCGGCTCAGTGGAGGAGATTCGCCATTGGGCCAGCCGACGCCAAGTGCCGAGCGAGCCCTGTCTCCATGCGGTGGAATATCTCGGTGATGCCGTGACGGGGAGATTGCTGGATGAGGCCGGTGAACAGCGGTTTCGGTTGAAAGCAGCACTTTTCGGGCAAAGGATAAGCGAAGGGGAAGCGGAGCAAGTGCTGTACCAAGGCATTATGAGGGCTTTGGGCTATGCTAAGAACAAGGAGCGATTTCAGGGGCTGGCCTCTCGGTTGCCGGTGTCTGTCATCCGAGAATCAGTTCGAAGTCAGCCGTGGCAAAGGGGGTGTCTCATCCTTCGAGCCCTGTTCTTGGGCACGGCGGGATTACTACCTTCACAACGCGGCATGATGCTTGAGGGGGAGGAGGTAGCAGGGTTAGAGGAACACTGGCGTTGCTTCGGCGCCGTGGCTATGATGAGCCACAGCCAATGGCATCTGTTTCGGGTGCGCCCGGAGAACCATCCCACCCGCCGTCTGATCGCAGCCAGCTATCTACTCAGTTGCTTTTTGAAGGAGGGGTTGCTTCCGAGTGTGCTGGAGCTGGTGCAGGGAGAGCAGCGGAACCTCGAAGCTGGCTTTATGCTCTCTGCCCAGGGCTACTGGGGGGAGCATTTCGACTTCGGCTGTAGGACGGGAAATCCCAATCTCATCGGGCGGGGTCGAGCCCGAGATATCATAGTGAACATCGTTTTGCCCTTCGTTTTCGCTTGGGCTCAGCTCAACTCACAACCGGAGCTGGGGGGACACGCCTTGGAGCTCTATCGTTGTTATCCCAAGCTCGCCGAGAATGAGATAACCCGGGAGATGGCGGGGCTGCTCTGGGGCGGAAATAGCCCTAAGCTGGTGAGCTCAGCGCAGCGGCAACAGGGACTGCTGCATCTTTTTCACTCATTTTGTCGGCAACGGAAATGCGCTCAGTGCCCGATAGCTATGCTTATCCCAGCCGGAGGTTTGGCCTGACATCGAGCTCCCAGGAGTCGGCCCTGCCCGAGATGAGATGAAAATAGCCAGTGGCAGCGACCATGGCAGCATTGTCGGTGCACAGGGTGGGGTTGGGACAGAGGACGGTGGTGGGGGAGCGCAGAGCCATCGTTTCACGGAGCAGGTTGTTGGCGGCAACGCCACCGGCGAGCAGGGTGCATTGCACCTGGTGCCTTCGGGCAGCCTCCACTGTCTTGGTCACCAGGACATCGACCGCTGCTTGCTGAAAGCTGGCAGCGATATCGGCGCGCAAAGGGCTATTTATTCGCCCTGAGCTTCTCAACTCCTCAGTGAGGCGAAATACCGCTGTCTTAAGTCCGCTGAAGCTGAAGTCATCGCTCCCCCTGAGCCAGGCTCGGGGGAGATGATAGCGTACCTTTCCCTCTCGGGAGGCTTGCTCGATAGCCGGTCCCCCGGGATAACCAAGCCCCAAAATGCGGGCCACCTTATCAAAGGCCTCTCCAGCGGCATCATCCCGGCTATTTCCCAACCTGAGATAAACTCCATGCCCTTTCATCAGAATGAGGTCAGTGTGCCCTCCAGAGACGATGAGGCAGAGCAGGGGAAATGGTGGCTCTTTCCCTTCCAGCCAGTTGGCATAGATATGGGCCTCGAGGTGGTTGATCCCGATGAGAGGCAGCCCTTGAGCCAGGGCAATGCCCTTGGCTATATTTACCCCCACTAACAAGGAGCCGACCAGCCCCGGTCCTATAGTCACGGCCACCGCAGACAGATCAGTCCAAGCGACTTGGGCCTGGGTCAGAGCCCGTTCTATGATGGGGATGGCAGCTAACAGGTGCTGGCGTGACGCCACCTCGGGGACCACGCCACCATATCGGCTATGAAGCTCAATCTGCGAGGCTACCACGTTGGCCAGGACTTTGGTGCCGCCTGCCACCACCGCCGCTGCTGTCTCATCGCACGACGATTCGATGCCGAGGACCTTTAACATCTGCGGCATTCATTATACCATTGTGCTATAATTCAACGATAGGCCTTGCATTCAACTCAGGCTAGGGGGGTTAGACATGGTGATTGGCAAAAGGATCAATGTTCAAACCAAGGGGTACTGTGACCTCATCGACATCACTCGCCAGGTAGCGGAGCAGATCGATGAATCGGGCGTTGATAATGGCACGGTGACGCTATTTGTCGCCGGCTCAACGGCCGGCCTTTCCACCATCGAGTTCGAGTCCGGCCTGCTCTCCGATTTCCAAGACATGTGGCAGCGGACGGTGCCCCAGGACATCACTTACCGCCACGATCAGCGCTGGGGTGATGGCAATGGGTTTTCCCACGTGCGCGCCTCGCTTTTGGGTGCGTCTTTAGTAGTGCCCTTCATAAATAAAAAGCTCACCCTGGGAACTTGGCAGCAAATCATTCTGGTGGACTTTGATAACCGACCTCGTTCGCGGCAGATCGTTTTACAGATTATGGGGGAATAAGAAAAGAGGGCTTGGGGATTGCTTTTAGTTACATAATGAGATATAATAGTGGCCAAGTAATATTTTGGGGTGGAGGTGAAATAAATGCCCAGGGTTGAAGATGCTTCAATTGAGGAGATGATAAAACCGAGAAGGGCGAGGAGATTGCTGCAGAGGCAACAGATTTTAGAAGAATACAAAGGGTATATAGACCAACTAACCTCTGTCCACGTAGCAAAGAAGCTTGTGCCGGTAGGAGATGAAAAAATCGCCACCTTGAAAAATCGGTTGAAGAGGGCAGCTAAAGCATTGGGCAAGGATTTGGAGATAAAGAAAAGCGGCAACGTATTACTTTATCGCCTAAGGCGCTAACAGTGAAAGTGC
This sequence comes from uncultured Dehalococcoidia bacterium, assembly GCA_964567075.1. GTDB lineage: Bacteria > Chloroflexota > Dehalococcoidia > SZUA-161 > JAUWZY01 > JAUWZY01. The sequence goes on from CAZMKJ010000007.1 coordinate 12,078, forward strand.
CTCATGAGCTGGAGGAAAGCGAGGGCAAAAACTATTTTTGCCCTCGCTTTCCTCTTTTCGACCTCGTAAGGCAGGAGTGGCGGGGGGAGACAAAGCCCTACTTGACTGATATCTGGCGCCGAATTATAATTACAACAATCTTACGGGGGTAGCATGACCTCCCAGCATGTTGCAGGTATTGAGCTCTCAATGATAATTCCCACATATAATGAGAGGGAAAACCTGATCCCCTTGGTTGAGAGCATTCACCGAGTTTTATCCGATTTGGTTTATGAGCTCATTGTGGTCGATGATGATAGCCCCGATGGGACGGCAGAGCTTGCTCAGACCCTGGCTCAGCAATATCCAATCAAGGTGATAAGACGCAAAAACGAGAGGGGTCTGGCGACAGCTGTGGTCGAGGGATTCAGGCAGGCCATAGGGAAGATCTTGGGTGTGATCGATGCCGATCTGCAGCATCCACCTGAGCTAATACCAGATCTGTTGCGGGAGATACGGGGAGGGGCAGATATCGCAATTGCCACCAGGTACATCGAGGGTGGAGGCACCGGCGGCTGGAGCCTGGGGAGGAAGATCATATCTCAGGGGGCCAAGGGTTTGGCCTATGTATTGCTGCCAGCAACGCGGAAGATAAAAGACCCTCTTTCTGGCTTCTTTTTGCTGAAGAGGGAGGTCATAGATGGCGTTAAATTAATGCCCACTGGCTACAAGATCCTCCTCGAAGTGCTGGTAAGGGGCAAGGCTCATGAGGTGGTAGCCGTTCCCTATACCTTCGGGGAGAGAGAAAGAGGGACCAGTAAACTAAGCTTCAAAGAAGAGCTAAGCTATTTGAGGCATCTTTGGCAACTGAGCGAAGCGAGAACAGGAGCTACCAGGTTCGTCAAATTTTGCGCTGTTGGTATAAGCGGCGTTTTCGTCAACATGGGTCTGCTGTGGCTTCTCACCGACTTCGCCGGCTTTTATTATCTGCTCTCTGCCATCTTCGCTATAGAGGCCTCCATTCTGTCTAACTTCACGCTGAATGAAATCTGGACATTTAGAGATCGAAGGGCGGGGGCAAAAAAGTCTATCATGGGGCGGGCGTTGAAGTTCAATTTGGTATGTATAGTTGGCGTTGGGCTCAATATGGCGGTACTCTATGGCCTTACCGAGTTCTTTGGGGTCTATTACCTTGCATCTAACCTGGCCGGGATCGCTGTGGCCACGCTATGGAATTATGGCCTGAGTAACTTTTGGGCTTGGCGGAGAAGGTGACTGCAAAACGATTCCTCCGCTACATAGTAGAGCATAAACACTACTTCATTTCCTTTGCCATTCAAACGGCCCTGGCCGGATTTCTCATCCATTATTGGGACGGCTTTGTATTTACTACCTCGGCAACTCAGTTCCTTCATGGCATAACTCCCTATGAAATAGCTGCTCAGGCGCCACCCTATACCTTTGTTGGTGGGCTCCAGCAGTGGTATGCCTATCCTCCGTTGCCATTGCTGCTGTTTTCCTCAAGTTATGCTCCGTATCTCTTTCTCTTCGGCGGCAGCCCTATCCTGGGCCGGATATTCATCAAGCTGAGCTTCATTCTGGGCAACCTGCTGTGTGCACATCTCGTCTATAGATTTGTATCCGAGGTAAGCTCCAAGGAAAAAGCAGCTAAAGCGGAGAAGATGATCCTCTATAATCCGTTTCTTATCCTCATCGCTGCCGTATGGGGCATGTTTGATATCTGGATGGTGAATTTCCTGTTGTTGACCCTGCTCAGTTTTCGCAGGCATAAATTCGCTCAGGCTGGCGCCTATTTCGGCCTGAGCCTTTTGATTAAACCTATTCCCATTATCTTCGCCCCACTCCTCCTGGCTCATGTCTGGAATAAGAGAAGAGAGATTGTCAAACCTGTCGTCTTTGCTGCCTCAGCGTTGGCTGTGTTCTCCCTTGTCTCCCTTCCTTTCTTTCTCTCCTCTCCCCAAGGGTTCATGAATCAGGTTATCGGCATGCATCTCGCCAGACCCGGGGGTGGTTGGGGCTTGCTTTCTTTTGAGCGTGTGGGCGCCATAGCTGCCGATTGGCAAATCATCGGTTTCTCCATGCCATCGTCTGCCATTTTTGCCTTCTTCACTACCCTGATGGTCCTACTGATCCTTGCCATGTCGCTTTATTACTGCCTGAGAAGAGAAAGGAATGAGGGGCAGCTCCTGGCCTCGCTATTTGTGATTGTTTTGGTCTTCACCTTGTTCAATAAGGTAGTAAGTCCCCAGTACTTTGTCATCCCCGTAGTTCTGGCCGTTGTCTTGATGCAAACATACCATGAGTACGCCCTTTTCGACACAAAGCACATCAGGCGATATTACAGATTCTTAGTTATTCCTTATTCAGTGGCTATATTTGTGGATAGCCTTCAATTGCTGTGGTTTATCCCCTCGGATATCGCCATGAGCTTGTTTGGCCGGCCCATCAATGAGGTAAATTTGCAGATAGGGTCAAGTTTGCCCATATCCTTAGCTGCCTACCGCTTCATCCCGGACATTATTTTGGTTGCGCTCGTTGCCCCGGCGGCTATCGTGGCAGCGATCATCGTCTTCAAATCATTCAAGACAATTATTCCTGTTGTTTGTAAACAGGTCTCTGCGTATTTAATTAGAATAAAGCCAGCATTTAAGAAGGCGGCTATGCAAAAGGCGGTAACGATTCTACTTGCGTCCCTTTTTCTGATAACGCCGCCTCTGGCAGCAATGGCAGCACAGAGCACCAGTCTGCCGCAAAGCCCTCCGCCCCCTCCGCCACCGTTGGGCCAGAAGCTCGTTGGCGTTTTCTACTACTTTTGGGAAAACCCGTCCTATAATCCGGAGACCAAGTACGGTGACTGGCTTAAAGCAGGGCTAACCCCGGAGGAGGGCTACTATAGCAGCACAGTCGGCTATATTAAGGAGGACATCCAGCAGATGAAAGATGCCGGGATAGACTTTGCCATTTTGCCCGTCCCCGATTACTTCTTCGAGAGATATTTTGAATTCGCTCAGAAGTCGGTAAAGGAGGGATTTCGCTTTGCCCCTCTGATTGAGCTGGAAGGCGATGAGACAGCGAAAGAAGTCATTGGGCTTGTGGATAAAGCCCTCATCATTAAGGATTCCGCGTCCTTTCTAAGATATGATGACGAGCCGGCGATCTTCCTCAAGGGTGCTTATCATTTTGACCCCGAATCTTGGGCCGACATTAAATGGGAAATAGAGGAAAAGCATGGCGAGCTGTTCTGGATCGGGTCTTGGACGCCCGCTGCCGATGGCGATGACCTACGGGCTTACCTGGAGACATTTGATGCCGTCTTCATTTACTCACCGGCCGCCGTTTGGCAGACAAGCGAATCCCCATTGCAATATTGGGAAGGGCAGGTGAGTTTGCTTCACCAGAGCAGTCAGGAATACAATGCTCCCACAATGATATCTGCCACGCCCTATTTCAGTGACAAAAAACAGGGAATTGAGATCCCCCTGAAGGTAAGCGGTGAATATAGCTATGACCTGTTCTGGGAAATCGCCCTCCAGAACGGGGCTGACTTCGTTCTCATCGCCAGCTGGAATGAATATCAGACATCGAGCGGCATAGAGCCAACCATAGAGTTTGGCGATCTACTGTTACAGAAGACAGAAGATTGGTGTGGCCAATTTCATGCCATCCAGTGAGCTCGCTTGGCGCAAGCATGCCGCTACTTAGCAATCATCACTGCGGTGGCCTTGATTACCACGCTGGCACTATCACCCACCTTGAGCCCGAGGCGCTCCACCGAAGCCTTGGTGATGGCAGCCACAACCTCATTCTCGCCCACCTGAACCGTGACCTCAGCCATCACCTGACCCAATTTGATCGCCTTGACCGTCCCCGGCAACACATTACGTGCACTGATCTCCATCTCCCCCTCCTCCGTTATTATCTTACCATAAGCGAGTTTGGGGAAAAAGTCTCGGGTGGCGGCGAAGCCTTCGGCTTCGCCGCCACCCCTCCTCAGGCTAAAGGCTAAGGTGCCGCTTCTACCCAAATCGGCAGGTTTTCCGGATTATCACACTGTGCCGGGTAGACAGACGGCTGCCCGCATCTATCTGTCATTATTTGTCGCCCCTTCTCAGAGAGCAGCAGGTTGACGAACTCCGCGGCGCGCTCTGGATTGGGGGCATTCTTGGGGATGGTGATGCCGTAGACGATGGGCTTGCCGTGAATCTCCTGCTCCGTACCGGGCGACGACCCTACAATCACCACCATAGCCTCCCAGTAGAAGCCATCCTCACCCTCGTAGCGCTGTCCTATAGTGGAGTCGGGAATCTCCCCCGTCTGGGAGAGGCTGATCTGGGGGGCAAGCTCTATATACTCTATGTCGTGCTGCACGCATACAGATTTATACTGCAACATGTAATCGAGCTCACCTGCTTCCATTAGAGCGAGGAGGTCAACCTCTTTCGGTCGTACGACCTCTCTCTCAATACTATACCTTCCTTGCTCCATGCCTGACCCGTGAATGAGCGCGTTGTATAGTCCATCGGCATTGGGGTCTGGGGTATTGCTGAAGTTGATACCAGCTTGGTCATAATAGTAGTATTGAGCTAACTGGCACACCATCAACGCTCTATAGCCACAGGGGTCAAGGTCGGGGTTGCTGTGACCATAGGTCACATCCTCATTGAGCAGGACATCATACCAAGTCCGATTTCCACTTACTATCTCATCGGCAAATGGAGCGCCATCGCGGTAGCCGAGCACTATCTCGTTCCTGGCGAAGGCGATATACCAATCGGCGTATTCATCATACATCATGTTGGGGATCAGGGTGTAATCGGCGGAGCCAATGATGTCACATGTCTTGCCCAGCTCTGTTACCTTGCGTATTGTGGCAGCGCTCCCCGCAGACTCACAGAGCACATCTACATTGGGATGCGTGCGCTCAAACTCATCCGCCAGCAGTTCGAAGGGCACAGACAGGCTACCGGCATGATAGATCACCAGTGTTTCTGTCCGCCCCGCAGCGGGATGGCTCCAGACAAAGTGCCCGATGACCAATCCCACAACCAAAGCCACAAGGCAAAACAGGGCTGTCCACTTCGTTGCCAAACTTTTCTCCTTTCTAAAATACGTGGATTGCCGAGGCCTTAAATGTGATCCAGACTCTGACTCCCTTTCTGAGCTCGAGTTCCTCAAAGGACTGGCGGGTGATGAGGCTGATGAAATCCGGTGGCACCGTCACCGTGACATAAATTACAGCCCCCCGGTCGGCAATGCCGGTGACTACTCCAAGTAGTGAGTTTCGCGCTGTGGACCGCAGCGGCTCTTTGGAGAGCAGGATATCCTCAGGGCGTAGGGAAAGGTGGACTTTGCCCCGAAGGTCAGTGGTCGCTATCAGCTTGGTCTCGCCGACGGCGATGGTGCTGCGCCCCGGCTCGCCATCCTCGGCCTCGCCAGCGAAGACATTCCGCGATAGGGCAAAGCGGGCGACGAACTCGGAGGCAGGCTGGCGCAACACCTCCTCCGGGGTTCCCACTTGGGCGATGCGCCCCTGGTTCAAGACGGCAACACGATGGCCTAAGGCTACCGCCTCCTCGAAATCGTGGGTGACATGGATGATGGTGACCCCAACCCGGCGGTGCATCTCCTTTAGCTCTCGCTGCATCTGCTCTCTGGTCTCGAGGTCGACAGCGCTCAGCGGCTCATCGAGCAGCAGAACCTCAGGCTTGGTGACCAGAGCCCGGGCCAGCGCTACCTTCTGTTTCTCCCCCCCGCTCAAGGTCTCCGGCTTTCGCTCCAGGAGATGGCCGATGCCGAGCATCTCCGCCATTGCTTCCACCTTGGCTTTTATCTCCTGCTTTGGGTGCTTCTTTACCTTGAGGCCAAAGGCGATGTTCTTCTCCGCGGAAAGATGGGGAAACAGAACCTGATCTTGATACACAATCCCGATGCCCCTCTTCTCGGGATTGAGCCTGGCCACCTCCCGATCCCCGACCCACACCTCACCCTGAGCGGCGGGATGAATTCCGGCGATAGCCTCCAGAAGCACTGTCTTTCCAGCCCCTGTGGGGCCGAGGATAATGAAATACTCGCCTTGCTCTATTTCAAGATCGATGTCCTCGAGCAGGAAACTGCCCAGAGCAACCCGCAGCTTTTTAATCGCTATCATGCCTTTTTCCCTCTATAGGCTATTGTTCTGAGCACGATGAAGGCAACGAGACAGATCAGGACGATGAGCACCGCCACTGGTCGAGCATAGTCCAAGCCAAATGACTCAAAGCGGTCGGCGACTAAGATAGGTGCCACCGTGGGATGATAGCCGAAGAAGGGCACATGATAGGCGATGATGAGCACGGCGCCGAACTCACTCATCCCCCGAGCCCACATCATCACCGAACCGGCGAAGATGCTCCTCCAGGCCAGGGGCAGGGAGACGCGGAAAAAAGACTGCCAGGATGAGGCGCCTAATGTTCGGGACACCTTCTCCAGCCTGGGGTCCACTGCCTTGAACCCCTCCTTGGCTGAATCGATGAGGAACGGGATACTGACAAACATCATGGCGATGACAACCCCAGCAACAGTATCGACGAAGCCAATCCCCAGACTGTCAAATATTCGGCCTAAGAAGAAGCTCTGCCCGAAGACAAAGAGGAGGGCGATGCCGGCTGCGGAGTGTGGGATAACGATGGGGACATCGATGAGCCCCTCTAATAGACGCTTCCCCCGAAACTCGCGCCGAGCCAGGAGATAGGCTAGGGGAACGCCGAGGATCAGACCCGCTATAGTAGCCAGCAAGCCAGCATAAATGGTGAGCAGGATAGAGGTCCAGACTTCATTCTCAGTCAAGGTGCTGAGTAGCGTCCCAGGGCTGGAAGAGAACACCATCCTGAGCAGCGGCACGAGAATGAAAAGGAGTATCAGAGCCGCGAGGATGATGAAGACCGCGGTCATGCTGTTTGGAAGCCGCAATAGGCGCAGTTTTCCCATATTCGTACTCCTTTCGGGAATAGAAAAAGCACCTCAGAAGCGAGGTGCCGACGAATTACGTTCCTTTCACCATGCTCTCCTTTCCAAGACTGGGGGGCGCTGGCGTTTTCCCCAGCACCGTTCACCGGTTGCTGTCCATGGGCTTCGCCTTTAGGTCCAGCAACTCGGAGAGCCTTTTATCGAATTATAGCGCGGTTGTTAAGAGAAGTCAAGCTTTTTAGCTCAAGAAACAGGATGCGCTCGGTCTCAGGTGAAACCCGAGCCCGATGGTCAATGCGCCAGCCCACAACCCAGATGATGTGCTGTGCTGAGCAGACAAGGGGGACTCGGCTTCGCCAGGAACGAGGGATCTTGGCATCGACCATGAAATCCTGAAGCTTCTTTGGCTCAGCCAGACCCAGGGGTTGGAACCTGTCGCCAGGCCTCCGCCCGCGGAGGAATAGCTCTCGCCCGGTGACATCTAAGTCGAGGTAGGCCCGAAAATCATGCTCGGTGCCCTCCCCGGGGCGGCACTCGAGGATGCTTGCCGTTACCTGCCATCCGGGGAGGGTGGTCTCGCCTGGGATATTGAGTCGATGCTCGCCGCTCAAAGCGGGAAACGGACATGTGGCAGCCTCTCTTGTTATCGCAGAGTAGCGGTAATCACCGTAAAAGCTCAGATCTCGAGGTAAGGAAAGCCTCTTGCCCGCAGGCCGAGCCAGGGCCTTCATCAAGCTTTCGATATGAAAGGACTTTACCTCATCCAGGCCCCCGAGCAGATGCTGGAGCGCGGAACGAAGCAGGTGTCGCTTAAGGGCTGGGGGCAGGGCGGAAAAAGCTTCATTATCGAGGGCTATGCCATTGGGCTGCTCGCTGACTATGTTGCTCCAGACTTGTGCCACTTCCCTTTGCCAAAAATCGTGCTCTGCGTCGGCAGCATGAGCGATGCGAAGCAGGGTAGCCCTGATATTGGGATTGTACTCTCGAAGCAGGGGGATGAGCTCAAAGCGAATTCGATTGCGCAGGTAAGTCGGCAGGCGGTTGGAGGAATCCCAGCGCGGGGCAAGCCCCTGAGCAGCACAATAGGACTCGGTCTCCTCGCGGCCGACCTCAAGCAGAGGTCTTATTATCCTCAGCGGGAAGCCACTGGCTGAGCGCCATATGGTAAGCGGCTGCATGCCGCGAAGGCCGGAAAGCCCGCTGCCACGAACCAGATGCATGAGGATGGTCTCGATCTGGTCATCGGCGTTATGGCCCACGGCCACGGTATCAGCTCCCATAGCTTGTGCCACCTCGGCGAAGAAGTTGTAACGGACTTCCCGGGCTGCTTCCTCGAGGGAGCAGCGCCGCTCGGCTCGATAGGCTGCTACATCGCGCCTTTCTATAGTCGCGGCAACGCCGAGATGCCGGGCCAGCTGGGAAACATACTCCGCATCGGCATCTGATTCCGCTCCCCGCAGCAGGTGATTGAGATGGGCCACATGGAGCTTGAGGCCAAGCCTATCCTTCATCTGGAGCAGGACATGAAGCAAACAGACTGAATCAGGCCCTCCCGAGACCCCAACCAGTAAGGTCGCGTCTTCGCCGATAAGGCTGTGCTCCTCGATGGAGCGCAAGACTCGCTTTGGCAATGTGGGCCTCATGTTTCCCTCAGCAGGTGGCAGGTATCGTTGAATAGTGTCAGGGTGATTCCCTCATCCCTGAAGTCAAGGATGCTTATGGCGCCGGTATTGAGCGCCCTGAATCTTCCCATATGAGAGAGGTCGATACTTAGCGCTTTACAGATGACGCTCACGATAACGAAATAGTGGGTAACGGCAATGGCCGCCTGTTGGCGGTGTCTCCTTGTTATCTCTTGGATCGTGTCCCAAGCTCGCTGCTGAGCCTCGCCGAGGGACTCACCATTGGGACACCTTGCCGAGCCCGGCTCACCGCTTGTCCATTTCTGCCAAAAGGAGCTATATCGGCTCCTCATCTCCTCAATCGTCAGCCCATCTAAGTCGCCGATATCGAGCTCCTTCAATCCATCCTCGCTCTCGATGGCTAACTGGTGGAAGTGATTTATAGCCTGGGCTGTTTCCATGCTTCGCCGCAATGGGCTGCTATAGATAGCCTCGATCTTTTCCTCTCTCAGCGCCAGAGCCAATGCCTCTGCTTCCTTTCTGCCGGCAGCATTCAGCTCGATAGGGCTATGCCCCTGCAGTTTCCTCTGCTGGTTGCGGTCGGTTTGGCAATGCCGGACCAGAATAAGCCTCATCACATCTTACCTTGCCTGTCCAGCCAAGATCAGCTTGGTGCGGTGAATGGATTGGGGCTGTTGTGCGAAGCCAAGGGCCAGGGTCACCTGCTCCGGTCTGCCCGCGCCTCCGCTATCGGTGCGCAGCCTCATCCCCAAAGTGCATCTGGTGCCATGCCAATCCTCAAGCCAGAGGTCGTGAATTAAAGCCCTGAGGTCATATTTTCGCACCTGTTTATCGCGGATATGTTGCCAGGGCAGATGTTCCCTGCCGAGTAGGGAGCGGATGGCAAGCTGAACCTCTTTTAGCTCCCGCTCACTCTCTATCTCAACTCGATATTCGGCATAGCGAACCTGGGATTGGAGCGAGGGCAAGTTGGGCCAAATCTCCTTGATCTCCAAGATTTCGATGCCAGGGGGCAGTTTGGCAGCTACCGCCTTGGTGAAGAAAGATGGGGAGGCTCGCCATTCCACAAAAATGTCTATCAGTTCCCCTTTGCTGGTGACCCCGATGGGCAGGGGAGCAGCGATGGAGAGCCGGGGGCGGGGATTAAATCCTTGGGAATAAGCGATGGGCATGCCGGCACGGCGCAGCGCCCGCTCCCAAAGGCGCATCAGGTCCAGGTGGGAGATGTACTTCAATTCCTGACCACGGCCGAATTTCACACGCAATCGCTGCATATCAACCCTTTGTCACCAGGAGCTTCTCGATCTTGACCCCTTTCATCTCCGTAATTGTCAGCGTCAACCCATGGTATTTGATCTGCTCCCCTTCTTTGGGGATATGAGCCAATAGGCTGAGAACAAAGCCGGCCACCGTTTCATAATCGCCCTCAGGCAGTCCTAAGTCCAGCTCCTCGTTAGCTTGCTCCAGCCTCATGCCGCCATCGATCTGGAAGGTATTGATGTCGATAGCCTCAAACTTTTTCTCCCCCCTGGTCAGCTCATCACCCAAGCTCCCTACGATCTCCTCTGCTAACTGCTCCAGGGTGACCAGACCAGCAGTACCTCCGTACTCGTCAACTATGATCGCGGTTTGGTTTCTTGTCACCTGCATCTCAGCGAATAGCTCCCCGATGGGTTTGCTCTCGGGGACGAAGTGAGTGGGACGGGCTAACTCGGTGACCGAGCTCTCCTTATCCATTGAGCCCTCAGCCTGTGCTAAGAGGATATCTTTTATCCACAGAATGCCAGCGATGTTATCCACGGTCTCCTCATAGACGGGGAAGCGGGAATGAGGTGCCTGGGCATAGATGGTGAGGAATTCATCGAGCTTGATCCCTTGCTCCACCCAGATGATATCGGGACGTGGGGTCATCACCTCGCGAACTTCGCGGTCGCCGAAGCGGAAAACTCGCTCTGCCATTTCCGCCTCTGCCTCTTCCACCGCCCCCTCCTCGCGCCCCACTGAGATCATGGTCCTGATCTCCTCCTCGCTTACCAGCCCTCGAGTTGCTGGCTGACCCCCGATGATTCGGGCCAGCCCGCTTGCGATCCTGCCGAGCACCGCGGTTATCGGGAGCAGAATCCAGGTCAACACTTGCATTGGCCGCCGGTAGAGGAAGGCCAATCGCTCCCCGATTCTGGTGGCTATGGTCTTGGGGGCGATCTCGCTGAACACCAGGAGCAGAAAGGTTACGGCGATGGTGGCAATGAGCACGCTGCTCCCTCCTGAACCTAAGAGCGCGATAGCAATCACTGTCCCCAAAGCAGCGGCTGCAGTATTAACCAGGTTATTGCCCAAAAGGATGGTGGTGAGCAATCTCTCCGGGCGTTCCGTCATCCGGGCCACCTGCTCAGCCCCGGCAACGCCGGTATGAATCAGATGGCGCAGTCGGATTTTCTGCAGCGAGATAAAGGCTACTTCCGCGCTGGAGAAGAAGGCGGAGAGCAAAAGGCAGAGGAAGAAAAGTATCAGATATAAGATATTGATGCCGTCCCACATGGTTGATCACACTCCTTTAGTGGCTGCCATCGTCTTCCACGCTGCCCCAGAGGCCGGAGCCGTGCTCCTGGGTCAACCTCACCGACAGCAACCGATTGCGTAGCTGCTCCTCGCTTTTGCTGAACACCCTGATGTAATTATCGCTAAGCCCAGACCAAATGCCATCCCCTTTCTCCTCTTCCCAGAGCACAGTTAAGCTCCGGCCCAAAAACCTTCTGCGGAAGGATTGAGCGCTTTTTTGCGCCAGGTGGAGCATTATCTGGCTTCGCTTTTTCTTGGTCCCTTGTTGAACCTTGTGTGCCATCCTGGCTGCCACCGTGCCCGGGCGCGCTGAGTAGGGGAAGATGTGTAAGCTGGCGAAGCCAATCCGCTCGCAGAAGCGATAACTGGTTTCGAATTCCTCATCGCTTTCCCCGGGGAAGCCAACCATGACGTCTGTGGTCACTGCTAATTCTGGAATCAGCTCCCGAGCCATAGTCACCGCCCGCTCATAGTCGGCGGTGGAGTAGCTCCGTCTCATCCGCTGCAACACCGTATCACAGCCGCTCTGAAGCGGGAGATGAAGATGGCGGCAGAGCCGACTATCATTCCACAGCTGGATAAATGAGGGTGATAAATCCTGGGGTTGCAGTGACGATAGCCTCAGCCTTTGCACCCCAGTTTGGCTGAGGACTCGGCTTACCAATCCCGCCAGCCCTCCATCTCCTTTATAGCCCCCGATTGTGGTTCCGGTCAATATAATCTCTTTATATCCTTCGGCGACCCTGGCCTCGACTTCAGCCAGTATCTGCTGCTGAGGGACATCGCGCTCTCGGCCCCGAACCCGAGGCACGATGCAGTAAGAGCAGGGCTCGCTGCAGCCATCTTGGATCTTGACTAAGGCGCGAGTGCGAAACTGAGGCCATGGACTCGGCTCGCTGCTTGGACTGAAGCCGACTATCCTAGCCCCGATGATATCCAGCAATCGCTCCTTATCCTCATTGCCGACGATGAGAGTGACACCTTCAATTTGGCTCAGTTCTTGGCCAGCCCGCTGGGCATAGCAGCCGGTGACCACAATAATAGCCTTGGGGTTCTGGCGATGGGTCAGCCGCAAGAGATGACGACACTTGCGGTCGGCGATGTGAGTTACGGTGCAGGTGTTGAGCAGATAAACATCGGGGTTGACTTCAGGCGACACGATCTGATATCCAGCCTCGAGGAACCTGCGCGCCAAACTCTCGCTCTCTGCCTGGTTCAGCTTACAGCCTATGGTCTGGATGCCTACCTTAGCTATGCTGGATATCCCCGGCCCCTCTTCCTCAGCTTCCCTCATTTCGCTTTGGCTGCGCTTTTGTCCATTATATGCTCTCTGCTGTCACCCGTCAAGCAGCCGAGATCAGGCTGGGTTTCCTATTCGGCTCGTTGCTACGAATTATAGCATATTTAAAAATCAGTGTCAAAGTTCTATAAAGAATACTGTTAAGGATCTTGACAAAGATGTTATAAAGAAATACAATAAGGATAGGGCAATAGGAGATGGCTGGCAGGGATTACTATCAGGTTTTAGGTGTCAATAGGAATGCCTCGGCGAAGGAGATAAAGCAGGCCTATCGCCGGCTGGCGCGCAAATATCACCCTGATGTCAACCCGGGGGATAAATCAGCCGAGGCCAAATTCAAGGAGATAAACGAGGCCTATGAGGTTCTCTCCGACCCTGAGAAGCGGGGCAAATACGACCAGTTTGGTGCTCAATGGCAATACGCTGACCAGTTTGCCAAAGCTGGCTGGCAGGGGCGGCCGTTTCGGGATTTCGGCCGGAGGAGGGCTACCTTCGACTCCGAGGATGTTGGTGGCATCTTCGATAGCATCCTGCGTGACTTCGGCTTTGGTCAGGCCAGGGCCCGACCAAAGCGCAGGCCAAGGCTGGAATCCCCGATCGAGGTCTCCCTGGAGGAGGCATACCATGGCACTTCCCGAGTGGTTGAGATCGATGGCCGCCGCCTTGAGGTAAAGATCCCGCCCGGGGTCGATAATGGCTCCAAGATACATATACCGGGCAAGGAAGCTGGGGAGGAAGTCTATTTAGTGATCTCGGTAAAGCCGCACCAACGCTTTCAGCGGAAGGACGATGACCTCTATGTTGACGTCTCGCTCCCCTTGACCGATGCCATCCTCGGTGGCGAGGCTGAAGTCCCCGCCATCAAGGGGAAGTTAGCCTTGAAGATACCTCCCGAGACCCAGAACGGGAGGGTGTTTCGCCTGGCAGGGCAGGGCATGCCACACCTCAATAAACCAGGAAAGGGGGATCTGTTAGCTAAGGTCCATGTTGTATTGCCCACCAACCTGGGCCAGAGGGAGAAGGAGCTTTTCCGGGAGCTGCGGGCTATTCGCGGCCCAAAAGCATGAAGTGAGGTGTTATGGAAAACGAAGATCACGAACCACGCTATGTGATAAGCGTCGCCGCCAGGATGATTGGCGTCCATGCCCAGACCCTGAGATACTATGAGAGGATGGGCCTGATCGAGCCATCACGCTCTCAGGGTAACATTCGCCTCTATTCCATGAGGGATATCGAGAGAGTGCGTCAGGCCAAGACCTTGATCAATGACCTTGGGGTTAATTTAGCTGGGGTGGAGGTCATCCTGCGCCTGGCTGAACGCATGGCCGAGATGGAACGGCACGTGCGCCAGCTCGAGTCCGAGGTAAAACAACTCAGTGAAGGAAGAGGTGCGCTATGATCAGACCGGATAAATTCACCGAACAGGCACAGGAGGTGCTGGCTGCCTCCCAGGAGCTTGTGCGCCAATATCGCCATAGCCAGTGGGATGTGGAGCATATCCTCCTCGCCCTGCTGCAACATGAGGGTGGCTTAACCGCCGATATCTTGAACAAGCTTGGCGCCGAGCCCGAGCATGTGCGGCGGAGGGTGGAGGATGCATTGGCCCGAAGCCCGAAGGTGACGTACGAGGGCCAGCAAATCTATGCCACCCCGCGCACTATGCAGCTGCTGCAAAATGCCGCTGCCGAAGCGGATAGGCTCAAGGACGAGTTTATCGGCAGCGAGCATCTGCTTATCGCCGTGGCTATGGAGCGCCAAGGGGAAGCAGCTAAGATCCTGGGCGATTTGGGCATCGATCAGGAGAAGGTCTACCACGCCCTTCAGGATATTCGCGGTGGCCATAGGGTTACCGATTCCAGGGCTGAGGCTAAGTATCGGGCCCTGGAGAAATATAGCCGAGACCTTACCGAGATGGCGCGCCAGGGAAAGCTGGACCCGGTGATCGGCCGCGATGAGGAGATAAGAAGGGTGATGCAGGTCTTGACCAGGCGGACCAAGAATAACCCGGTGATCATCGGCGAGGCCGGGGTGGGCAAGACCGCCATCGTTGAAGGGCTGGCGCAGAAGATCGCTGCCGACGACGTACCTGACTCATTAAGAGGGAAGAGGGTCATCGCCCTTGACCTGCCCGGCATGGTTGCCGGGAGCAAGTTCCGAGGTGAGTTCGAGGAGCGGCTTAAGGCAGTGATGGACGAGATCCGCCAGGCCCAGGGGGAGATCGTGGTTTTCATCGATGAGCTGCACAATGTGGTCGGTGCTGGCGCTGCTGAGGGAGCCATCGATGCCTCGAATATGCTCAAGCCAGCGCTATCTCGGGGTGAGCTTCAGTGTGTAGGTGCCACCACCCTTGATGAATATCGGCAACATGTGGAAAAGAATGCCGCCCTGGAGCGCCGCTTTCAGCCGGTGTATATCGATGAGCCCAGCGTCGAGGCCACCATAGAGATGCTGCGCGGGTTGCGTCCCAGATACGAAGCCCACCATAAGATAGAAATTGCCGATTCCGCCCTGGTCGCTGCTGCCAAACTGAGCCACCGCTATATTCAGGACCGTTTCCTCCCCGACAAAGCCATTGACCTTATCGATGAGGCAGCGGCCAAACACCGCATTGACACCGAGGGCGCCCCCTCAGAGGTCAAAGCCTTGGAGCAACAGCTACAACACCTGGCCGATGAGGAGGAAGCGGCATCACAGCGGCGGGATCATGAGCGCGCCGCTAACCTGAAAATGGAGCGGCTCAAATTAGAGGCTGAGTATCAGGCGCAGAAAAACAAATGGCTTGAGGGAAGGAAGATCAATGGGGTGGTGGATGAGGAGGATATCGCTGAGCTGGTCTCCAAATGGACAGGCATCCCGGTAAGCCGCATGCTTGAGGGAGAGATGGAGAAGCTGGTTCATATGGAACAGGGGCTCCATCAGCGGGTCATCGGTCAGGAAGCAGCTATTACCGCGGTCTCCGATGCCATCAGAAGAGCTCGCGCCGGGCTAAAAGACCCCAAAAGGCCCATTGGCAGCTTCATCTTCCTCGGTCCCACCGGGGTGGGCAAGACCGAGCTGGGCCGGGCTCTGGCCCAGTTCCTCTTCGATGAGGAGGAGGCTATGATTCGCCTCGATATGTCGGAATATATGGAGAAGCATACTGTATCGCGCCTTATCGGCGCTCCTCCAGGGTATATCGGCTATGAAGAGGGAGGACAGCTGACCGAAGCGGTGCGCCGTCGCCCTTACAAGGTGATCCTATTGGATGAGGTGGAAAAGGCACACCCTGATGTATTCAACATCCTGCTTCAAATCCTGGAAGATGGGCGGCTAACCGATGGCCATGGCAGGACTGTTGATTTCAAGAACACCGTGGTCATCATGACCTCAAACTTGGGCACTCAGGAGTTTCAGCGCCAGGCTCTGGGCTTTCACCGTGGGGAAAGAAAAACCGACACCCAGCGGCTGAAGGGTGCCATTGATAGCGCCCTAAAGCAGACATTTCGCCCCGAGTTCCTCAACAGGATCGATGAGGTTATCATCTTCGAGCCGCTGACCGAGGAGGAGATAAAACAGATCGTTGACCTGATGCTGAAAGAGGTGCAGGGACGCCTTTCAGCGCGGAAAATAGAACTCACTCTTACTGAGGAAGCCAAAGCCTGGCTGGCAAAACAAGGCTTTGACCCCATGTATGGGGCTCGCCCGTTGCGCAGAACCATCCAGCGGTTGGTGGAGAACCCGCTATCTCAGAAGATACTACAAGGCGAGGTTAAAGAGGGCGACAGCATCATCATCGAACTCGGCCCTGAGGGCCTATTCTTCACCAAGGGTGAAGCAGCGCCTTGACAGGCTAACAGCACCCTTGATACAATTTTGGTCAACGGCCCCGTAGTGTAGTGGACAAACACACCAGCCTGTCACGCTGGAGATCAAGGGTTCAAATCCCTTCGGGGTCGC
>CAZMKJ010000008.1:0-3238 GCA_964567075.1 uncultured Dehalococcoidia bacterium
TGAGGATTTTGCCTCCAGTCATAGTCAGCTTTGCGGTGACAAAGGCCTGCAATCTATATTGCAAGCCTTGCTATGGCGATTCCGAAGGTTTGTCGAGATGACAGCGATCAAATTTGGCACTGATGGCTGGCGCGGTATCATAGCCCAAGATTTCACCTTTGATAATGTCTGCGCTTGCGCCCAGGGGGTAGCAAGCTACATTCTGGATTCAGGCATGGCTCATCGTGGCTTGGTGATTGGCTATGACACTCGCTTTGCCTCGGAGGACTTTGCCGCTGCGGTAGCTGAAGTAGCCGCCGGCAACGGCATCAAGGCATATCTTTGCCCCAAGGCGACACCAACCCCGATAATAAGCTATGGGGTTGTAGTGAGCAAAGCAGCCGGGGCAGTGATTATCACCGCCAGCCACAATCCCGCTATCTGGAATGGCTTAAAGTATAAATCGGAGTCCGGGGGAAGTGCCCCCACTGAGGTCACCGATGACATAGAACAGCGCATTCCCTCATCAGCAGCCGCTGTGCAACACATCCCATTGCATGATGGCTTAAAGCAGGGGCTTATTGAGTATTTGGACTTTTCCCCTGTTTACCTCCAGCACATAGCTGAATTGGTAGACCTGGGAAAACTGCGACAAGCCGGGCTCAAGATAGTGATCGACTCCATGTATGGAGCCGGAGCTGGCTACCTCAAGACGCTATTAGCAGGGGGCAGCACCGAAGCATTTGAGATTAACGCGGAGCGAAACCCCCTATTCCCGGGAATTCAGCCCGAGCCCATTGCCCAAAACCTGACCAAGCTCTCGGCCTTGGTGCGAGAGAGGGGGGCTGATGTGGGCTTAGCTACCGATGGCGATGGTGACAGGATCGGGGTGGTGGATGAAAATGGCCTGTTTCTCACCCCCCATCAGGTCTTCGCCCTCCTTGCCCTCTATCTCCTCGAGGTGCAAGGGGAGCGAGGCGCTATCATTAAGACCATAACCTCTACCAGCATGCTTTACCGCCTGGCAGAGCTGTTCTCGGTGCCAGTTTATGAGACCCCCGTCGGCTTTAAATATGTCTGGCCTGAAATGCTTGCAGAGAACACCCTTATCGGGGGTGAGGAGAGCGGAGGCTACGGCCTGAGGAGACACATCCCAGAGCGAGACGGCATCTTAGCCGGGCTTTATTTCCTCGACTTACTGGTCAGTTTAGGCCGAAAACCGTCTCAGCTGCTAAATTATCTCTATAGCAAAGTAGGACCACATTATTATGACCGAGTTGACCTCGGTGTCCCGGCAGAAGAGCGAGAGGCGATCATCGACCGTATCACCGGGAGCAAGCCGAATGAGCTTGGCGGCATCAAAGTGAACCAGTTTGATACCATGGATGGCTTCCGTTTCAAGCTGGCAGATAAAAGCTGGCTGCTCATCCGCTTCTCGGGGACGGAACCGATCATCCGTATCTATGCTGAAAGCGATAGTTTGGATAAGGTGGCGAAGCTACTAAAGGCAGGGCGAGAGTTGGCCGGGATTTAAGGGGGGTGAAGACAATGCCAATCTATGAATACAAATGCAAGGACTGCGCTAAAGTAAGCGAAATCTTTATTCGTAAATTCGGGGACAAGCCTGAGAAATGCCCAAACTGTGGCGGCCCCAATTTAGAAAGAGTGCCTACTTTTGATGCCCATTTTTATCTTGGTGGCCCCAAAGCCATGCCCCGGCACAGGAAGATGTATTAGCGAATCTTTTCCCAATAAAGCAGTTGAAATGAGCTCCATGATAAACCTCGATGACCCCGAGCTGTATGAGAAATTGGACCCCGGCCATATGTCGGCCCGCATTGCAGAACTGCCCCAGCAGTGCCAGGAGGCATGGCGCAAGGCTATGGCCCTCGACCTACCTCCAGATTATGGCGAAATCGACAAGGTGGTGCTCTCAGGCATGGGAGGCTCTGCCATCGGAGGCGGTTTACTCGCCAGCCTCGTCGCCGCTGAGGCAACTGTACCTATTCTCATTCATCGGGACTATGGCCTGCCTTCCTTTGTCGATGCCAAAACCTTGATCATCGCCTCCAGTTACTCAGGGATGACCGAGGAGACCATTTCATCCTTGGATCAAGCCCTCACCACCCCGGCCAAGAAGCTGATCGTAACCAGCGGGGGAAGACTGAGAGCTATAGCTGAGGAGAAAGGGATCCCCGTTTTCACCATTGACTATCTGGCTCAGCCGCGTGCTGCCTTAGCCCATAACTTCATTCCCCTGCTCGCCATTTTGCAAAAGCTGGGCTTGATTTCCGATAAGTCGCAAGATATAGCCGAGGCGGTCAAAGTCCTCGATGAGCTAAAACTCACCATCGATCAGAATCGTCCCCTCGAGCTTAATCCGGCAAAGCAGTTGGCGACCAAGCTACTCGGTCACATCGCGATCATCTATGGGGCTGGCATCCTGTCTGAGGTAGCGCGCCGCTGGAAGACCCAGATAAATGAGAATAGCAAGGCTTGGGCTTTCTACGAGGTCTTCCCCGAGCTCAACCATAATGCTATCGTCGGCTATGAATTCCCCGCCGAGATGAAGGTCTTGGTCGTCCTGCTGCGCTCGCCAAAGTTTGATCCCCCGACCCGACTCAGATATCAGGTCACTTGTGAGCTTTTGGCTCAGAGGAACATCAGCTATGAGATTATCGACGCCGAGGGGGAGAGCCCGCTGAGCCAGATGCTGAGCCTGATCCTGTTTGGCGATTATGTCAGCTACTACTTAGCCCTTCTGTATCAAACCGACCCCACCCCGGTAGCAGCCATCGACCACTTGAAGCAGCGGCTCAGCGAGTTGTAAAGGGGCAAGAGCTTTATGAAAAAGTTATCTCTTTCTGTATTGGCGCCTTTTGCGGGCTCGCTTGAGCCCGTATTTCTTGCGCTCCTTAGCCCTGGAGTCGCGGGTCAATAGCCCGTGGCTGCGGAGCAGGGGCTTGAAGGCTTCATCGGCCTTAAGCAGTGCGCGGCTGATGCCATGGCGGATAGCTCCGGCTTGCCCTGAGACCCCTCCCCCCGCCACCTTGACCACAACCCTGAATTTACCCAGGGTATCGGTTAGCTGAAGTGGCTCGAGGATAAGCCGCTTAAGCCCTACGGTGGTGAATATCTCCTCAAAAGGCTTATCGTTGACGATGAGAGCACCATCGCCGGGGTAGAGCCGCACCCTGGCTACCGCCGTTTTCCTCTTTCCTGTGCCATAGTAGTAAAATTCCTCTTGTTCGGTCAAATC
>CAZMKJ010000008.1:3338-27457 GCA_964567075.1 uncultured Dehalococcoidia bacterium
GGTCCGTGAAGCTGCCAAGACTTCGTTTTGATGATGAAACCCATCACCCGCCTTGCCCTGGCGCCGCACTCCGGGCAATGAACTTCCCTCTTCTCGTCAACACCTAACTTGACATCAAAGCGCTTCCTGCAATTTCGGCACTCATATTCGTAAACAGGCATCTCACCTCTCTTTCACTTGAGCTTGATGGGGGTGGTTGGGCCCGGCATAAACCTTCAATTTCTTAAACATAGCTCGTCCCAAAGGACCTTTGGGCAGCATCCCCTTTACTGCGTGCTCGATGACCCTTGTCGGGTGGCTCTCCATCATCTCGGCGAGGCTGGTGCTCTTGATCCCCCCGGGATACCCAGAATGGCGGTAATAAAGCTTTTGTTTCGCCTTGTTGCCCGTCACCCGAACCTTGTCCGCATTTATCACGATGACATAGTCGCCGGTATCAAGATGGGGGACATATATCGGCTTGTGTTTACCACGAAGAAGCAGAGCCACCTCCGATGCCAGCCGACCCAAGGTTTTACCTGAGGCATCGATCACATGCCATTCTCGTTTGATATCCGAGGCCTTGGTGCTATAGGTTTTCATTTCCGCCGTTCTCGAACTTAAGATTAGGGTACTCAATCCGCATCAAGCAAAGCCCGTGAGCTGGTGCCGGCGCTGCCAGCCCCAATATCTTCGACTTTGTTAGCTCCCAAAACTCCTCCACCGCCATCAGTCCCGAGCCTACTTTGATCAGGGGACCCACAGTCCGCCGCACCTGCTGGGGCAAAAATGAATCGCCTGCCATGCAGAAAAGCACCAGCTCCCCCTCTCTGTGTGCCTCGGCCTGGAACACAGTGCGCATCGTATTCTTTGCCTTGGCAACCGGAGTGGTGAACGGGGCAAAATCATGCTTTCCGATGACGGCTCGACAGGCTCGATTCATAGCTTCTACATCAAGCCGCTTGAACACAAAATGGGCATGCCTTCGCTGTAGAGGCGAAGGGCTCAGGCTATTGAGAATGGTATAGCGATATTCACGCCTCGTGGCTTGCCTCCTGGGATTGAAATCATCCTCCACCTGTGAGCAGGCCTTAATGGCAATGTCCTGGGGCAGATAGAAATTAAGAGCCTGAACAAAGGTGTTTGGGGAAAAGGAAGAGCAGGTTTCGAACACCACCACCTGCCCCTGAGCATGAACGCCGGCATCAGTGCGACTAGCGGCAACAATGCGAATCCACTCCCCGGTCGATCTCCATAGAGCCCGCTCCAATTCCCCCTGCACTGTAGGCACCTTGGGCTGGATCTGGAATCCGTGGTATCTTGTCCCCTCATACTCGACGAGCAAAGCAAGCTTAGCAATTGGTAGCCACCCCTAAACCAATTCCAGCTGGACCATTGGTGCCCCATCCCCGATCCGGGGTCCTAAGCGGACCAGCTTGGTATAGCCCCCTTGCCTATCGGCATACCTGGGGGCCAGTTCATCGAATACCTTCTTCACCACCCTTTTGTCACCGACGAAGGAGAGTGCCTGACGGCGGGCGTGTAAATTCCCCTCCTTGCCCAAGGTGATCACGTTTTCCGCCAATGATCGGGCCTCTTTTGCCTTGGCTTCGGTAGTGACGATCTTTTCGTATCGCAAAAGGTCGGTTACCAGGTTTCGGTACATAGCCAACCTGTGACCTGTATCCCTGGAGAGCTTGCGCCCTGCTACCCGATGCCTCATCTCCCCCTGACCTTGAATTTAGCCTTGAGTTTTTCTATCGCTTCCGCCTCTTCCCCCTCTTCAGGCAAGGCGACCTCTTTTTCAGCCACTTTAAAGCCAAGGGCTTGGAGGCGATCCCAGACCTCCTCTAAAGATCTGCGCCCAAACCCTTTCATCGCTTCTAATTCCTCCCTACTCTTCTCCAATAACTGCCCAACATTGGTGATTTTACTTCGCTTGAGGCAGTTGAGGGTTCGTGACGAGAGGCCGAGTTGCTCTATGGGCACATCATAAGGCCCAGCCTTGGCTTCGATTACGGGAGGCTTAGCCAGGTCAGAAAGGACAGAGAACTGCTCAGTTAATATTCGAGCGCTTTCAGTTAGGGCCTCTGTGGGCGATATAGTGCCATCGGTCCAGACCTCCAAGATCAGCCGGTCGTAATTGCTCACTTGACCGACCCGGGCCTTTTCCACGGTGAAATTCACCCTGCGGATAGGGGTGAAGATAGCATCCAATGGCAGCACCCCGATAGGCAGGCTATCGTCGGGCTTTGCCTCCCTGTATCCCTTGCCCTGCTCCACATAGAACTCGACATCGAGCTTAGCATCTGCTGAGTCCAGCGTCGCCAGATGGAGCTCGGGGTTTACAATCTCGAAATCCAGGGATGGTTTGATATCCCCAGCGCAGACGGCCCCCTCGCCAGCAACCTCGAGAGTCAATTTCCCCGGGTGCTCGGACAGGGGGCGGAGTCTGATTCCCTTAACATTGAGCAGGAATCCCATACAATCCTCTTTGACATGAGGAATAGTAGCGAACTCATGCTGCACTCCTTCGATCCTGACTGCGGTCACCGCAGCCCCAGGAAGGGAGCTCAGCAGGACGCGGCGCAGGGCATTGCCCAAGGTGATGCCAAAGCCAGGCTCCAAAGGCTCAATGATGAAGCGTCCATAGCTATCAGAAGCCCGCTCACATTCTATCTTAGCACTTACAGGCTGCACCACGGTCTCGCCTCCTATCTGGAATAGTATTCCACGATAAGGTGTTCATCAATGATGGAATCGATCTCATTGCGGCTGGGCTCAGTCAACACCCGCCCAATAAGGGTCTCAGGATCCAGACTCAGCCAACTGGGGATCGGCCTGCTGCCAACCTCTTGAGCCACTTTGTCATAATGCACGAGCTGCTTGCTCTTCTCCCTCCAGGCGATGGCATCCCCGGGCGTGACCATATATGATGGGATATTCACCTTATGTCCATTGACGGCGAAGTGCCCGTGGCGGACCAACTGTCTTGCTTGACATCGGGAATCAGCGAAGCCAAGGCGATAGACCGCATTGTCAAGCCTCAGCTCCAGGACCTTGAGCAAGTTCTCCCCGGTGGGACCAGGACGCCTCCGGGCGTCAGCGAAGTGGCGGCGGAACTGACGTTCCAACACCCCATAGACATGCCGAGCCTTCTGTTTCTCCCTGAGCCTGATGCCGTATTCAGATAACTTGCGGGGACGACGATGCTGCTCCCCTGGAGGGGCATGCCGCCGCTCCAAGGGGCACTTGGGGGTTAAGCATCGCTGCCCCTTAAGCATTAACTTCTCATCCTGGCGCCGACATAGCCGGCAAACTGGCCCTACATAGCGGGCCATTTTCATACCTCCCTCTATACTCGCCTTCTCTTTGGCGGGCGACAGCCATTGTGGGGCGCAGGGGTTACATCCCTGATGCTGAGGATATTAAGCCCAGTTGCTTGCAGGGTACGAATTGCTGCCTCTCGGCCACTCCCCGGGCCCTTTACGTACACATCCACCTGGCGCAATCCGTGCTCCATCCCCCGCCGTGCTGCCACCTCGGCAGCCCTTTGGGCAGCAAAGGCAGTGCCCTTGCGCGCTCCCTTAAACCCGGCAGTGCCTGAGCTGCCCCAGGCGATGACGTTCCCCTGGGGATCGGTAAGGGTGATGAGGGTGTTATTGAATGTAGACTGAATATAGGCTCGCCCCCGGATTATCCCCTTCCGCTCCCGCCTTCTGACCCGAGATGGCTTCTTCTTAGCCATATATCACCTCAATTTACTTCTTGCCCATGCCGCGGCGGCGGCCTCTGCCGGCCACTGTCTTGCGCGGGCCTCGCTTAGTCCGGGCATTGGTTTTGGTGCGCTGCCCTCGCACCGGAAGCCCCTTGCGGTGCCTTAGCCCACGATAGCAGCCGATTTCAATAAGTCGCTTGATGTCAAAGCTGATCTCCCGCCTCAGGTCACCCTCAACCTTATGCCCTCGGTCTATGGACTCACGGATGCGGCTCAGCTCGTCATCGTTGAGGTCTTTGACCTTGGTATCTGGGTCAACCCCAGTTTGAGCCAGGATCTTCTTGCTCAAACTGGGACCGATGCCATAGATATAGCAGAGAGAGACCTCAACGCGTTTATCCTTGGGAATGTCGACACCGGCAATGCGTGCCATTTACCCTCCTCACCAATTAACCTTGCCTTTGCTTATGTCTCGGATTTGAGCATATCACCCGCACAACGCCTTTGCGCCGTACAATCTTGCACTTTTCACAGCGTCGCTTCACCGAAGCACGAACTTTCATCATTCCTCAACGGAAGCGATAGGTGATCCGGCCCCGGCCCAGGTCATAAGGAGAGAGCTCGACCAGAACCCTATCGCCGCGCACGATCTTGATAAAATGCATCCTCATCTTGCCCGAGGCATGAGCCAAGACCAGATGCCCATTAGCAAGCTCGACCCGGAACATAGCGTTGGGCAAGGGCTCGACCACTGTTCCCTCGACTTCGATAGTTTCCTTTTTCGCCATAAGCGCTTCTTTATATAATGCCTCTAATTTAAAGCTGGGTCAATATCTTTGCCTCAGCACCATCGATGGCAATGGTATGCTCGAAGTGTGCGGAAAGGCTGCCATCAGCCGTGACCACCGTCCAGTTATTAGCGCCCACCTTGGTCCGCCAGTCCCCGGCGTTAACCATGGGCTCTAAGGCTAAGGTCATGCCATTTTGCAATAGCGGACCCTGCCCCGGGGGGCCGAAATTAGGGATTTGTGGCTCTTCATGCATCTCCCGACCAATGCCATGTCCGACATACTCACGAACCACAGAGAAACCGTGAGATTCGGCATGGGACTGAATTGCCGCCGAGATATCGCCTAACCTTGCCCCCTGGCGAGCAGCGGCGATGCCCGCCCGCAAAGCCCCTTCGGCGACCTCGAGAAGGCTCCTCGACTGCAAATTGATGTTCCCCACCCCAACGGTCACCGCGGCATCGCCATGAAAGCCGCGATAATAAGCGCCGAAATCAAGGCCCACAATATCCCCCTCTTGGAGCGGCCGTTCCCCGGGGATGCCATGAACCACCTCATCATTGACTGAGACACAAATAGAGGCGGGGAAGCCTCGATAGCCCTTAAATGAAGCAGCAGCGCCATGTCGTTTCAGCTCCCGAACGGCAATAGCATCCAGCTCCCTGGTGGTTATGCCAGGCGCTATCGCTCTGGTCAAAGCAGCAATGACAGCGGCCACGATCCGGCCTGCCTCCCCCATGATAGCGATCTCCTGAGCGGTCTTGATGATTATCCCCATTCCCCCGGGCCTGTTCCTCGACCAAGGGCTGCGAGCAAATCATTGCCCACAGCATCGATATCCTGCTCGCCATCGACCGCGGTCAATTTGCCCATTGTGGCATAATAGTCGATGAGGGGCATAGTTTGAGCCATATAGACCTCGATTCGCTTCCTCACCGTCTCCTCGGCATCATCGGGGCGCTGGTAAAGCTCACCACCGCACAGGTCACAACGCCCAGGCACCCGTGGCGGATTATTGATCATGTGATATGGCGCCTGGCAACTGCGGCAGAGCCAGCGTCCGCCCAGCCTTCTGATCAGTTCTTCATCCGAAACCCTGATATAGAGCACCTGGTCGATGCCATTTGCACTCAGGGCTTGATCCAAAGCCTGCGCCTGCTCCAGTGTCCTGGGGAAACCATCCAAGATAAAGCCCTGAATGCAATCTGGGGCGGCAATGCGCTCCAAAATCATCTTTATCACCACCTCATCCGGGACCAAAAGCCCCCTTTCCATGTAAGACTTAGCTATAGCCCCAAGTTCATCCCCTGTATTCTGTGCCTGGCGGAAGAGGTCCCCGGAGGCAATGTGAGCCAATCCCAGCTCCTTAGAAAGGAGTGCTGCCTGCGTCCCCTTGCCCGCACCGGGTGCGCCTAAAATGATAACTCGCATCCCTATCACCTCATGAATCCCTCATAGTGACGCATTAACAGCTCCGCCTCCAGCCGCCTCATGGTGTCCAGAACGACCCCGACCACGATGAGCAAGCCGGCACTGCTCACGATCATCAGCCCGGTCCCAGTAGGGGCTCCAGTTATCAATTTGGCGAACAGGGGCATTACGGCCACCAGGGCCAAGAATAGTGCCCCACCCCAGGTGATCCGGGTTAATACTCGATTGAGGTAGTCAGCGGTGGGCTTGCCGGGACGGATTCCGGGGATGAAACCGCCTTGGCGCTGCAAGGTCTCGGGTATATTCTGTTGCTGGAAGATGACCATGGTATAGAAAAAGGTAAAACCAACAACAAGGAGGAAGTAAAGGGACCAATAGGGGAAACCACCGGCCATCCCATCCGGGTTGAAGAAGTTCATAATCGAATTGGCAAAATTGGGATCATCCACCGGGCCAGCAAACCAGCTGGCTATCATCCCGGGCATGAGCATAATTGACATGGCAAAGATGAGCGGTATCATCCCCGCTGAATTAACCCTGAGTGGGATATGGGTGCCCCCGGTCTGCCGATACATCCTGCCGCCACGAAAGGTGCTCCTCGAGTATTGAACCGGGATGCGGCGCTGGCCCTCGTAAACATATACGATCAACACAGCGATCGCCAGTAGCAACAGGATCAAAAGGAAAAACCCACCCCAGCCGGTGATACGCTGGCTGCTCCAGATATTCTCAGGCAAGACAGCGACGATGCCGCCAAAGATTATTATCGAGATGCCGTTGCCAATGCCGTTTTCGGTGATCCGCTCCCCGAGCCAGACAAGGAACATAGTGCCCGCAGTTATGGAGAACATCATGACTGCGGTAGTCAAGAAATCGCTGCCTGCTAAGGGCCAGGGTGGAGAACAGAGAGGCAATGCACCCCCAAAGATGCCCCGAGAGAAGACTATCAACATCCCGTAGCCTGAGATCATGGCCAAGGGCACAGTCAGCCAGTGGATATATTGATCTAACTTCCTCCTCCCTGCCTCACCTTCCCTGCTCAGCTCCTGAAGCTTGGGGACGATAGGAACCAAAAGCTGCATTATGATCGAGGCGGTAATATAAGGATAGACCCCCATGGCAACAATGCTCGCCGTCCTCAGGGCGCCGCCGCTGAATATGTCCAGCATGCCGAAAAACGGACCCAGGTCAACGCCGGCCGCCAATGCCTGGGTATCAACCCCGGGCACGGGGATATTGGCCATGAAGCGAAACAGAGCCAAGATAGCAACGGTGAACAGCAGCTTGCGTCTCACATCGGGCGTGTTCAAGGCATTGCTCACCGCCTGGACTATCCTCGGTCTTGGCCACTCCTGCTCCCGCTCCATCATCAGCCCCTAATCGCCTTTTCCTCGCTCTCCTCTATCTCCACCGCCGTCCCTCCCGCGGCCTCGATCTTCTTCTTAGCCATCTGGGAGAACTTGTTGGCCTTTATCAGCAACGGACGGTCAATCTCGCCAGCGCTCAGAACCTTTACCGGCTTTTTCAGTGACTTGATCAGCCCGGCGGCCACCATCCTCTGCGGCGTTACCTCAGCGCCCTCGCCGAAGATAGCAAGGCTTCTCAGATTGACAATGGCATAGTCCTTCCTGAAGATGTTGGTGAAGCCCCGTTTCTTGGGCAAGCGCTGAACTAAAGGGGTCTGACCGCCTTCAAAAAGGGGATGGAGCCTGCCCCCAGAGCGAGCCTTTTGCCCTTTGCTGCCGCGGCAGGAATAGGTACCATGACCACTGCCAACGCCGCGGCCAACTCGTTTCCTGTTCCGTATCGACCCCGAAGCTGGGGCCAGTTCGTTTTGCCTCACTTTAAGCCCCGTTTTGCCAGTTCCTCCTCTTGCTGTCTCAGCTGGCTCAAGGCCAGCATTGTGGCCCGGACCACATTTATCGGATTGGAGCCGCCCAAGGACTTGGTCAGGATGTCCTTGATCCCAGCGGCCTCGACCACAGCTCTCACCGATCTTCCGGCGATGACCCCTGTTCCCGGAGCCGCTGGCCTGAGCAGGACTTTGGCCGCGCCAAACTTGGTGACGATTTTATGTGGGATAGTGCTTCCCACCAGCGGTACACGGATCAAATTCTTTCTGGCAATAGCCCCAGCCTTTCTGATGGCCTCGGGTATCTCCCGCCCTTGCCCCAACCCAGCGCCAACATGGCCCTCACCATCGCCAACCACTACTAAGGCGCTGAAGCTGAAGCGACGCCCTCCAGCCACTGTTTTGGCCACTCGCCTAATATGAACCAGCTTTTCCGTGAGATTTAACTCATCCGGGTCTATCATGTTTCTCTGCGCCATTAGAACTCCAACCCAGCCTCACGGGCAGCCTGGGCGAGGTGCTGCACCCGACCATGGTACTTATATCCCCCACGGTCGAAGGCAACGCGACTCAGCCCCTGAGCCAAGGCTCGTTGCCCGATCACGCCCCCCACCAATTTGGCTCTCTCCGTCTTGGCCTTACCCTGGGCCTCAGCGCTGACCTCGGCATCGATGGTTGAGGCCGAAACCAAGGTATGTCCGCTGTCATCATCTATAACCTGGGCATAAATGTGCTTCAGGCTGCGAAAGACGCAGAGACGGGGGCGCTCGAGCGTCCCTGATACCTTCCTCCTGACCCGGACATGCCTTCTCTTTCGAGCCTCCCTGGGCATTTATCTCCTCCTCCCCACCTTACCCGTTTTCCCTGGCTTGAGCCGAACCACCTCGCCAATATATCTGATGCCCTTTCCTACATAGGAGTCGGGCGGCTTCACCATCCGAATGCGAGCTGCTACCTGACTCACCAGTTGTTTATCAATACCTGAAACAATGATCCGGTTATTGCCCTCAACAGTGAACGAGATGCCTGGGGGAGCGGTGACCTCCACAGGATGGGTGTATCCTACCTGGAGCAGCAGCTTGTCCCCTGATGTCTGGGCTCGATAGCCCATCCCCACCAGCTCCAGACCCTTCCGAAATCCATTAGTCACCCCTTCGACCATGTTAGCCAGCAGGCTCCTGGTGAGGCCATGAAGTGAGCGATGGATTTTGTTATCTGAAGGTCGAGACACGATGAGAGTCCGATCCTGCAAGGTAATGATCATATCGGGGTGGAAAGTCCAAGAAAGCTCACCCTTAGGCCCCTTGACCGCGACCTCACTGCCGCTGATATCGACCTCAACCCCCGGGGGCAAAGAAATCGGCTTCATTCCCACCCTTGACATCGGCACCCCTTTACCATATATAGCATAAGATTTCGCCGCCAACACCTTTACGCCAGGCCTGCCTCCCCGTCATCACCCCTAATGGCGTGGATAAAATGGTGATGCCCAGCCCCTCATAGATCCTGGGGATTTCCCCTTTGCCCACATAAACCCTGAGTCCGGGCTTGCTCACCCTTTTCAGCCCGGTCAATATCGGCTCCTTCTTTCCCGTATACTTGAGCTGAATCTTGATCACCCGCTGTGGTGTATTCCCCTTCACTACCTCATAGTCCGTGATAAAACCCTCCTCTTTGAGGATATTAGCGATGGAGATCTTGGTCTTGGATGCCGGAATCAGAACCGAGTCATGTCTGGCCATGATGGCATTTCTGATTCTGGTCAACATATCGGCAATCGGATCAGTGATGCTCATAGTGACTCACCAGCTCGATTTTCTCACCCCGGGAAGCTTACCCTCCAGCGCCAGCTTGCGAAAGCAGATGCGGCACAGGCCGAACAGGCGAATATAAGCTCGTGACCGACCACAGAGGTAACAACGGTTGCGATGCCGCACCTCATATTTTGCCGGCCGTTGTGATTTCACTATCCTCGATACCTTAGCCATTATCACTTCCTGGAGAAGGGCATGCCCAGAAGCTCCAAGAGGCGCCTTCCCTCCTCATCACTTTGCGCTGTGGTCACGATGGAGACCTGAAGCCCGCGAACCTTGTCGATGTTGTCATAATCGATCTCAGGGAACACAATCTGCTCCCTGATCCCAAGCGAGTAGTTGCCTTGGCCATCGAAGGAATCTCGGGAAGCACCCTGAAAGTCTCGGATGCGGGGCAGGACGGCATTGACCAACCTATCCAGGAAATGGTACATCCGCTCCCCGCGTAAGGTGACCATGAGCCCGATGGCAACTCCTTGACGCAAGTGGAAGCCAGCAATGGACCTCTTCGCCCTGGTAGTTATCGGGCGTTGCCCTGAAATCTGGGCTAAATCACCGGCTGCTGCCTCCAAAACCTTGGGATCTCGAATCGCCTCCCCGAGACCGATATTGAGCACGATCGTCTCCAGCCTCGGTGCCTGCATCTGGTTCTTATAGCCAAATTCTTGCATTAAGCGGGGCACTATCTCCTCTCGATATCTTTGCTTCAGTCTCGACGCCATTACTCTGTCACCTCCTCTATCACCTCATGGCACTTTTTGCATACCCGAGCTTTGCTCCCATCTTCGAGGAGGCGAAAGCCGATGCGAGTCGGCTGCTGGCATTTGGGGCAGATGAGCATAATATTGGAGACATGAATTGGCGCCTCCCGCGTGATGATCCCCGCCTGCCTGGTCCGACCCCGCGGCCTCATATGGCGCTTGACCATATTAACCCCTTCTACCAATACCCGATTTTCTCGGGGGAAAGCGCGACGAACCTTCCCCATCTCCCCCCGATCCTTGCCCGTGAGCACCAAGACCTCATCCCCTCTTCGAATCTTCATCTATAGCACCTCAGGGGCCAAAGATACGATCTTGATGAAATTCTTGTCCCGCAGCTCCTTAGCCACAGGGCCGAAGATACGGCTGCCCTTGGGATTGCCCTTTTCATCGAGGACTGCCGCTGCATTTTCGTCGAACCTGATATATGAGCCATCGCGGCGACCATAGGGCTTAGCCGTGCGCACGATGACAGCTCGAACCACGTCACCCTTTTTCACTGCCGCTCCGGGCACAGCTTCCTTCACTGAGGCCACAATGAGATCACCGACTCGGCCATACCTTTTCCTCGTGCCCCCAAGCACATGAATACACATTATCTCCCGGGCGCCGCTGTTATCGGCCACTTTAAGCCTGGTATATGTTTGGATCACTTACTCCACCTCTATGGGAGGAGCCTCAACTGCCTCCCTCCTGCTCAGGATTTCGGCAACACGCCACCTTTTCTCCTTGGACAAAGGGCGGGTTTCCATAATCCTCACCAGGTCACCAAGATGGCAGACGTTGTCCTTGTCATGAACTTTGAATCTCTTACTATACTTGACCACCCGCTTATAACGGGGATGACGGCGCCGAGACTCAACCACGACCACCACCGTCTTATCCATTTTGTCGCTGACCACGCGACCGGTGAGTGTCTTTGGACTCATCTTACTTCGCTTAGCTCCCGCTCTCGGATTACGGTCTTTATTCGGGCGATGCTCTTCCTCGCCTTGCGGATTTCATTATAATTTGTTAGCTGGTTGGCAGCAGCCCGAAATCGGAGGTTAAAAAGCTCCCGATGCGCTTCCTCAAGCTGTTTGGCCAGCTCCTCATCGCTTAGCTTTCGAATCTCATCCATCATCATTTCTCATCCCTGGCGACGAATTGAACATCGATAGGCAGCTTATGAGAGGCGAGGCGTAGTGCCTCCTTCGCCGTCTCCTCTTTGACCCCAGCGAGTTCAAACAGAATCCTCCCCGGCTTGACCACTGCCACCCAATGGTCTGGGGAGCCCTTGCCCCCACCCATACGGGTTTCCGCTGGCTTTTTGCTCACCGGCTTATCGGGGAAGATGCGAATCCAAACCTGGCCACCTCGTCTGACGTGGCGCACAATGGCACGGCGTGCTGCTTCGATCTGGCGACTGGTGAGCCAAGCTGGCTCCAGTGCTTGCAGCCCATATTCGCCGAAGGCCACGGTGTCCCCCGCTTGCGCCTTGCCCTTGCGCCGACCTCGATGTACCTTGCGATATTTTACTCTCCTTGGTTGTAACATCGCCCTGTTACCTCAGCAAAGCAATTATTCCACAGCCGCCTCTGCCTCCGGGGCTGCCTCTATCTCAGGGATTGCCTCTGCCTCCGGGGCTGCCTCTGTCTCAGGGATTGCCTCTGCCTCCGGGAGCACTTCAGCCTCAACCTCTTTCGCAGGAACGACATCGCCCTTGTAGATCCAGACTTTGACCCCCAGAAGCCCCTTGGGGATCAAGGCTTGGGCGAAGCCGTAGTCGATGTCAGCGCGCAGGGTATGCAACGGGACGCTCCCCTCACGTTCAGTTTCCCGGCGTGCGTACTCAGAGCCGCCGATCCTCCCGGAAACCATTACCTTTATTCCCTTGGCGCCTCGCTCCATGGTTCGGGAGATAGTTCGTTTCACCGCCCGCCTTCGGGAAATGCGCCTCTGCAATTGTTCCGCGATGTTCTTCGCCACCAAGTAGGCATCGAGTTCAGGCTCCCGAATCTCCTGGATATTTAGCCGCACCCTTTTCCCGGTCATACGCTGCAACTCGTTCCTAAACTCATCGACCCTCTGTCCGCCGCGACCGATGACCATCCCGGGCCTCGCAGTATGGACGGTCACCGTGACCTCGTTAGAGCCACGCTCGATCTCAACCCGAGAGACGCTGGCTTCGCTGTATTTAGCTTCAATGGCTTTACGAATGGCTAGGTCTTCATGCAAGAGCTCGGTGTAACTTTTTTCATCATACCATTTCGCTTGCCAATCCTTGATGATGCCCAGCCTAAACCCTATAGGGTGAACCTTGTGCCCCATTTATTCCTCCGCCACCACCACGGTGATGTGACTTGAGCGTTTCAGAATCGGATTTGCCCTCCCTCTGGCTTGGGGACGGAATCTTTTCGTGGTGCGCCCCTTATCAGCATAAATCCTGACGATCCTGAGATTTGATGGCGTCATCTGGAAGTTATTCTCGGCATTGGCAGCAGCTGATTTTACCACTCTGGCCACGGATCGAGCCGCCGGGGTGGGCGCAAACCTGAGCATAGCCAGTGCTTCATCCACACTCTTACCTCGAACCTGGTCTAAGAGCAGCCACAACTTCTGCGGCGATACCCCGACCTGCTTAGCTGTAGCCCTTACCTCCATTACTTCTTCTTCACCCTGGTGATTCTCGCTGCCTTGACGGTATGCCCTTTAAAAGTCCTCGTTGGGGCGAATTCCCCAAGCTTATGCCCGACCATGTTCTCGGTGATGAAGATGGGGACATGCCTGCGGCCATCATGGACCCCAATGGTGAGCCCCACCATTTGTGGCACAATGGTCGAAGCCCGAGACCAGGTTTTAATCACCGCCTTCTGCTCACTCCTCTGCAGCAGCTCCACCTTCTTCAGCAGTTTAAGGTCGACAAAAGGTCCTTTCTTGGTTGAGCGCCCCACCTCTATTTTCTCCTCTGCATAATCATTCTATCTGAGACCTTACGCCTTCTGGTTTTAACCCCAAAAGCTGGCTTGCCCCAAGGTGTTTTAGGTCCAGAGAGCCCTATCGGGGCCCTGCCCTCACCACCACCATGGGGATGATCACGAGGGCTCATGGCTGAGCCGCGCACCACAGGACGCTTCCCCAGCCACCTGCTCCGCCCCCCCTTCCCCAGACTGACACCGCTATGATCGATATTGCCTATTTGCCCGATAGTGGCCATGCATTCACCATGAATGCGGCGAAGCTCCCCTGAAGGTAGACGGACCAGCACGTAGCTATCTTCCTTGGCCATGAGCTGAGCAGCAGCACCGGCACTGCGCACTATCTGGCCCCCTCGACCCCGGTGGAGCTCAACATTGTGGATAAAGGTGCCGGCGGGGATTGCCTTGAGCGGCAGGGCATTGCCCGGCTTTACCTCAGCACCGCGTCCCGAGGCAATGGTGTCGCCAACTTTGAGCCCCAGCGGAGCCAAGATATAGCGCTTTTCGTCATCGCTGTACTGAATTAGAGCGATATGCGCTGAGCGATTGGGGTCGTATTCGATAGCGGCTACTATCCCCGGGATGCCGATTTTATCCCGCTTGAAGTCGATAAGGCGCAGCATCCGCTTGGCACCACCACCACGGTGGCGAACCGATATTCTCCCCTGATTGCTCCTGCCCCCCTTCTTCTTTAACGGCACGAGGAGGGACTTCTCCGGCTTCTTCTTGGTCAGCTCCTCAAAGCTGGCTCCACTCATCCCCCGCCGCCCCGGGGAGGTTGGCTTGTATACCTTCAGCCCCATCGCTATATCTGTTTACACTCCCTCAAAGATCTCGATTTTGCTCCCAGGCTCCAAGGTGACCACCGCCTTCTTCCATGGCGAGGTCTTACCCCGAAGCCGACCAAAGCCCCTGCTTTTCCCCGCCACGGTGAGCACATTAACCTGAGTCACCTTCACCTTGAACGCTTCCTCCACTGCCTGCTTGATCTGGCGCTTATTGGCCTCCCGGGCCACTTCAAAGGCATACTTATTCCGCGCCATAAGCTCGGCATTCTTCTCCGTGATAATCGGTCGCCGCAATACCTCATAGATATGCATTTTTGTCCAATCGAACATATATTATAACTCAATTTATGTCAGATGTCTCCCCCTCCGGCCTCTTTTCCCCCCAAATCCCCTCAACTCTGCGTAACGCATCTGTGGTCATGATCACAGCCCGATGTGAGAGGAGATCGACAACATTTAACAGGGCTGCGGGCAGCGTCTTTACCTGCTCCAGGTTTCGAGCTGATTGGTATACATTAGCATCGGCCTCGGCGGTGACCAAAAGAGCCGAGGACTGAGCCTGTAAAGCCTCTAAGATATGCCTCATCTCCTTGGTCTTGGGCTTATCAAGCCCAAAGCTGGTGATGACCTTCAATTCACCATCGGCTACTTTGGCTGAGAGCAGGCATCTCAGGGCGAGACGGCGCATCTTCTTGGGCAGGCGTTGTCGATAGCTCCGGGGCTGGGGACCAAAGGCCACACCACCGCCACGGCGAGTCGGTGATCTAATGCTCCCAACCCGGGCCCGACCGGTGTGCTTTTGCCGGTACAGCTTCCTCGTGCTCCCTGAAACCTCCCCACGCGTCTTGGTGCTGGCAGTGCCCAAGCGGGCATTTGCCCGCTGTGCCACCAATGCCTGATGAACCACTGCCTGGTTCATCGGCACCTGGAAGATGCTTTCATCCAGCTCTATTTGCTCTATTATCTGCCCCTCGGTGCTATAAACTGGAACCTGCACTATGCCCCCATTTAGTCAGCGGCGAATAGCTCCCCGCCCCCTCGAGAGACCACCCTGTCCCTACCTCCAGCGATGTGAGCATCATGGGTCACGACAAGGAAAGTCAGCCCCTGCCCTGGATTCAAGCCGCGCATGAGCTCGAGGATCCCAGCGTGCGGATGGAAAACCGAAACAAAACTTCTCCCTCTCATCAGCTCGATTTTCTAACAATCAACAGCCCGTTGCGGGCACCCGGCACTGCCCCTCTGACCAGGAGCAAATTGCGCTCTGGGTCCGCTTTCACCACCTGGAGTTTCTGCACCGTGACCCTCTCGTCACCCATATGCCCGGCCATCTTCAGCCCTTTAATTACTCGACCGGGGTCGGTGCCAGCGCCAATAGAGCCTGGGGCCC
Organism: uncultured Dehalococcoidia bacterium; assembly: GCA_964567075.1. Taxonomy (GTDB): domain Bacteria; phylum Chloroflexota; class Dehalococcoidia; order SZUA-161; family JAUWZY01; genus JAUWZY01. The sequence continues at coordinate 18,817 of CAZMKJ010000008.1, forward strand.
GATGGCGATCCGATTGGCCGTGGCTTTTTGAGCCGCCAGCGAAATGATGGCGTTTGACCACACCAGCAAAGCCCCGCCCCTTTGATGTGCCGATGACATCGACTAAATCGCCGGGATGAAATATCCCGACATCAACCCTGTCTCCTAATTGAATCTTGGAGGCATCCTCGACCCTGAATTCACGAAGGTGCTTATAAAGCCCGAGCTTCTTGAGATGCCCTCGCTGCGGGCGGTTGATCCTCTTCGCTTGACCGAAGCCAAGCTGGACAGCATCATAGCCCTCTTTAGCCTTGGTCTTGATCTGGGTCACAGTGCACGGCCCAGCCTCAATGGCAGTGACTGCCACCACCGCGCCATCGTCCTGGAACACCTGGGTCATCTCGACCTTTTTGCCCAAGATGCCGGTAATCATAGCTTTATCTCGATATCGACGCCTGCCGGTAAGTTGAGTTGAGTTAAGGCATCGATGGTCTTGGTATTGGGGTTCAGGATGTCGATGAGGCGCTTATGGGTTCTGATCTCAAACTGCTCCCGGGAATCCTTATCGATGACCGGGGAGCGAATGACGCAGAACTTTTTGATGCGTGTGGGCAGGGGGATGGGACCGGCTACGGCGGCACCAGTCCCTTCTGCCACCTCCACTATCTGCCTCGCTGACTGGTCTAAGATCCTGTGATCGTAAGCCTTTAACCTGATCCGTATCCGCTGCTGGTGCATTTAGAAAACACCTCCTGAGCCTTTTGTCCGGCCGATGATGGCCTCCGCCATCTGCTGAGGTACCTCGTGATAGCGATGAAACTCCATAGAATAAGCAGCTCGCCCCTGGCTTAGCGACCTCAAGTCAGTAGCATAACCGAAGGTCTGGGAAAGAGGCAGAAAGCAGCGGATTAGCTGCGTCTGACCATAGGGCTCAATGGTACTGATCTGCCCCCTGCGGGCATTGAGGTCGCTAACTATATCACCGAGAAACTCCTCAGGGGTTACTATCTCCAGCTTCATAATGGGCTCAAGGAGCACCGGCTTCGCTTTTGACACACCATCGCGAACTGCCAGTGACGCCGCCATCTTGAACGCCGGCTCCGAGGAGTCGACCTCATGATAGCTGCCATCATAGACCGCGACTCCAATATCGATTATGGGGTAGCCAGCGAGGACCCCATTCTCCAGCGCCTCTTTAACCCCACCCTCCACCGCAGGGATGAACTCCTTGGGTATCACCCCAGCCTGAATCCGGCTCACGAACTCAAAGCCGCTGCCCCGCGCCAGGGGCTCAAGCTCAAGCCAAATATGCCCATATTGTCCCCGCCCCCCACTCTGCCTGATGAAACGTCCCTCGGCTCGGACAGGCATGGTGATGGTCTCTTTATAAGCCACCTTTGGTCTGCTCACCTTAGCCCTGGCCTTAAACTCGCGCCGCAAACGGTCGACGAGGACCTCAAGATGGAGCTCGCCCATGCCTGAGATTATGGTCTGACCTGTCTCCTCCTGGTAGCGTGTTTTGAAGGTTGGGTCCTCTTGTCCAAGCTTGACCAGGGCATCGATGATCCGGTCTTGATCAGCCTTGGTCTTGGGCTCAATGGCCACCGAGATCACTGGCTCTGGGAATCGAATCGATTCCAGAATGATAGGGCTATCGAAGTCACAGAGGGTATCGCCGGTGAAGGTATTCTTGAGTCCCAGGGCAGCAGCAATGCTCCCGCTATAAGCCGCCGCCACCTCCTCCCGATGATTGGCATGCATCTGAAGCAGCCGTCCCACGCGCTCTTTGCGCCTTTTGGTGGAATTGAGCACCTGAGAGCCGGCCTGAGCTATGCCGGAGTAAACCCTGAAATACACCAGCCTGCCGACAAAGGGGTCGGTGACCACCTTGAAGGCCAGGGCAGAGAAGGGAGCGCTATCGTCTGCCTGGCGGAAGCCTGCCCTGCCAGTCTCCGGCTCTATGCCCTCTATCGGAGGCACATCCAACGGCGAGGGAAGGTAAGCAACCACAGCATCCAGCATCGGCTCGATGCCTTTGTTCCTCAGGGCGCTGCCACAGAGGGCCGGAACAAGCTTAGCCCGCAGCGTTGCCCGCCTCAGCGCTGCTTCAAGCTCAGCGGCAGTGATCTTCCCATGCTCAACATAAGCGGTCATGAACTCCTCATCGGCTTCGGCCACCTGCTCGATGAGCGCCTCCCGAGCTCGGGTGGCGGTTTCCTGATATTCCTCAGGGATTGGGGTCTCGACGGGATCTGAGTCCAGCTCTTCGGGAAAGAGCCAAGCCTTGCTCTCAACCAGGTCGATGGCACCGCGAAAGGATTCTTCGACACCAAGAGGGAGCTGTATCGGCACCGCTTTGGCATTAAGGCGTTCCTCTATCATCTTCAGTGTTCTGAAGAAATCGGCGCCGACCCGGTCCATCTTGTTCACAAAGCAGATTCTGGGGACTCGATATCTATCGGCCTGGCGCCAAACCGTCTCCGACTGAGATTCGACCCCAGAAACGGCATCGAAGACCACAACCCCGCCATCGAGCACCCTGAGGCTCCGCTCCACCTCAGCGGTGAAGTCCACATGCCCTGGGGTATCGATGATGTTAATCCAGTGCTCAAGCCAGTCGCAGCTGGTAGCAGCAGCGGTGATCGTTATCCCCCGTTCCCGCTCTTGTGCCATCCAATCCATCACTGCCGTGCCCTCATCGACCCAACCCACTTTATAGGTGCGCCCGCTGTGATAGAGCACCATCTCGGTGACGGTGGTCTTCCCGGCATCGATGTGGGCAATGATGCCAATATTTCGGATATGCGATAACGGAAATGGCCGTAACATGTTATCACCATCGATAGTGGACAAAGGCTCTATTTGCTTCAGCCATCCTATGGGTGTCATGACGCTTCTTGATGGTGGTTCCCTCCCCTCGGGAGGCATCGATGAGCTCCAAAGCCAGCCTTTCCGCCATGGCCTTACCATGGCGAGCCCTTGCCGACTGCACCAGCCAGCGCATGGCCAAGGATAAGCCTTGCTCAGGAGGGACTTCCACCGGCACTTGATAGGTGGCACCACCGACGCGGCGCGGTTTGACTTTGAGCAGCGGGGTGGCATTCTTAACCGCCTGCTCAAAGACATCGAGACCATTCTCCCGCGTCCGTTCCTCGATAATGTCCAGCGACTTATAGATGATTCGCTCTGCCTTGCTCTTCTTGCCGCACTTCATCAACTTGTTGGTGAACCTGGCCAAATGCTCACTTTGATATTTGGCATCGGGTGCTGTCTCCCTCTTAGCTACTTCTCCCCGTCTCGGCATCTCCCCTCCTCGTGTCCTTCTCAGCGGAAAGGCTTCTATCGAGGAATAGAAGCCCTACGATCAAGTCTCCAATTGGATTTCTTATTTAGTTACCGCTGCAGCCCTCTTGGTCCCATATCGACTCCGACCCTGCTTTCGCTCGGCAACCCCCTCGGTGTCCAAAGTGCCGCGAACGATATGGTAACGCACCCCGGGTAGATCCTTCACTCGACCACCCCGGACAAGCACCACAGAATGTTCCTGTAAGTTATGCCCCTCGCCCGGGATATAAGCAGTGACCTCCAGGCCATTGGTGAGCCGCACCCGGGCCACCTTACGCAGAGCGGAATTAGGCTTCTTCGGGGGCACCGTCTTCACTTGAATGCAAACCCCTCGTTTCTGTGGGGAGTTTTTGCCGCGCACGCTCCTGCCCTTCAGCGAATTATAATAAAAGCTTAGCGCGGGCGTCTTGACCTTCTTTTTCGCCCCCTTACGTCCCTTCCTCACAAGCTGACTGGTGGTAGGCAAGCCAACCCCCTTAAATAATAACAACTAGCCTTACAATTTACCACTATTAATGCATGCTGTCAAGTAAGACTATCTATTCGCTATAGCAAAAATAAGCCACGAGCTATTATAATCGATAAAGAACGGAAAAGTCTAAAGTACATTGGCAATGGGCATAGCAGAGATTTGTCGCCAACTGGCGGCAAGCCTCAACAAGGCAGTAAAGAGAAACCCTGCTCAGGGCTTGCTCCTCTCAGGAGGGCTTGATTCCAGCATCCTTGCCATTTTCGCTCCCGAGGTCAAAGCCCTGACCACTGGCCTCAAAGGGGCTCATGCTCCTGATGTAGACTACGGGATGAAAGTTGCCGCCGCTCTCGGGCTGGAGCATCATAGAAGCTTTTTCAGCGCCGAGGAGGCAATAGCCGCAATCCCCAAGGTGATAAAGGTGCTGAAAACGTTCGACCTCGCCCTGCCCAACGATATCGCCATTTACTTTGCCCTCAAACTGGCCCAGGAGCGTGGCATTAACAGCGTCATGACTGGTGACGGGGCCGATGAGCTCTTTGCTGGCTATAGCTACATGTATCAATTGGGTAACAAGCAGTTGCATAGCTATATCCACAGGTTGGCCAGGACGATGCGCTTTTCTTCTGCAAACCTGGGCCAGGAGCTTGGTCTGGAAATAAAGCAACCCTATCTGGATAGAGAATTCATAGCCTTGGCCCTGGAAATTGACCCCCGTTGGAAGGTAGTGAACGAAAGGGGAAAGACATGGGGGAAGTGGATTCTGCGCAAAGCATTCGAAACACGCTTACCCCAGCAGATAATCTGGCGGGAGAAGACAGCGATTGAGTATGGCTCGGGAACTTGTGAACTCAGGCAGCTGATAAGCGCTCAGGTTTGCGATTTCGAAGTCAAAAAGCGGGAATATGGGATAAGCTTCATAAACAAAGAGCACCTTTTTTATTATGAGATATATCGGGAGGTAGTGGGTGAGGTCCCATTAGCCAAGGAAGGGGAGGAGCGCTGCCCCTGCTGTGGCGCTGCTGCCCCTGAGCCCGGTTACTGCCCAATATGTGGTGCCTCTGGCCCTCTCTGGCCAACCTGAATTGACAGCAAACGGGCTAACGCTTAAAATGGAATCGTGAGTCAACAAGGATCAAGCTTAGCTGAAATGGTGACTCGCTTTCTTGCCACCTTGCCACCAGAGCTAAGGCAGGAAAGCCAGCAAGAGCTTAACAGGTTTGTTCGCTGGTATGGTGGGGACAGATCTGTTGCCGAGCTCGGCGCCCAAGAGATAGCTGAATACACCGAGGGGCTGGGCTCCGGCGCCGCGGCAGCAAAGAGACTCGAGTCAGTCAAGAACCTTCTCAGCTATGCCAAGAAAGAAGGACTAACCAAAACCAATTTGGCTGTTCATCTCCGGTTGGGGTCTGGCTCAGCGAAGAAACGTGCTGGGTCTAAGCGGAAGACCGGGGGGGCCGCGCTAGTGACCCTCACCTCCCAGGGCTATGCTGCTCTGGAGTCGGAGTTGTCCTCACTTAAAGCGGAACGACCGCGCATCGCTCAGGAGCTGCAGCAAGCTGCTGCCGACAAGGACTTCCGGGAGAACGCTCCCTTGGACGCGGCTAAAGAACGCCAGGGGCAAATTGAGGCTCGAATCAGAGAGCTGGAGGCTGCCCTTAAGGCAGCTACGGTCCTCGATGAGATGTCGCTGGATACCTTGGAGGCCGGGATCGGCTGCAACATAACCCTGCGCCACCTTGATTCTGGGGAGGAAATGCGTTGCACCTTGGTCAACCCCAGTGAAGCCGACCCAACGCAGGGTAAGCTCTCCGTAGCCTCCCCAATGGGGAAAGCGCTTTTCGGCCGAAGGAAGGGGGAGGTGATAGAGGTGGCTGCGCCCATTGGGATGTTGCACTATCGAATTGAGGAGATAAAGCGTTAGCCAAGCGCATCTATCCCTACTCAGGAGAAGGATGCGCTTTGTTTATGCATCCTCACCACCCCACCTGTAAGTAGCTCAACCTTCCTCTCATCCTCCTTGACCTGGATTGCCAAAGGGATTACACTGTAGGCGCAGATTCTGTCAGCACTGCGAAGAACAACCAAGAACAAGTAATCGGAAGGGAGAATTGTGGCTGAAAAAGTTGTGAGAACCATTTGTCAAGGATGTATGAGTGAGTGCGGCGTATTAGTACACGTCGAGGATGGGAAAATAACTAAGATCAGGGGTAACCCTGACGACCCCAACACCGATGGCGCACTATGTGTGAAGGGCGTGACCTACGGTGAGCTTGTGTATCACCCTGAGCGTGTCCTATACCCGTTAAAGCGGGTGGCAGAGCGCGGTGGGGGAAGGTGGGAGAGGATATCCTGGGCTCAGGCATTGGATGAAATAGCGGCCAAGCTTAAGGGGATTATTGAGCAACACGGCCCAGAGACTATAGTCTTGGGGTGGGGGACATACCCCAAGAATGGCGTTATCCCCTATCTTATGTTCCTCAACGCGATAAAGAGCCCACAAGCGTTTACCCTTGATTCTCACTACTGCTGGACCCCCCACATTATGGCTGACTCGATGACATATGGGGAAGTAGTGAAGTCCGAACAGGTCGCTACTGATTTCAGAGATAGCAGGTGCGTGGTGCTTTGGGGGCATAATCCACTGGCGAGCTTCCCGCCCAAGGCCTGGCGAATACTCCAGGGCAAGGCCAAAGGTTCAAAGCTGATAGTCATCGACCCCAGGCGTAACCAGCTTGCAGCGAGGGCCGATTTGTGGCTGCGGGTGAAGCCCGCCACAGATGATGCCCTAGCCCTGGGCTGGCTAAACGTCATCATCAAGGAAGGGCTTTATGATCGCTTCTTCGTGGAGAATTGGACAAATGCGCCCTTCTTGATCAGGAAAGATACCGCCAGGTCTCTCAGGGAGGCCGAGATCAAGGCTGGCGGAAGCCGGGATAACTTCGTGGCTTGGGACGCTAAATCGAATGCCCCTGCGGTTTATGATAGCTCGACCATGGGCTACAAGGATGCCGAGGTCAAGCCCGTGCTCACAGGGGCTTATAAGGTTAGGCTGGTCAATGGCGAGGAAATTGAATGTGAGACTGTGTGGCAAAGGTTAATGGCAACTGTTGAAAAGTACCCCCCAGAAAGAGTCGAAGAGATCACCTGGGTGCCGAAGGAACAGGTAATCGAAGCAGCGAGGATGTATGCCACCAATAGACCAGCAGCCCTTATGACCCATATGGGAATCGCCATGAATACTAACTCAATACAAACTTCGCGCGCTCTGAGCATACTGATTACGATTACAGGAAATCTCGATGTTAAGGGAGGGAATGTCTTTAGCCGCTACCCGGCAGCCGGTTACCTTGAATTCAGAAAAAGCTTGCGCTCCTCACCAGAGGTTGAGGCAAAGACGATAGGGGCAGCGGAGTTCCCGCTTTTAGCTGGCCCTAAGTCAAGTCGGTCAAAACCACATCCCCCAACGTTCTTCAAGCTTATGGAAAAGGGGTGGGTCAAGGCATTTTGGACCTCAAGCAATGCGGCGATTAATTTCGAGGATAGCTTGCGCACTATAGATGCCCTGAAGAAGCTCGAGTTGCTCATAGTGGTGGATTTCTTCATGACACCTACCTCCGACCTGGCTGACTATTTGTTGCCTCCAGCTACATGGCTGGAGTGTGATGCTATCGCTGATGGGCAGAATCTTCCCAACTACATTGCCGCGCGCCAGCGAGCCATAGAGCCGTTAGGTGAGTGCCGTGATGAGTTTGATATGATCTTTGACCTTTTTGACACAATGGGAGTGGAACCGCCGGTTCCGGCTAAGAACTATAAGGAGTTGTTGGAGTTCAGGCTCAAGAAGTTGAATATGACTTTTGAACAGTTTAAGCAGATAGGTTATGTGAAGGAGCCGGTGGTAGAGAAAAAGTATGAGAAGGGACTGATGCACCCAGATGGGAAGCCTGGTTTTGACACCCCTTCTCGGAAGTGCGAAATCTGGGCCAGCATGCTTGAGGATTATGACTACCAGCCCCTGCCATACTACGAGCAAAAGTATCCGCCTGCGGAAATCGTGAAAGACTATCCCCTAATCCTCACCGATGGCAGGCACATAGCAGTTTATCACGGGCAAGGCCTCAATCTACCATCTCGCCGCAGCATGTTGCCGGAGCCTACTCTAGAGATCCATCCTGAAACCGCTGCAACTCTGGGCATAGGCGAAGGCGATTGGGTATGGATTGAAACCTACCAGAGTAAAGAGCGCTTCAAGCGGAAGGTCAAATTGGCGCCGAACCTTCAGTCGAAGGTTGTATGGGCGAATTCCCACTATTTCTATCCGGAGAAGGCCGATTTCAGGGATAAGCTTGAGCCGGTGATAAACCTGGCACATACCATGGACGCGCCCTATGACCCCATAGTCGGAGCCACCTATGTCAGGGGCGTTTCCTGTCGGATTTACAAGGCGTAAGCTGGCAGCCTGTCCCAGCGATCCCAAATCCGCTAGATAGCAGCTGCTTTCTTTGCTATGTGTACGATTCCACCACAAGATTTCGTCACACAAGACATAGCGGTCAATTTGTCTTTGTTGCTTTACCCGTTGTCAATTGCCTTGCCTGGAGCTGACGAGCCCTTCTCGTAGCCACCCGCTTGAAAGCAGGTAGCATAGCTGATAGCATACTGGAAAAAGTTGAGTAGCAAGGCAAGCGAGATTTCAGGAGGTGATCGTGGCTGAGGAGTATGACATAGCGATCATTGGCGCCGGGCCCGGGGGCTACGGAGCGGCAATCTATGCCTCCCAGCTTGGGGCGAAGGTGGCTGTGGTGGAGAAGGACCAGCTGGGTGGCACCTGTCTTAATCGGGGTT
>CAZMKJ010000009.1:0-10591 GCA_964567075.1 uncultured Dehalococcoidia bacterium
GCGTGCCTGTGGGTCGTAGAACGGGGCACCTGGCTCATCACGCGCGGAAAAGCCCTGAGTCGGGATGAGGACCACTGTTGGCCCCAGTGCCCTATTCAGCTTTCGCGCTATGACCTCGCCGATGGCAGCCATTTCCTCCTTGCTCGTCTTCACTTCCATGACCAGAGGGTTATGCATATACATCTTGCGGCCGCGATACTTAGCCGGGAGAGTTTCCAGTGACCCAAACCAAGAAAACCAGTTCAGGGCACCGGGGGCTACAACCTGTGGCAGCGCTCTTTTCCCTATAGCCTCCAGCCTATCCACCGCGGCATGGCCGCCGCACAAGTGATTACCCAGCTCATAGAGGGAGAGATCTAAAGCACCAGCTAACAGACCTTGCTCGACAAATTGTTCAAAGGTGCTACCCCCGACACCATTGGTATGGAATACGCCGACCTCATAGCCTTTCTGCTCTAAAAGTGGCTTAGCCCAGAGCACATATTTCATGCCCGAGGTGCCCAACGTAGTCACCCCGATCACGGGCTTTTTCGCTACCTCTTCCTTCTCCTGGGTCTCAACCATCCCGGCGATGGCCCCGGCAGCACTCTGAAGCACCATTTTTGTTATCCGAGTAAGACCCCATATATCAACCACCGTTGGCATTATAGTGAGGTCTTTGCTCACCACATCCGGAGGTATCATGGGGCTAAAAGCTACCGTAGAAACCAAGAGCTTGGGGGTGAGCAAGGGCAATGCGTTCATCAGCGGCATAGCCAACGATGTGCCCATGGAGCCACCCAAAGCAATTATGCCATCCAAGTTGCCACTGGAGTATAACTCCTGGGCTACTTTCGCCGTCCCCTCAGCCATCACCGCTATTGCCTTCCCCTCCTCACCAAGGGCAATCACTTCCTTCAGGCTTGTCTTTGCCGCCTCAGCCACCTGGTCGCGGGTGATATCGGGGGCAAATGGAGCCTGGCCAAGAACCCCGGTATCGATAACGATCGTCCTATGTCCTCTTTTCGCTATCAGTTCCTTGATATATTTGACTTCCTCCCCCTTGGTATCCAGCGTGCCAACGATAACTATTGTCTTAGTCATCTCATCACCTCAGCTACTCTATTATATAGACCCGGCACAAGTTGCCGTCAACCTTGATCTTATCTCCGGTCTTGATCTTCTTAGTGGCATCCATGGCGCCGGCGACGCAGGGTATGCTGTATTCACGACTCGCGATTACGGCATGGTGTAGTACACCACCGGTGTCAGTGACCACAGCCTTGATGGTGCTGAAAAGAGGCGTCCAGGGGGCCATGGTCAAAGGGGCAACCAATATCTCCCCTGGCTGCAGCTGATCCCACTCCGTGTGATCGTGTATCACGCGGGCAGTTCCCTCGGTAACGCCGGGTGCTCCAGCAGAGCCAACACATATGGCCCCAACCTGGTCAGGCTTGGCTACTTGGGGTGATATCGGAATATTGAGCAATGCGTCGGCGCCTGTTACTGTGGCTAACCAGGAGGGATCGCCGAGGAACAGCGGCACTTCATCACTGGGATAGGGAAGATTTACATTATGAAGCCATTCCTCCTTGTTCCTTTTCAGGGCTGTCTTTAGCAGGGCGGCGTTGCGCTCCTGGCCTGCGGTGCCCACAATCAGATGCTCGATAAGCAGCATCAGCACATCATCGATGTCCTCCAGGACCCCGGACTTAACCAGCCTTCTGCCTGCCTCCATGGCAGCACGCCTGACCAGGGAAGGGGCTCTAAACTCGCACCAGTAATCATGATCCTCGCAGAAGTACTCATATGCCTGGGCGGCCCTCATCAAGAACTCAAACCACTCCCGCTGGCCCGGAGGCACCTTGGCCAAGAGCTCCCTCTCTGCCTCCTCCCGCTCTCTGACCATTCGCTCCCGATGCCTATCAGGGACATGAACCCCGCCAACAGCTATCAATCGCCTGATATCGGCTATGGCCAGGTGGGGCTGCTCGATCCAGGTGGGGGTGTTATACTCCAGCATCCGCTGCATCCGCCAGCCATTACGCTTGACATAGATGAAGTCGTGGAATGCCTCAAGCCACTCCCTGCCGGCAGCGCTTTGCTCCAGTGCGGCAAGCACCTGCTCGTCAGGGGGTTTAAATGTATCCTCCAGCTTGAGCTCCAGGGCCTTCTGGGCAAGCTGAGCCAGTCCCTTATTGAGCTGGAACACGGAGTTATCGAAGCCAGACACCAGCTTGGCGTAGACAGGGTCTTCATGTTGCACCCCGATCAGCTCTGCCGCCAGATTGCGAAAAGCCCTGAATCCGCTGATATAAACACCCATGGCAACCATATGGATTTCCCAGACCTTGCGGTCAAAATCCCAGATGTCCCACAGGTGAGCGGCGAGCTCCCCATTTCCCATTTGCTCCAGATTCATAGGGATATAATGGTCATAATAGGACCCAAGCTCTGCCTTCCACCTTTCCCAGGGTTCCCAGGGGTCGGCCATAAGCTGAGTCATCTTCTCCCTGAATTTGGGCTCGCGCTCTCGACGTTCCTCCTCAGTTGTCATATCTGCAGCCAGATAGCCATAACCTTTATAAGACCTCCAAGCCGTACCTCTCTTCCCCGGGTCGCTTACATAGTCAGCGGCCAAGTGATTAGGATAGAGCCACATGTGCTGGACTACTCCTTGATAGAAAAGCGGTGTTACCGCAGGGGCAAAGTGTGAGGCATCTAAAACAAACAACTTGTAGGCCTCAATATCTTGATCCCCCTGAAACTCTGCTAAATCGAAGCCATATGACATTTGCCATCTCCTCTCGATTTCACTACAGACAGAACATTTATAAACGGGAAACACTGACTTTGTCAAATAGTTTAAGTAACACAGCCCGCTGTGAACCTGCGCCGAGGTTGATTTGACTTTAGCGGCAGCAAAGTCTACTATTAGGCAAAAAGAGGAGTTTAAAAAGGAGGCGAAATGGCTGACGCCAGCTATGATGCGGTAGTAATCGGAGGAGGTCATCACGGAACCATAATCGCCTGTTATCTACAGGATGCCGGGCTCCAGACAGCCATCTTTGAGCGCCAGCATGAACTGGGAGGCGGTGCCTGTAACGATGAACTGCCCCTGCCGGCCTTCATCGCCAGCACATGCTCTCATTTTAGCCGCTTCTACGCCCATCCCACTTATGAGGATTTCAAACTGAGGGATAAAGGCTTGCTTTATATCACCCCGGATCAAGGTGCCAGCATGGTGTTCCAAGACGAGACCTGTATTATAAGTTATCCCCTATGGCGGGTGGTTGACCCGGACACAGGAAGGACTGAGTTCTCAGCGGAGAACGCAGAAAAGACCTTCAGGGAGATCGCCAGGTTCTCAGAAAGGGATGCCGAGACGGCTCACATTCTCACCGAGAAGTACCAAAGGAAATGGCGGGATGCCTTCAGCTTGCAGTTCTTCAATCCTCCTACGCCCTGGGGAGTCGATGATGCCTTAGAACAGCTATTTGGCTTGCCGGAGCAAGAAGACGGCATCGACCCATTATATCAGTTTATGACCGTGTCGCAATTAGCCTATGACCTGTTCGAGAGCGCGGAGATGAGGACCTGGATGATGAGGGCATTTGGCACAACCAATGGTTGCCTTCCTCAGGATGTGCCAGGGGTGGGCAGTTTAATAATGGTTCTGGGCTTGATTCTGACCTGGACCCCGGCCTCGATAGTTGTCTCTGGCACCCATACCATAACCCACGCCCTGCAGCGGGCGTTTTCTGAGATGGGGGGCAAGTTCTTTGTCCACCACGAGGTGGACAAGGTGCTCATTGAGAATGGCAGGGCTAAGGGGATACGGTTGGCAGACGGGACCGAGATCGAGGCCAGGAAATTAGTAGTCTCCACCCTTGACGTCAACCAGCTTGTCTTCAGGCTCATTGGCGAGGAATATTTCAGCCCCCAAGTTCGGCGCAGGGTGGAAAATTTCAGCTACGACCGAGCCAATCTCTTCTGGGGTCCTATCGTGGTATATGAGATGCCCAAATATAAAGCAGCCTCTTTTAACCCCGATTGTGGCATGCAGCCCAGGCTCTACTGGGGGGTCAAGGACCCTGAATATCTGAGAGACAAGTATCAGAGCGATATCTTCTCCCGCGGCTATTCCGAGAATCTATATCTATTCAGTGGACCCGACATCATCTGGGATAAGACTCGAGCCCCTGAGGGCAAATATACCATCCACACCGAGCAATTCACTTGCCCGGGGAGGTTCTTCTCAGAGAGGGAATGGCTGAGGCTGAAGAAGGATTTCGTCAAGGAGATGCTGCGGCAGTGGCAGTGGTATGCGCCCAATATGACCGAGGACAATCTCATCGATGCCCACATCACCACCCCCGACGATACGCTGAAGCGGAACATAAATATGTGGGAGGGCAGCTGGTCAGTGGGGGCGATGTTCGCCTCTCAGATGGGGCGGTTCAGGCCCATCCCCGAGCTGGCAAACCATCGCACGCCAATAGAGAACATATATCATGGCTCAGCGGCGACACATTTTGGCGGCGGCATCGGCAGAAGTGGCAGCTATAACTGCTACAAAGTGATCGCCGAGGACCTCGGGCTGAGGAAGATCTGGGAGGAGAAGGGACGCCCCTTTTAAGACAAGGTCTTGACAAAATGGCATAATCGCAATAGAATATCGCCATCTAAGCATCGGTGAGGAAGGGGGTGGAAGCTGATTATTTCCAAAATTGAACCGAAGTTTCGACCAAAATAAAACAAAGGGAGGGAGATAAAATGGCGGCGGAAGGTATATGGGATGCTGTGCCCGGATATGATTTAAACGAGCAGATGCTTAAGGAGATGCCATCTTGGTTCTTAGATGCGACTCACTCTGTACCACCGTTTACTCCGATGTTTTCCTACTTTTGGGACAGGTATTGTTGCCATGGCTTGAAGTATTGTGCCAATATGCTGAGCCTGCCCAACTGCAAAGGCTGGGAGTTGAGGCATAGGGACGGTGGAGTATATTGTTCCTTCCACATAGCTACAGACCCAGAGGAGATCAAGCAGCGCGAGGTCAAATTCAGGGAGGCCTTCCAACCCTTTATCGAGGATTATGACGGCATCTGGGACAAGTATAAAGAAGAGATCATGGCCATCTACAAGCCGCTTAGAGAGTTCGATTACGATAAAGCCACAAACGTCGAGCTTCTTTATAAGCTTTGGGAAACGCAAAGGATGTACGTCAGACACTGGGAGATACACTTTGTTGGCATGTATGTGGCCTATAATGCCTGGCTCCTGCTTGAGGAGCTGTGCAAGGAGATGTTCAATCTCAGCGACCAGGACCCCGAGTTCCAGAAAATGCTCATCGGCTTCGACAACAAAATATACCAGAACGATAAAGACTTGTGGCAATTTGCTCAGGATGCGATGAAGACAGGCTTGGCTGATATCTTCCTCACCACCGAGCCCAAGGCCGATTTGGTCATCCCCAAGCTGGAGCAGACAGATGCGGGAAGGGAGTTGGTCAAAAGGCTCCGCGACTGGCTATATGAGAATGGCTGGCGCATGCAGCGCATGGCCGAGATCAACGAGCCAGCATGGGTTGAGGACCCGTCTCCGGTGATATTCTACATCAGAAACTACATCGAAAGAGGCGGTGGCTTTGACTTGGAGGTGACGCGACAAAAGCTGGCTGAGGAGAGGGAGAAGGCAGTGGCAGCAATGATGGAAAGGGTGCCCGCGGAGCAGAAGGAATGGTTCCTGGCGCTGATCAGATTGGCGCAAAAGGCGAGCTCTTACAGCGAGGAGCATAACTGGTATCTGGACCTCTATGCTCACGCCATGATCCGCCGCTGCTGCCTGGGAATAGGGAGAAGGCTGGTTCAAGCGGGGACCATCGATCAACCTGAAGACATCTTCTTCGTCAACCCGGATGAGATCGAGGCTGTCATGCTCGTCCCCGAACGTCATGACTTGCGCTACATAGTGAACCGACGGCGCAAAGAATGGGAGGAGTGGCAAACAAGGCCTAATCCCCCCGTAATCACAAGTCGAGCCAGCATAGAAGAAGCGGTGATAAAGGACATAGTACCGGCAATGGATGCCATCGCCATAAAGATCGTGGTCGGTGAGATGCCCAAGGTGCGGCCGGAGTTAAAGGCCGACCTCTATGGTATAACCGGCTCCCCAGGCGTTGCCGAAGGCCGGGCTTGCGTGGTCATGAGCTATGAGGAATTGTCTCAGGTTCAGCCGGGGGATATCCTGGTCGCTCCTTGCACCTATCCCAGCTGGACGCCTATCTTCAGCTGCATCTCCGGAGTGGTCATCGACAGGGGCGGGACGCTCGGGCACGCTGCCATCGTCAGTCGCGAGTTCGGCATACCGGCGCTGATAAACACCTTCGAAGCCACGGCGAAGATCACGACCGGGATGAAGGTTAGGGTCAACGCCACCGAGGGCACGCTTTATATCGTGGAGTAATAAGCTATCATTGCTTGCAGCTTGAGGAGGATCTGGCTTTGCTACCCAAGCAATCCCCGCGCCAGCTCCTCCTCTTGTTCTCTGGTCTGTACCTTGCCATCGAGTTTGGCATCGAGCAAAGCTCGCAGCACCTGCCCCAGCTTTCGCCCCGGCGATATGCCCATAGCCTGTAGGTCATCGCCGCTCAGGGCAGGTCTGATATGGTGAAGCTCAGTGAGGTAGAGCTTGAGCCGTTGCCGCACCAGCCGGGAATCCGAGGCCAGGGCAGCGGCCGATATGGACTCGGGAGAATATCTTTGCACCAAGTGATAGATAGCGCTGGGCGCAAGGCGAGGACTGGTTAGAGCAGGGGTGATCTGCTTCAGCTTAATGGTCTGGCGCATTACCTTGGCTATTTCACCTCTTATCCTGAGCCGTGCCAGGAGGCCTTCGTTTTCCTCTTCGCTGAGGCGATAGGCTAAAAGAGCCAGATAGAGAGCAGGACTGGGTTTGGCGGCTGCGCTTGCCTTTCGTGCCTGCTCAAATCGGTTGCGGAGCCAGCCATTTCCTTTGAGTGAAGGGTGGAGCTTCTGCAGCACACCAAGCTCATCCGCCCGGGAAAGGACCTTCTCTGGGCATTGCTCGTTTAAGATCAGTTCCAGCTCATGCCAGAGCCGTTCCCCGCTGACCTCATCCATTACGGCTGCATCGCGGCGCATCAGCTGCTCCGTGTTTGGCTCGAGATGAAAGCCAAGGCGCTGTTCATAGCGCAGCGCTCTCAGCATGCGGGTCGGGTCATCGGAGAAGCTCTTCTCGTGGAGCACCCGGATAAGACCGCGGTCAAGATCGCCTCTTCCTTCATAAGGGTCAAGTAGTGCGCCGAAGTGAATCGGGTCGAGGTGAATAGCCATGGCATTAATCGAGAAGTCACGCCGGAACAGGTCCTCGCCGATGGTGCCCGGAGTTACCACGGGCAGAGCCCCGGGTTTGGGGTAGCTCTCAGAGCGGGCAGTGGCCAGATCAAGGCTTATCCGCTGCTGGCGAAATTTGGCGGTGCCAAAGCGAGGATGGGCTACCACCTCCCCGCCCCTGATCTCGGCCAGGTTTCGGGCAAGGGCAATGGCATCCCCTTCCAACACCAGATCCAGGTCTAAATTGGGGCGTGCCAAAAACAAATCACGCACCGCCCCGCCCACGAGGTATAAATTCCAGCCCCGGGACCAAGCCAGATCGCCAGCGGCTCTCAGAAGCGAGACCAGTTCTACGGGGAAGTGTTTCTCAAGCTCTGAAGTGAGGACCATTCTCTAATCCAATATCTGATAAAGGGCGTCAAAATCGAAGTGCTGGTCTAAAATCTGGCCCAGCCTCTTTAGCTTCTTCTCCTGGTGGAACCGAGCTTGAGTCAAGACCTCCTCGACAACAGCCACCGTGGACAGGGTATCCCTATCGGTCGCTATTATGGGCACCCCCTTCTCCTCAGCCCGGTAGAGGATGGTGGCAATGGGCTTGGCGCCGCCGCTGAGGATGAGGCACTTGGTCGAGGTTTCCAGGGCGGCGAGTTGGATATCGGCACGTTCGCCGCGGGTGATCACCGCTTTATTGGGCTTCAGGTTGAAATATAGAGTTGCCGGGTCTAGGCACATAGCACCTATCATCAGATTCTCCACCAGCTCATCACAGCGCTCAAGCGAGTTCAATATCTGCCCCTGAAGATGTTCGGCAAGCTCCCCAACGCTCACGGTGAGCAGCAGTCGCTCCTCGGGGAGCAGGCCAAGAACCTTTATCCCTTCCTCCGGGACCCAAGCCATCCCCTGCTGAGGGACTCCACTGACTACCAGCCCCAATAGGCGGGGGCCAAACCTTTGCTTAATAGCGGAGACCCTGGGCCAGGGAAAAGCGGGACTATAGCGCACCACGACGATTACCTTGGCAGCTAAACCCTCTGCGATTTCATAGCCAGCCTGAGTTAGATTGTCATCCAGCCCGAGCCCGCTGAGGCTTTCCACAAGGACGACATCCTTGCCCTGAGCCACCTTGCTATAAGCGGCCTGGATTGATTCCAGAAAATGCTCTCCCGTCAAAGCGGCATCGAGTTCCCCGCGAGTCAGGGTCAGGGGGCAAAGAGACTCGGTCGGCTCCTCGAGAGCGAGCACCTTCTTCATGAACTCGGCATCCCGATCCACAACATCAGCGCTGCCCTTCTCGGCAACGATGCGGACTGGCTTGAGGAAACCCACTTTTCTTCCCTGAGCCATCAGCTTTGTTCCCAGCCCGGCGCAAAGAGTGGTTTTCCCAGCAGCTATTTCTACCGATGCCAAAGCTAAAGTAGTCATCAATCGCCTTCCCATGGTGATTATAGCATATCTCGAAAAAGCAGCGCCCTTTTGTTAAAATGCAGGGGCAACCAGTTAAAAGGAGAAGCGACATGGAGCAAATCTGGGCCCCTTGGCGCATGGAGTATGTACTGGGAGAGAAAGAAAGAGGGTGTATCTTCTGTGACAAGCCAAAAGAGGATAAGGATAGCGATAATCTCATCCTCTATAGAGGGGCAAAGAACTTCGTAATTCTAAATACCTACCCATATAATCCTGGTCATCTAATGGTTGCGCCCTACCGCCATATCGCTCAGTTGGAGGAGCTGAGCCCAGAGGAGCTATACGAACATTTCGCTGTGGTGGCAAAGAGCGTTAAAGCGCTCAAGGAGATGCTGCACCCCGATGGCTTCAACATCGGGCTCAATCTGGGCAAGGTGGCCGGGGCTGGGGTTGAGGGGCACGTCCATACCCATATCGTGCCCCGCTGGCAAGGGGACGCTAATTTCATGCCCGTGATCGCTGCCACCAAGGTAATCCCAGAGGCTTTAGCCGCTACCTATAGTAAATTGAAGGGGAAGATAGCCTGAGGGAATGAAACCTCAACCCTGGCATTATCATCCGCAGCAATCACGGAATCATTTTCCCCAGTTCATGGATGCGGCGTTGAATCTCACTTAGCTGCCAACTCAGGGCGATGAGCTGGCTTTTCAGCTCGGCGAGCTTCTGTCTCGAAATTCCTTGCTCTGGATGAGGAGCTCGCTCCGATGGCTGAGCGTGGGGTGCTGCTGGTTGCAGCGTCCCTCGGTTATATTTTTGCACAGCCTCGGAAACTGTGCCCGCGACACCGGTGAGCACTTCTATCCCTGCTGTCGAGAGCGCCTGCTCGGTGCTGGGACCCAGCTGACCGGTGAGCAGCACCCGTGCCCCTTTATTGACCACGAGTTGGGCGGTCTGGAGCCCAGCCCCTGTCAAGCTCATGATGTTAGGGTTCTCCACAGCCTCTAACTCCATAGTCTCAGCATCGATGAAGACAACGTAGCGGCATCTTCCGAACCGAGGGTCGATGGCAGAATTCAGGCTCGGCCTCATCGCTGATACTGCAATTTTCATATTACCTCCCCCACGTATGGCTCTGGCCCTGTGCTCCCTATTAGTTTGACCCTAATTCACCGAGAAGTCAAGTCCTCGTTGTCCAATTGGACATCAGTGCTATTGCAATCAGGCTCAAAATTAGTGGTGCTCAGGCCCCTTGCGAAACAGCAGGGGAAAGACTATATCGCTGGTGCAGCAGGGGATCCAAACCGCGAAGAATAGCACCACGAAGACAAGGGGAAGCAGCGGCAGCCAATCAGTAACCCCATACGCCGTTAGATAAAATAGGGAAGCCCATGTGCTCAATAACACGTGCCCGGCATGAGGAAATCTGGTCTCAGGAGCCAACAAACCGACGGCAATGCCGGCAAATGCCGCGGGGATTACGAGCCAGGGATGTTCGAGGAAGCAGACGTGAAGGCTTATGCTGGCACCAAGCAGCATGCCCCCAAGATAGGGCAACACAATATCGCTTAGCGTGCAGATGGCAACCGAGCCCACGAAACCGATGACAACCGCCGCCCAGATGCCACCCCCATACCTGCGGTACAGAGCTGTGGTCACAATGGCGCTCAATACGATGTGCAGCGGGTGCAGAGAATGAAACACAATGTGCTCGATATGGGAAGAGAGCCCGATGGAAACCACCAGTGCCATGATGGCTATCCCGCTGAGGGCGCCAAGGGCGGTAAAGGGCGCATGTCTCTTCAGCTCGTGGGCGATATTTGCAAACTGACCTGTCTGCAGCGACCCATTGT
>CAZMKJ010000009.1:10691-21227 GCA_964567075.1 uncultured Dehalococcoidia bacterium
TGCCGGGGGGGCACAGGCATACGCTGAACTGCTTGCCGCACCATCGTCATATTCCTGTGTGGAAACAAAATGCATCGCCATCGGCGATCCATACTGTGAGTTCCACTTGGCTGCGAGCAAAAGCGCTAAATAGTGAAAATGTGGAAATTGCTGACAAAATTCGACTTATGTTAAGAAACCGTTGACAATTTTAAATAAGCTTGATAATTTTTATCTAGATTTAATAATCTATTTCGGTAAGGGGGCGACGAAGCAGAGTCTGTAGCTGGTCGCTTGGGTTCTGTGGAGGGAGTAGCGAAACCGACCTTACAAGGTCGGTTTTTGTTTGCCTGAAAGCGGCTGGCCGATGCTGAGTATCTTGGAGGACAGATGCCTTACATAAAAGACGCTGATTTTGCCCGGGTGGTGGAACTCGCTCAATTGATCAAGGAGCTCGCCGAGAAGGAGAATCATCCCTCGATACCTGATATCGCAGATCGGGTGCTGAAAATCATGGCTCAGTATAAGCCACGGCTCGAGTCCCATAGCTCATTGTAGGATGTTCAACGGGGAAAGGAAAGCGGAATTAAAGATTAAACACAATGCTTATAACCGATTGTGCTCAGGCAGCATCGCCTCCAAGGTCTATGATACCGGTAAGGCGGGAGCAAGTTGGGATTGGCTGGGCTGGAATGAGACGCTGCCATCAGGCACAAATATCACCTTTGAGGTCAGGGCATCCGATACTCCATTCGCCAAAACTGATACCACACCTACATGTTAGCCCGCCTCTGCCCTGCCCATAACGGGAAAATATCAGCAGTGGTGGGCGACTTTGACCACCTCTGATACCAGCAAGACCCCTGTTTTAAGTGAAGTGAGAGTTTTGTATTCTTGGTAATGCCATAGGGACAGCTTAGCTGCGAGCATCCCTCAGCCTGGCAGCGAGCATGGGCAGCACCTGAAACAGGTCACCGACAATGCCATAGGTGGCTACCTCGAAGATCGGCGCATTGGCGTCTTCATTGATGGCTACGATAACATCCGAGGTCTGCATCCCGGCCAGGTGCTGAGCAGCCCCGGAGATGCCGCAGGCGATATAAAGCTTGGGGCACACCGTCTTCCCCGTCTGACCGATTTGATGCGAGTATGGTATCCAGCCATCGTCTACCGGGGGACGAGAGGAGCCGAGTGCTGCGCCCAGAACATCAGCCAGCTCCGCCAATAGCTGGAAATTCTCCGCTTTTCCCAGCCCACGACCGCCGGCAACAATGATATCTGCATCCTCAAGCTTGACCCTTTCGCTGAGGTCGGCAACGAAGTGAAGCAATTTCGTCCTTGAGGTCACGGCTTCTCGATCGAAGTCCACCCGTATTATCTCTCCCCGTCGTTTTTCATCGGGCATACCCTTCCTGAACACATGAGGTCGCACCGTGGCCATCTGTGGTCTTCTTGTCTGGCAGGTGATGGTTGCCATGATGTTGCCGCCGAAGGTTGGGCGCGTCTGCAACAGGAGTCTGCTCTGCTCATCTATCTCCAGAGCGGTGCAGTCGGCGGTGAGCCCGGTCTCCAAGATAGCAGCTACCCTGGGAATAAAGGAGCGCCCGAGGCAGGTGGCAGCGGCAAGGAGTATCTCGGGCTTATGCTCACCGATCAGAGAAGCGAGCCGCCTGGCATATAAATCTTCCTGGCAATCGGCGAAAGCAGGGTCATCCGCCAGATAAACCTTGTCGGCGCCGTAGTGAATCAGCTCTTCGACCCCTTGGACATCGTGGCCAAAGCATACCGCACACAGCTCGCTGCCCAAGGTATCCGCTAACTCTCGCCCCTTAGCTAAAAGCTCATAGGCTGCGCTTTTCAGCTGGCCATCTCGCTGTTCGGCGAAGACCCAGACCCCGCGAAAGCCCTCGCTTGGGGCTGCTTTTTCCTCCACCTCGATGATTATGGCATCATAGTCGCAGGCTTCCTGGCAGGCGCCACAGAGGGTGCAGCCTTCCCCGACCTGCGCCTTCTCAGCCACGATCTCAATCAGGCCGAAGGGGCAAGCCGGTACACAAAGACCACAGCCGGTGCATTTATCAAGGTCGATGTGGATAGCCACGCTTTTCCTCTCTTCTTAGACCGTCTTTGCCTGCATCAGCTTGTCCAGAAGTTCGTCCACTTGCGCCTCCAGGCTGCCCTGGAGCAGCTCGCCGCGGCGGGTTCTCTGCGGGCGGAAGATGCGGACCACCCAGGTGGGGGAGCCAAGAAGTCCAACCTTTTCCATCGGGACTCCAAGGTCCTGGGCAGTCCAGATTGGTATCTGGGCGCTCTTCGCTTTGGCCATGCCACGGAGTGAGGGCAGGCGGGGCACATTTATCTCCTTGACTACTGTGATCACCCCGGGCAGCGACAGCTCAATCACCTCATAGCCTTCTTCGATCATCCGCCTGACCCGCATATAGCCATCTTTTATCTCTTCAATCTTACTCACATAGGCGACAAAGGGTATCCCTAACTTCTCAGCGAGCTCTGGACCTACCTGTCCCGTATCTCCGTCAATCGTCTGCCGGCCGCAGATTATCAGGTCGTAGTCTCCGATCCTGGCGCACGCCTTAGCCAGCACGTAGGAGGTAGCCAGGGTATCGGAGCCGGCAAAGGCGCGGTCGCTGAGCAAAATGGCTTCGTCGGCACCGGCGGTGATCGCCTCCCTTAACGCCTCTTCCGCCTGCGGCGGACCCATGCTAATAGCGATGACTTTGCCACCGTGCTGCTCCTTTATGCGCACGCCCTCTTCCAGGGCATAGGCGTCAAAAGGGTTCAAAATGCTCTTCACCCCTTCTCGGATCAAGGTATTGGTTTGGGGATCGATTTCGACCTCAGTGGTGCCCGGCACCTGCTTTATACAAACGACAACATTCATTCTCGCATGGCCTTTCTTTTCAGCAGGTCAAGCGCGATGGCACTTCTTAGCACTTGATTGGTGCCCTCGTATATCTGGGTGATTTTGGCATCCCTCATCATCTTCTCCACCGGGTAGTCACGCATATAGCCAGCACCGCCCAAAATCTGCACCGCATCGGTAGTCACTTTCATGGCGACATCGGTGGCAAAGACCTTAGCCATGGCCACCTCTTCGCTGAAGCTTTTGGCCCCGCTATCGATTGTTTTCGCGGTGGCATAAACCAAGCTCCGGGCTGCTTCCAGCTCCATAGCCATATTGGCCAGCATGTGCTGCACAGCCTGAAAAGATGAGATGGGATGGCCAAACTGGATCCGCTTCCGGGCGTAGGCCACCGCTGCCTCCAAAGCGCCTTGTGCCAGTCCCACCGCCTGCGCCGCCACCCCTAACCGCCCTCGTTCCACCGTTCTCACCGCCATAATAAAACCTATGCCCTCCCTACCGAGCAGATTCTGTTCCGGCACCTTGCAGTTGCGGAAAATCAGCTCCCTGGTAACGGAAGAGCGAATGCCCATCTTCTTCTCCTTTTTGCCAAAAGAGAAGCCGGGCGTGCCCTTCTCCACCACGAAGGCGCTGGCGCCACGAGGGCCTCTTGCCTTATCCGTCATGGCAACGACGGTATAGAGCTCGGCCTCGCCACCATTGGTGATAAACAGTTTGCTGCCATTGAGCACGTAGCAGCCTTGCTCCCGGACTGCCGATGTGCTTATGGCACTGACATCGCTGCCGGCTGCCGACTCAGTAAGGGCAAAGGCAGCCAATTTCTTGCCACTGGCGATATCAGGGAGGAATTTTTGCTTTTGCTCCTCGCTGCCATACTCCAACAAGGGAGAAGCCCCTAAGGCACTGGCGGCGTAACTGATTGCTACGCCACCGCAGCCGCGACTTAGCTCCTCGATGGCCAGGCACAGGTCAAGCCAGCCTCCGCCCAAACCTCCATATTGCTCCGGTATGAAGACACGGAACATATCGGCAGCGGCGAGCTCTCTCATTATCGGCCAGGGGAATTCCTCCTTCTCATCGAGCTCGGCTCGCACCGGGACTATTCTTTCCTCGGCAATCCTGCGGGCAAGGCTCCTCACCATCTGCTGCTGTTCGTTCAAGAAATACTGCAAGGTAGCCCTCCTAAACAGTCAGCCCCATCCCCTGATAGCCCAGGGTGATGGTGGCCCCGATTTCCTTCGCCAATTGCCCCAGCTCTGCCCTGATCTCCTCCTCAAGCTGTGGGTTAATGTGAATCACGACTACAGGGGGGAGATAGCCCTTGCTGTGTTGAAACTGAACCAGTTCCTCCTTAAGCAATCGGGGAGTTAAATGTCTCTCCTGTATAGCTATATCCTCAAGCCTATTGGGCAGGGTAACGTTTATGATCAGAAGCTGCGGTGAGACATGATCCCAGCAAGCAGAGAGCCCGGGACCGGTGTCACTGCTATAGAAAAGGCTTTTGCCCCCAGGCGGGGTGATTTGATAGCCAACCGTGGGCACGCTGTGACTTACAGGAAGGGGCAGGACGCTATAGCCATCGATGGTCTGCACGTTGTATGGCTCTAAGGTGAAGAGTTTGAGCACCGGCCTTTGCGGCGAAGGTCTCTCGGTGAATTTGGGATAAATCTTGCCATCGAGGAGATAGGAAGAGAGGATATCAAGGGTTAAGGCAGTACCATAGACCTTGATGCTGCGCCAGTAATTGTTGAGCGCGATGGTGGGGATGTCCCTTATATGGTCATAGTGATGATGGGAGAGCAGAATGGACTTAACCTTCTCCTGCTGGGGAAGGGAAAGAGCCGAGGTCAGACTTCCTGCGTCTATAGCCAGAACATCGTCAATAAGGATAGAGACCAACCTGGTGGTTGCCGATTCAGAGTGATGCGCCCCTAAAATTCTGATTTCCATCTCACTTCCTCACTTAGTGACTAACAGTGGATTGAATTTGGTGTCATAGTCGTAGGTATCGATGCCTTCTTTCTTTTTCAGATAGCCGACAATGGCATAGGTGAACGGCGTGGCTACTGCCTCGATGCCCACCTTCATCAGCCAGTGGAACAAGATCATCAGCGGAGTAAACCAGACCATGCCGATATAGGCAACGGTGATGAATATCGAGGTATCCAGGCCCTGCCCGACCACGGTTGAGCCGATGGTCCTCGTCCACAGCCAGCGCCCTTTGGTGCGTATCTTCATCTTGGCCAGGATGAAAGAATTGGCAAATTCACCGGCGAGGTAGCCGAGGAAAGAGGCGGCTAGGATCCGCGGGGTGTAACCGAAGATACTCTCATAAGCATCCTGCCCCTCCCAGAAGGGGTCCGAGGGAAGCAGGCCCCCGATCCAGGCGAAGACGACGAATATCAGATTGCAGAAGAAGCCGAGCCAGATCACCCGCCGGGCCCAACGATAGCCATAGACCTCGGTGATGATGTCGCCAAACAGGTAGCTTAAGGGGAAAATAACTATCGCAGCAGGCAGCGCCGTGGGCAACCCGATGTCGATCGGCTTGACAGCGATGATGTTAGCCGTGATCAGGCAGGTGACGAAAATGGCAGCAACGATGACAAAGCGGTGGGAGATGGTCGTCATCTTTTAGATCCAGCGCTTGCGGCGGAAAATGAAGAGCATGAGGCCGATAGTACAAAGCATGATAACGATCAGGATAGGAAGTCCCAGGGAGCTATCGCCGAAGGGCAGAGGGATGTTCATGCCATAAATCCCTGCGATGATAACGAAAGGAGTGGCACATGCTGCTAAGATGGCTAACACGCGCATCACCTCCTGGACGCGATGTGAGGCTAGCCGATCGCTGGCGTCGCTCAGATTATCCACAAGCTCCCGATAGTCCTCTAACGTGTCCCAAATCTTATCCAAGTGGTCCCCTATGTCACCAAAGTAGACATCCATGCCATCCTTAAAGAAAGCCCATTGCCGCTCCTCCAGGGAATCGAGCACTGTGATCTGGGGGCGTATAATGCGACGGAAGGAGACCAGGTCTCGTTTGATAACCAGTATCTCCTGCACCGTCTTGCGCACAGGCTCGGTGAAGACATCATCCTCGACCGCCTCGATGTTAGCGCCGATCTTGTTCAGCATCGGGAAGCAATAGTTGACCAATCTATCGAGGATATGATAGAGAAGATGGCTTGAGCTTTGCCCCATGTATTCCTCCCGGGCTCGCTCATTTAGCTCACAATCACGGAACATCTTGACCAGGGGTTTGAGATCGCCCTGGTGCAGGCTGATGAGGTAATCGGCGCCGAGGAAGATGGATACCTGACTCGGGGTGCTGACCCGGGCTTCCTTGTGGAACACCGGAAAGTGGAAAACCATAAATAGATAGTCCTCATATTCATCGATTTTGGGCCGCTGGATTCGGCTGAGGCAATCATCGAGGTCCAGGTGATGGAAGGGGTAATTTTGACCCAGATACTCGGTCTCCCGCTCGGTCGGCTTTTCGATGTCAAGCCAGACCAGATTCCCCCGGGTAACTGACCCGATGTTGAGTTCTTTTCCAGCAATATCAGACAAGGCCATTATCTTTGCTCACTGAGATATCTCTCCGCGGAGAGGGCAGCAACAGCGCCATCCGCAGCGGCGGTTACCACCTGCCTTACTGAATTATAGCGGATATCGCCGGCGGCGAAAACCCCAGGGATCTCGGTCTCCATGCTGTCGTTGACCGGGATGAAGCCCCCGGGGGTTAGAGCGAGCAATCCTTTGACATACCCGGTATTGGGCCGTAGCCCCACAGCGACAAACACGCCATCGACCTCCAGGCTCGACACCTCACCTGTTTTCACATTTCTTAAGTTCAGTTGTCGAACCCGTTCGTTGCCTGTTATCGCCTCAACTACAGAATGCCAAATGAACTCCATCTTGGGATTGGCGAAAGCCCTCTTTTGCAGTGCTTTGACCGCTCGAAGCCGGCCGCGGCGATGGACGACGGATACCCTGGCCGCGAATTTGCTCAGGAACAAGGCTTCAGTTATGGCGGCATCACCGCCACCGACCACAGCAACCGCCTTGTTTTTGAACAACGGACCATCGCAGATGGCACAATACGATACCCCCTTGCCCACAAGCTCGCTGCCGGGGACATCCAGCTTGACGTAGTCTGAGCCGCTGGCCAGGATCAGCGCCTGGGCCACATAATCCCCGGCGCTGGTATTCACCATCTTGTCCGGCCCCAAAACCTGAACCCCGAGCACCTCGGCATTGACGATCTCCAGGCCGAATTTCGCCGCTTGCTCCGCCATCAGCCGCCCCAATTCAAATCCCGGGATGCCTTCGGGGAAGCCAGGGTAGTTTTCAACCAGCTCCGCATTTGCTATCTGACCGCCGAGGATCCCTTTTTCTAGGAGCAAGGTGCTGAGTCCAGCCCTGGTGGCATATAACCCGGCGCTGAGTCCGGCGGGACCCCCACCGACAATGATCACCTGATAGGGCCTAGCCACAACCAACCTCTTTCTGGGTCTCGATAGCTTCGACAATGGTTCGATATTCCACACCGCCACAGAGCCTGAGCACGCCATTGATGGCTACCAGCGGCAGCATCAACCCAGTCTCTTTCACCCTATTGACCACCTCCTGATGCTGAAGGCGAGTTGCCGGCTCGGCGAGATCCAGATGCTCCACTACCACCTCATCGCCATACCTCTCTTTGAGATGCTCGATAACAAGCTCGAAACGCTCCCCGCAGCCCAGGCAGTGTTCACCGCTGCTGTCATCGAAGATGGTGACCGAAATCGGCGGCTTCATTACAGAGCAGCATCCAGGGTCTTTCTCAGCTCCTGTTTAGGTCTAACCCCCACTACCTGTTGAAATGGCTTCCCGTCCTTGAACAGGAGCAGCGTGGGGATGCCCATGATGTTATATCTTGATGCCATCTTTGGGTTCTCATCGACATTAAGCCTGGCAAAGGCGACACGACCCGCATACTCTTCGGCCAGCTCCTCCACAATCGGAGCGATGACAAAGCAAGGTCCGCACCAAGGAGCCCAAAAGTCGACCAGAACCGGTTTCTCGGCTTTGATCACTACCCCTTCAAAATCGTCATCGCCGATATCGATTGGCTGCGCCATAAGCCCTCCTTGTCATCAGCACCCCAACGCCACCAGCGCCTCTTGTTCCACTACCTGCTTGGCAACAGCGATAGCCCTCCTTATCCCGTCGGCCTCGCTCCTGCCATGAGCCACGATGACACTCCCCTTGACCCCTAAGAGCAATGCCACACCGTGACCACTGAAATCCAATAGTCTCCCCTCCGCTGCCTTTAGCGCCGGCCTCAGCAGCAGGGAGACGCTTCTACGATAGTGATGATCTGTGGCCCTCAGCTTAGACAGGCTCAAGAAAATCTCGCCCATGCCCTCAGCAGCCTTGACCACTACATTGCCGGTGAAGCCATCGGTGACCACGACATCGGCTATTCCCTTGTGAATATCCTTGCTCTCCACATTGCCGATAAAGTTCAGCTCGCTCTCCTTCAGCAGCTGGTGGGCTTCCCGAACCAGCTTATTCCCTTTGCCCTCCTCCTCCCCACTTGAGAGCAGCCCAACCCTGGGGTTGTCAATGCCAAGGGCCCTCTTCACATATACGCTTCCCATATAGCCAAACTGCAGCAGGAAAGAAGGCCTGCAATCGGCATTAGCGCCGACATCGAGGAATAGAACTGGACCCGAAGGCGC
Organism: uncultured Dehalococcoidia bacterium; assembly: GCA_964567075.1. Classification (GTDB taxonomy): domain Bacteria; phylum Chloroflexota; class Dehalococcoidia; order SZUA-161; family JAUWZY01; genus JAUWZY01. The sequence goes on from CAZMKJ010000009.1 coordinate 19,284, forward strand.
CGGCAGGGCAATGCCCAGTGCCGGGCGCTCGATGCCCTCTTGTTTCCCTAAGGTAAGAAGCGCTGTCATCACTATCGCCCCGGTGTTTCCCGCCGAGACGAAAGCCGAGACCTGACCGCTGTGCAACAGGTTCATCCCGGCGGCAATGGATGAGTCCTTCTTCCGCCGCATCGCCGAGGTCGGGTTATCCTCCATGGTGACCACATCATTAGCCTCATAGATGCTTATCCGGGAGCGATCCGACTTGTACTTTTTCAACTCCCGAGGCAGGATATCACCTGGGCCAACAAGAACAAGCTCCAGCTCATGCTCTCGGAGCGCTTTTGCTGCCCCTCTCACTACCTCCCGCGGGGCATGGTCTCCACCCATAGCATCCAGAGCGATCTTGATCATTTTTGACTGACTCCTGTCCTTTCCCAGAGATCACAGCGCCCACCCCACCGAGCAACGATCTTGCCATCCAGGGAGATCTGAGCGATTTCACAGAGATTGGGACAAGCTTTACATTCAAAGGATGAAGTGCGATAATCCGCCTCGCTGACCTCGAACCCTTTGAACTTGGTTTTATTGTTATTGTGGCTTATCTCCTCCCGCACCAGGAGCCCAGCCCCGATAGCCCCCATCACCTCATGATGTGGAGGCACGATAAGTTCGGTGTTCAGAGTCTCCTCGAAAGCCTTAACAATGCCCCGGTTGAAGGCTACACCTCCCTGAAACACCACCGGAGGCAGAATCTCCTTGCCTAAACCGACATTGTTCAAATAGTTACGCACTAAAGCCTGACACAGCCCGTAGAGGATGTCCTCCATGCGATACCCCATCTGTTGCTTGTGAACCATGTCGGACTCGGCGAAGACGGTACAGCGCCCGGCAATACGCACTGCTGATTCGCTCTCCAGGGCTCCCTCGCCAAACGCCTCAATATCCATATCCAGGCGCAGCGCCTGCTGGTCGAGAAAACTCCCGGTGCCAGCAGCGCAAACAGTATTCATGCCGAAGTCGGTGACCACACCATCGCGGAGGATGATGAGCTTGCTATCTTGACCGCCGATCTCGATGATGGTTTGGACATCGGGAACATAGTGCAAGGCGGCAATGGCCTGAGTTGTGATTTCATTCTTGACCACATCGGCGCCCACGATGACACCGCCCAAATAGCGGGCGCTGCCGGTGGTGCCCGCGCCGCGAATCTCGCTGCCCGGGGGCAGGCGCGGAGCGATGTCCTTGAGCCCCTGCTGCACCATGGCAATAGGCTTGCCCTGGGTCCTAAGATAATTTGAGGCAATGAGCTCTCCACCGCCAGCCAAAGCGGCAACCTTAGTGGTCACCGACCCGATATCGATGCCGAGATAGATATCCATTTCAGGCCTTGCCATTTCCCTTAGATTATCTTGTGATTGGAGCTTTGTCCTTGTCTCTACTCAGCTGATAGCCTGCCTTCCTGGCCTCAACCCGGCCTTCAGGGAAATCCATGCCCGCTGTCCATTTCTCCGCCCACTGGGCATATTCTCGCTCCCAAATGGGATCGAAAAGCTCCTTGACCCCCTGAGCATAGCGATCGAGACCATCAGCGATCTCCCCAGTTAAAAGGCTTTCCGCCCCCTTATGGGTTGGACAAGCACCATATCTCTGGATCGCCATCCGTATCAGCTTAGGGTGGTCGATTATAGGACAGGGACGCAGGGTATTATAGCAGAAAGGCTGCATCCTCCTCAGTCCCTTGAAGAAAGGGGAATTCAATGCGTTTACTAAAGAGACATCTTTGATATTATCGGTGGCGAAGTGGACAAAGATGCAGGGCTCGACATCTCCTTTATGATTGATATGGAAATAGGAACGTGCGCCGCTGATGCACCCGGCAGTGAGCGTGGCATCGTTCCAGAAATCGGCGATCAGAATTGGCTTGGTCTCCCGGAAGCGCTTACCAGCGATACGGAGCTGATT
>CAZMKJ010000009.1:21327-25440 GCA_964567075.1 uncultured Dehalococcoidia bacterium
CAGCCTTCACAGCTATAATTGCAGCGCATGGTGGGGGAAATCATCATTACCGAAGGAGGTCGGAAGCCGTGCTCTTGCTTATATTTGGCGAAGGTCTGGGGGTCGCGGAAGAAGATGTCCACTATGGTCTTGGCGATATAATTTTTGCGCACATTAGGATGAAGTCCGCGCAAGACCCGACTAAGCCAAGGGGCGCCAGGATTGCCCTCGGCAACCCAATTGCAGAGCCAAGAGGCGATCATCTTATGCTGCTCGGTGACGGCAATCTTATCAAAACCCTTAGCCAAAAGTCGATAGCTTCCTTCTGGGGAATGACTGAGAACCAGCAATGCCTGGCTCAGCAGATTCTCAGCCATCTTCTGTTTAACTCTTTGTCTAAAGGCCATTATCACCCCCCAAATACTCCATCTAGTATAAATAGAAAAATGCAACAGGTCAACCACAAGCAATGATCAAGGTCATGACACCACCGCTAAATAAAGGTATGATCAGGTTGTCATCTATGGGCCAAGGCAAAAGCGTGATTAGGGCGGCTGCTGCCGACCCGACCACAATCAAAAAGGGGCTTATATTGAGTCCTATCTGGGTTAGCACCATGCCGATAGCAAGACAGCTCAAGAAGCAAGCGAGGCCACCGCGCCAACCCCATGCGCGCCAACCCCAGCCAAAGGCTCTCCTTGACCCGAGCTGCTCCCCGAAGGTTGCCGCCATCGGGTCTCCTACGGCGAGGAAGAAAAGGCAGGTAATGGCGACATCCCTGTCAAATAGCAGGAAGGCGAGGAGCGAGGCAACGAGGAGATAGCTGCTGCCCGTGGGTCGCCGCCTCTCCTCCTCCTTGAGCATCCCGTGAAAATAGCGGAAAAAAAGCTCATTGGCTCGGGAGGAAAGGAGCCTAATGGATTCCATGATGAGGAAAGCGAAGGTCACCGCAGATAGGGCGATGAGCAGCGTCTGCTCCGAAACGAAGAAAGCCAATATCGGGAATAATGAGCCACCAATCAGGTGCCACAGTCTTCTTCCCGCCTTGCCAGCCATTTCCCTACCCCATATAATGTAACAAAAATGAGATTAAAGAGCATGGCTTGCATTATTCGCCCCATGAGGCTCGAGGATATCAGCCAAGTGGTCCAGATCGAGCGCGAAACCTTCTCCACCCCCTGGTCTGCCACCAATTTCAGATATGAGCTCCTTTTCAACCGATCAGCTCGCTACTTCGTAGCCTGTGTCCCGTTACCGGGAAATGCCTCAAAAGGCGTTTCCTGGCTTGATGCACTGATATCCCGTGTTCAGCGCTTGTTCAGCAAAAGCGAAGAGCAAGCAATCGATAACCAGTGGGTTGTGGGCTATGCCGGGCTTTGGTTCATGAGCGATGAGGCTCATCTCACCACCATCGCTGTGCGCGAAACCTACCAGCGGCAGGGGCTGGGTGAGCTTTTACTGATCTCAGCTATCGAACTCGCTATGGAGAGGAATGCTCAGTTTATCACCTTGGAGGTTCGTCCCTCTAATGGAGCGGCACAAGCGCTCTATAGAAAATACGGCTTCACCGGGGTTGGGCTCCGTCGCGGCTACTATTACGATACCGGGGAGGATGCCCTGCTCATGGCTATAGAGAAGATCACCTCGGCTTCCTTTGAAGGGCAATTCCAGAGGCTTAGGCAAGCCCATGCCCAGAGATGGGGTGGGCAAAAGCCCTGACCCCTTGTGCTTAGAGCCGAATTATGTTATCATATCATATAAAGTCGTATTGGTGCGGTTTTCCAAGGAAGGGGAATGAGCACAGACAGGGAGAAGGCTTTAGATCTAGCCATTGGCCAAATTGAAAAGCAATTCGGCCGGGGCGCGATCATGAGGTTGGGGGAAGCCCAGGCTAGGATGGCAGTGGAGTCCATCCCCACCGGCTCTATTTCACTGGATCTGTCTCTCGGCGTTGGCGGCATCCCCCGGGGTCGGGTAACCGAGATCTTCGGTGCTGAGGGGGCAGGGAAATCAACCTTAGCCCAGCATATCATCGCTGAAGCGCAAAAGCGCGGCGGGATGGCAGCATATATCGATGTGGAACACGTCCTAGAGCTCAGCTATGCCGGCGCCTGTGGCGTCAAGGTCGATGAGCTCCTCATCTCTCAGCCCGATACCGGGGAGCAGGCATTGGAGATCACCGAGGCCTTGGTTCGAAGTGGGGCAGTGGACGTGGTGATCATCGACAGTGTAGCTGCCTTGGTGCCCCGGGCTGAGATCGAGGGAGAGATGGGCGAAGCTCATGTTGGGCTTCAGGCTCGACTCATGTCCCAAGCACTGAGAAAGTTGACGGCAGCGATAAGTAAGTCGCGAACGTCGGTGGTGTTCGTCAATCAACTTCGGGAGCGTGTTGGCATCATCTTCGGTAACCCTGAGATCACACCGGGAGGAAGAGCCCTTAAGTTCTATAGCTCGGTACGGATCGACTTAAGAAGGGTGGAGAACATCAAGCGGGGTGCTGAGATTGTGGGCGCTCGGATCAGGGCCAAGGTGGTTAAGAACAAGGTAGCCCCACCCTTCCACTCAGCAGAGTTCGACATCATGTTCGGCCAAGGCATCAGCAAGGAGGGTGACCTCCTTGACCTCGGGGTGGCTATGGGGTTGATAAAGAAGAGCGGCACCTTTTTCTCCCTTGGCGAGACCCGCCTGGGACAAGGGCGTGAGGCTGCCAGGGAGTTCCTGTGCCAACATCAGGACTTGAGTCAACAGATTGAACAGCAGATTAGAGCCGGTGCTATGAGTTCCCAGGCTTTCTATTCCCCCAACATCGAGACCCTGCCTGCAGAGTAAGCCCCTCCTCGGCCGCATCATATATGACAAAGCTGCCCATTGGTTTGGTGTCGGATGAAGACCGTGGCCGCGGAAAGGGATGAGTCTCAGCGCTCTTTGCATGCTGCCCTGCGCTATCTAAGTTTTCGCCCCAGAAGCGAGGCGGAATTGAGGTTCCGGCTCAGCCGCCGCGGCTTCGACAGTGAAACTATCGCCCATGTCCTGACCAAGCTGAAGGAGCAGCATCTGGTGGATGATGTGGCCTTCGCCCAGTTTTGGCGCAACAATCGGCAGGCCTTTAGCCCCCGTAGCCGCCGGCTCATAGAACAGGAGCTCAGGAGCAAGGGGGTGGCCGCTGAAACCATCTCCGAGGTCACGGCAGGGCTTGATGATGAATTACAGGCTTACGAGGCGGCGCAGAGAAAGCTCCGCCATGCTAAGGGATTGGCCTACCCCGACTTTTGCCGAAAGCTGGGTGCCTTCCTCCGTCGCCGTGGCTTCAACTATGAGATCATAAGGCACACCATCGACCGAGCTTGGAAAGAGGTGGGAAAATGAGGCAAATACTTCAGAAATTGATCAATTTCTTTACCGCGGGAAAAATCCGCGCCGCAACGAAGGAGGCCACCACGATCCTCGATGAAGCTAAAGCCAAGGAAAAGGAAACCCTTCTCCAGGCCAAGGAAGAGGCGGTTAAGATCAGGTCTGAGGCCGAGGCTGAAGCTCGACAGCGCCGCTCCGAGCTGCAGCGCCAGGAGAGACGCCTCAGCCAAAAGGAGGAGAGCCTGGAGCGCAAGATTGAGGGACTGGAACGCCGTGAACACGCCTTCAACTCGAAAGAAAAGGAGATAGAGAATACCCGCTCCAGCATCGAAGAGCTGAAGCGGAGGGAGCTCCAACAGCTTGAGCTCATCTCCAGCATGTCCAGTGCCGAAGCCAAAGAATTCCTGCTCAGTGCGGTCGAGAGTGAGGTTCACGACGATTTGACGCGGCGGATGCGCCAGGTTGAGGCCCAGATGAGGGAGGAGGCAGAGCAAAGGATGCGCAGGATCCTGGCCGGCGCTATCCAGCGCTGCGCCAGCGAGGTCGTCTCTGAGACCACGGTCACGGTGGTCCCTCTGCCCAACGACGAGATGAAGGGGCGGCTCATCGGACGTGAGGGACGCAATATAAGAGCCCTGGAGAATGCCACCGGCGTCGACCTTATCGTGGATGATACCCCTGAGGCAGTGAGCCTCTCTTGCTTCGACCCGCTTCGCCGCGAGATAGCCAGGATCGCTTTGGAAAAGCTGATCCTAGATGGTCGGATCCATCCCGGCCGTATTG
>CAZMKJ010000010.1:0-20984 GCA_964567075.1 uncultured Dehalococcoidia bacterium
AGCATAGCCTCAATCGGGTGGTAGTTGCCTCTTGCACGCCACGAACCCATGAGCCCATGTTTCAGGAGACAATTAGAGAGGCGGGGCTAAACCGCTATCTATTTGAGATGGCCAACATCCGTGACCAATGCTCCTGGGTCCACATGGAGGAGAAGGAGGCAGCCACGGAAAAAGCAAAAGAGCTGGTGCGCATGGCAGTAGCCAAGGCCACGCTGCTCGAGCCACTGAAGAGATTTTCATTAAAGGTGACGCCTGTGGCCCTGGTTGCTGGCGGTGGCATCGCGGGCATGGTATCGGCCCTGAGCCTCGCCCAACAGGGATTTGAGATCCACCTGGTAGAAAAGAGCGAAAGCCTGGGCGGGATGGCGAGGAGAATCCATCACACTTTGGGCGGAGAAGACGTTCAGGAATATCTCGCCGGGCTCAGCCAAAGTGTTGACCAACATCCCCTAATCCACGTCCATACCAGCTCCGATATCGTTGAGGCCACTGGCTATATTGGCAACTTCAGCACCAAGCTATCGAAGATGCCCGAAGGCAAGATCGAGGAAATAGAGCACGGAGTGACCATAATCGCCACCGGCGCTGAGGAATACAAGCCAAGTGAGTATCTCTATGGGGAAGACCCCAGGGTGCTAACCTTGTTGGAATTAGAAGGGGAGATAGCTAAAGGCAACAACAGGGTCACTGACCCCCATAACTTGGTCATGATTCAATGTGTCGGCTCCAGGGATGAGGAGAGACCTTATTGCAGCCGGATTTGCTGTGGTGATTCAGTGAAGTGTGCCTTAAAGCTCAAAGAGGTAAATCCAGAGATGAACATCTATATCCTCTATCGGGATATAAGGACCTATGGTTTTGATGAGGATTATTACCAACAAGCCAGGGATAAGGGAGTAGTCTTCATTCGCTACGAAGTGGATGATAAACCGGTGGTGGAAAAAGGCGAAGACGGGCTCAAGGTCAGCGTGACCGAACCCATATTGGGTGAGCGCCTTGTCATCGATGCCGATATATTGGCTTTGGCCGCAGCAATGGTCCCTGCGGAGGGCAACAAACATCTGTCTCAGCTATACAAAGTGCCGTTAAATGAGGATGGCTTCTTCCTGGAGGCTCACATGAAGCTTCGCCCTGTGGACTTCGCCACTGATGGCGTCTTTATGTGTGGTCTGGCCCATAACCCGAAGTCGATAAAGGAAAGCATCGCCCAGGCCCAGGCTGCTGTCTCGCGGGCAGCGACTATACTGTCCAAAGAGGTGATATTGAGTGAGGGCGTTGTCGCCGCCATCGATGAGGATGCCTGCTCCGGGTGTCAGCTATGTATCCATGCCTGCCCTTACGAGGCGATAGCATTTGACCAAGAGAGATGGGTAGCCAAAGTTAACGAGTTATTATGTAAAGGATGTGGCAACTGCGCAGCCGTTTGTCCCTCTGCTGCCTGCTCGCTGCGCGGCTTTGAGGACAAACATATCTTAGCCCAAATAGAGGCCTTTGTGTGAACAACGAATTTGAGCCCAAGATACTTGGTTTCCTGTGCAACTGGTGTAGTTATGCCGGCGCTGACCTGGCCGGGGTCAGCAGGCTGCAATACCCGCCTAATATCCGAGTGCTGCGAGTGATGTGCAGTGCCCGGGTGAACCCGATATTCATATTAAAAGCATTACTGGGCGGGGTCGATGGTGTGCTCATCAGCGGCTGCCACCCCGGTGATTGCCATTACATGAAAGGGAATTATTATACCAGGCGCAGGATCACGGCGGTAAAAAAACTGCTTGACACCATGGGGATTGAGCCCGATAGGGTCCGGCTGGAGTGGGTCTCCGCCTCAGAGGGGATCAGATTCGCCGATACGGTGAGAGAGTTCACTGAGACGATCAAAAAGCTGGGGCCTAATCCGTTAAAAGGCAGCTGAATGGGACGGAGCGAATACAGCGAAAAAATTCGAGATATCATCAGAGCCATGCTGAGATCGGGGCTGGTCGATGAGGTGTTAGCCTTCGTCCAGGGACTGGATGAATACGATATCGTCCCCGCCTTCATTGCCGATGAGCGGGATGCAGAAAAGATAGTTGTCACCTCATATAACCCGCTTAGCCTGGCCAAATTGCTCGCCGAGTACGGCGATAAGGATAAGAAGATCGCCGTCGTCGTTCGCTCCTGTGACGCCAGGGGCATAATAGAGCTGGCGAAGAGAAATCAGATCAATATAGATAATATCTACATGATCGGGATTGAATGCCATGGAGTGGCCAAGCCCAGCGATAAGATAGCAAAGGAGCTTTACATCCTGGGCAGCGAAATCGAGGCCAGCGGGGAAAGAACAGCCTTAGATGAAACCCTCCTGGCTCCAAACTGCCGCCGCTGTGAATACCCGGTGCCAACTATGGCTGATATCAGCTGTGGCATCGATCGGGAGCCGATGTCGATCACCGTCAACACCGAGAAAGGGAGGGAGATAATCTCTGCGGCAAAGTTATCAGCAGACGAGGGGGGCGAAATAGAATCAGCAGCAATAAAGGAGAGAGCGACCCGGCGGCAAGAAGAGGATTTCGCTGAGATGCGGGGAATGGCGGCTGAAGACAGACTCAATTATTGGCTCCGCCAGTTTGACAAATGTATCAAGTGCTACGGCTGTAGAAACGCATGTCCTATATGCTACTGTAAGGATTGTTACCTCGATGCCGACAGGATCTTGATCAAGGCCGGGAAACTGCCTCCGGAGAAGCTCTTTCATCTCGTTAGGCTGATCCACGTTGCCGATAGCTGCTTAAATTGCGGCCAATGTGAGGCGGCTTGCCCCATGCAGATCCCGATATCAAAGCTCTATCACATGTTGCACAAAGAGCTAAGCTCCATCTTTCACTATGAACCGGGAATCGATATCGCTGTCCTCCCTCCTTTGGGGACAATCAGCGAAGAGGAATTGAAGACAGGGGGCGTTGAACTTGCTTAGCTTCATCCCCACCATCTGTCCTTACTGCGGCGCCGGGTGTGGCATCCTGCTGGCGGCCAAAGACGGGAATGCCGTCGGGACTATGCCCTGGTCAAGGCACCAGATAAGCGAGGGCAGATTATGCATCAAAGGATGGAATGCCCACCAATTCATCGGGCACCAGGATCGACTGAAGAAACCACTGATCAAGGATAACGGCTCATTCCGAGAGGCAACCTGGGATGAAGCTCTGAATTTGGTTGCGAAGAAGCTCAAGGAGATCAAGGGCAAAGATGGCCCCGATGCCATTGCTGTTCTTTCCTCGGCTAAGTGCACCAATGAAGAGAACTATTTAATACAAAAGTTCGCCCGCGCAGTTATTGGCACCAATAATGTTGACCATTGCGCCCGCCTCTGCCACGCCTCCACCGTGGCTGGCCTCCTCGCTGCCTTTGGCAGCGGAGCAATGACCAATTCCATAGCTGACCTGGGGGTAGCCGATTGCATTTTCATCATCGGGTCCGATACCACAGCGCAACATCCTCTGATTGCCAGAAGAATAATCGTGGCTAAGGAAAGAGGAGCCAAGATTATCATTGCTGACCCCAAGGGCATTCAGCTTTGTAATGTGGCCGATGTCTATTTGCAGCAGAAACCCGGCAGTGATGTGGCGCTTTTAAATGGGATGATGAAGGTAATCATTGACCACGGGCTCGAGGATAAAGAGTTCATCCAAGAGAGGACAGAGGGATTTCAAGACCTGTTGCAAACGGTCCGGGATTATCCCTTGGACAAGGTGGAGAGGATCACCGGGGTGCCGGCAGCGGATATCGAGAAGGCTGCTTTGATCTACGCCGAGGCCAAAAGCAGCGCCATCCTCTTCGCCATGGGAATAACGCAACACAGCACCGGCACCGATAATGTGATGAGCATAGCAAATCTGGCTATGTTGACCGGCAATGTGGGCAGAGCAGGCAGCGGGATAAATCCGCTGCGAGGGCAGAACAATGTTCAGGGTGCCTGTGATATGGGAGCTTTGCCCAATGTATTCCCCGGTTATCAGGCAGTAACCGATGCCGAGAAGAGGGCAAAGATAGCAGAGGTCTGGGGTGTAGCTGAACTCCCGCCTCACGTCGGCTTAACCGTTGTCGAGATGATAAACGCCGCCTCCGAGGGAAAGGTAAAGGCGATGTATATAACCGGAGAAAACCCCATGGTATCCGACCCCAATATAAGCCACGTACAGCACGGACTTGAGAGTCTGGAATTCCTCGTCGTTCAGGACATATTTCTCACCGAGACGGCGAAGCTCGCTGATGTTGTTTTGCCCTCTGCCTGTTGGGCTGAGAAGGAGGGAACGTTTACCAACACCGAGAGAAGGGTACAGCGGATAAGAAAGGCGATAGACCCGCCGGGAGAGTCGAGGCCGGATTGGGAGATTGTGTGTGAGCTGGCAAGGGTTATCGGCGCCGGTCAACTATTCCCATTCGACTCGCCAAGCGAGATATTTGACGAGCTGCGAAAGGTGACGCCGCAATATGCTGGCATGAACTATGAAAGGCTAAACCAACCCGATGGCCTGCAATGGCCGTGCCCCGACGAAAGCCACCCCGGAACTCCTATCTTACACACAAAGCAATTCACCAGGGGAAAGGGGAAGTTCCATGCCGTGGCCTATAGAGAGCCGGCAGAAGAGCCGGATAGCCAGTATCCCTATATCCTGACCACGGGACGGGTTATGTCTCAGTTCCACACCGGCACCATGACCCGAAGATCACCAGCATTAAATAATGAGTTCCCTGAGGCATTTGTAGAGGTCAACCCCGAGGATGCAAATAAGCTGGGAATAGAGGACGGGGATTGGGTTGAGGTCGCCTCAAGAAGAGGCAAAATAAAAATCAAAGCCTTGGTTAGCGACAAGGTTAAGCCCGGCGTGATATTCATACCATTTCACTTCGCTGAATGTGCGGCAAATATGCTGACCAATCCAGCCCTTGACCCCATAGCCAAGATTCCGGAATTAAAGGTGTGTGCTGCTGCCATACAGGCTACAAAGCAAAGCAAATGACATTGACTGTCAAGTCAAATTTGTGTTAACATAGAGAATTGGGGATTAGCCAGCTACAGGATCATGAAGAAAGGCGATTCCATGATTTCGATATGGATACAACAGGACCCTCATAAGAGGGTCAAATTTATGTAACCAAGGGAGTCTGGGAATGGATTTTGAGAACATCATCTTCGAAGTGAAGGACAGGGTAGGCAGGATCACCATAAACAGACCGCCGGCTAATGTCATAGACATCAAGACCTTACACGAGATGATCGAGGCCATAGAGGAGGTGAAGAGGAGCAAGGAGATCAAGGTATTGATTCTCAGCGGCGCTGGTGATAAGGCGTTTTCAACCGGCGTCTCCGTTCCTGATCACTTACCGGACAAAGTGGATGAGGCGATCCCGACATTTGGCAACCTATTTCGCACCATGATATCATTGGAACAGCCAACGATAGCGGTGGTAAAAGGCTACTGTTTAGGTGGAGGCTGTGAGGTCGCCTGCTTCTGCGACATAGTTATCGCCGCTGAGGGGTCGCAATTTGGCCAGCCAGAGATTAAATTAGCTGTCTATGCCCCGTTGGCGATAGCGGCATTTCCCCGAATCATGGGCAGGAAAAAGGCATTCGAGTTCCTGCTCACAGGCGATAGCATAGATGCCACAGAGGCACAGAGGCTCGGCTTGGTAAATATGGTGGTGCCAGAAGTCGAGTTGGAGGAGGCGGTAGCTAAATTTGTGGCCAAATTGACAGCCCATAGCTTGGTGGCGATTAAAGCCAGCAAGCGGGCACTCTACGCCGGGTACGACCTGCCCTTTGCTGAGGCACTGAGGATATCAGAGGATATCTATCTCAATGTGATAGCAAAGTCGAGAGATGGCGTGGAGGGTCTGCGCGCCTTCCTTGAGAAGAGGAAGCCAGTATGGAGCGATGAATAGGGAGAGCTGGATATTCGAATATCTCAGTGGTAAGGAGAGTGCAGATGTTTGACAGATTCCAGGAAGTGTACGAAAAGCGGCATGATTATGCTCAGGACTGGAAGAAACGGACCGGAGGCAAGGTTATGGGCTGCTTTTGCAGCTATTGCCCCGAGGAGATCATCTGCGCCGCTGATATCCTCCCAGTGCGAATGCTGGGCAGCCATGAGCCTCAGAGCTACACCGAGCCTTACATCTTCGGCATGTTTTGTCCCTTTTGCCGCGATGTCCTGGCTCAAGGTCTACAGGGGAGATATGACTACTTAGATGGCATCACAATCGCACAATCGTGTCTGCATTTGCGCCAGCCCTTTGATAGCTGGAGATTGCATATACCTATCGACTACAACTACTACATATATTTCCCCCACGGCGTTCAGAGCCCGCGCGCATATCCCTATTTGAGGGAAGAGCTTGCCTTATTCAAGAAATCCCTGGAGCAATGGATTGGGAGGGAGATCAGCGATGAAGATCTGGACCGGGGAATAGACATCCTGGACGAGAACCGGCGCCTGATGAGAGAGGTCTATGAATTGAGGAAAGCTGATAATCCCCCTCTCACCGGCTTAGAGGCAATGTATATGGTGGTCGCCAGCCAGATCATGGATAAAAGAGAGCACAGTGAGGAGCTGAAAAAGATCTTGCCCCAGCTGCCGCAGAGGAAGCTGGAGCGGCCAACTGGCACCAGATTGCTCATGGTTGGCAGCGAAAACGACGATGTCGAGTTTATAAGGATGATAGAATCAACCAATTCCACCATCGTAATTGATGATCACTGCACCGGGAGTAGATATTTCTGGAACCAAGTGGTTAAGAACGAGGATCGGCTGGCTGCTATCGCCGCCCGCTACATAGACCGTCCTGCCTGTCCCAGCAAGGACTGGCCTCAGAGGACCAGATTCCCTCACATCTTGAACCTGGCTAAGGACTGGAATGTTCAGGGTGCGGTCTTGGTACAGCAAAAGTTCTGCGACCCCCATGAGCTGGACCTACCTGCGCTCATCGAGTTTCTGGAACAGAATGGCATCCCCTGCTACCGCTTCGAACTGGATGTCACCGTCCCCGTCGGGCAGTTTAAGGTTCGCTTTGAAGCCTTTGTCGAGATGCTAACGGCAGAGGAACTATTGTTTTAACAATCAGGAGGCAAGAGATGAAGATGCCGAAAGCCAAAAAGCAGGAAACGGGCGAATATCTGAAGACAGCGACTGAAGTCAAGAAGTACAAAGGGGAGCCGCTTAAGACCTGGAAATGGGCTAAGGAGATGAGGGTAGATTATTATCGCAACTATGCCGAAGCCCATGATAAGGGCGGGCTATGTATTACTGGCAGTGCCTGGGCCTTCCTGCCCATAGTTGCTGGGTTGGGCGACGATGCCTATTTCCTCGCCGGAGAGCCCTATGGTGCCAGCACTGCCTTTGATCGCGATTTCTCCACCAGATGCATGGAAACTGTAGAATCAAAAGGTTGGGCTGTGGATTTGTGCGGCTACCTGCGCAACTATGTGGGCTCGGTCATCCTCGGCGAATACACCTTCGGCGGGCCGATGCCCAAGCCGGATCTAATATTGCAAAACCATATCTGTTGCAGCCATGCCAAATGGAAGCAGTTAGTCAATGAGTATGAAGGTGGGGATGTACCTTTCTTTGCCATTGATGTCAGCGTCGGTCCTTATGAAGTTGGCCCAGGGAAGGAGCCGCTGGAGGAGCACAGGCTTAAGTATGTTGTTGATCAGGTGCTTGACGCCATTGAGGAGCTGGATAAGCTGGCGCAGGAGAAATGGGGGCGAAGATTTGACGATGAGAAGTTCATCGAGGCGGTGAACAACGACTGTAACGCGACTTCGCTATGGGCTGAGATCTGCTGGCTGAACCAAGCAGTCCCGGCCCCTATAGATGCCAAGTCGATGTATCCCTACTTCAACCTCGCGGCAATAAACAGGCACAGGAAGGAAGTCACCGATATCTATAAGACATTAAGAGATGAGCTGAAGGATAGGATAGCAATAGGTGTTGCTGCTGTGCCCACTGAGAGGTTCAGGATAATGGAGGATTGCGCACCGCCATGGTACTTCCTCGATATATATCGGCAATGGGAGGAATATGGCGCCACCAGCGTTGGCTCCCATTATATATTTGGCCTCGTCGGCATATGGGAGGAGGATGAACACGGGAATAGGATAGCAAGGAAAACCCCGGAGCAGCTCGGCATCAAGATGAGGACCAGAGAGGATGCAGTCCGGGTTATGGTTGATTGGCTCCTGACTAAACCGTTCTGGAAACAGGAATACTCCATCGCGCTGAAAAACGATATCTTGATCAAGCTGTGCCGGCAATGGAAGGCCGACGCTGCAGTCCTGCACTACAATCGTGGCTGTGAGATGATGTCTCAGAGCGTTCCCGAGAGCAGATTAGCTCTGATGGATGCTGGCTTCCACGTATTCACCTATGAGGCTGACATGGCAGACTGGAGGAGCTTTGACGAAGCTCGAATACGGGCTCGCATTGATGCCTTCATGGAGGGCTTAGGATTGCAGAAGCTTAAGGCTTAAAGCACCCGAAAAAGGAGGGGAGATGATAACCGCAGGTATAGATATGGGAGCCAAGACGATAAAGGTGCTGCTGCTCCAGGACAGCACGGTTTTGGCCAAGGGCTTGACCATAGCCGGCTTCGAGGAGAAGGAGGATGCTGAGCGGCTGTTCAATGAAGTGCTGCAACAGGCCAAAATCAAACGCGAGGATGTGGAGCGCATTGTAGCTACAGGCGCCGGTAGGGAAACGGCTCCCTACGCTGATGACACGTTCACCGATGTCGGCGCTGATGCTCGGGGTGCAGTGTACCTGTTCCCCTCAGCGCGCACGGTGATCGACGTTGGCGCTGAGGAAGGTCGGGGGATAAAGTGCGACGAGATGGGCAGGGTCAAGGACTTCGCCGTAAATGAGAAATGCGCTGCCGGCTCCGGCACCTTTACCGAGGCTATGGCCAGAGCACTTGAGATGCCTTTGGAGGAGTTCGCCAAGATAGCACTCAAATCGACCAAGGCGACACCAATGAACGCCCAGTGTGCTGTCTTCGCCGAGTCCGAGGTGGTATCATTGATCCATGCCAAAGTGCTCAAGGAGGACGTGGCTCGAGCGGTGCACGACGCCATAGCGGAGAGGATCATTTCCATGGTTCGCCGGGTAGGGTTGGAAAAGGATGTGGTTCTCATCGGTGGCATGGCTCGCAACCCGGGCTTCGTTGACGCCATGAAGAGAGGCCTTGGCATGGAGGTGCTGGTGCCCGAGGACCCGGAATACGTTGGCGCGCTGGGGGCAGCGGTAGCTGCTGCAACCGGTATCTACGCTGTTGAAGTTACCGGGCAGATTGTGGAAAAGCCGGAGTGAGGGCAAGATGTGAAAACGCCAGGAGGTGAGTAAATGGCAGAGAAAAAAGAGTATTGGAGATGGCTGGAGACGAGGTGGACCAACCCAGATATAGATTTGAACGGGAAAAAGGATAAGCTCATCACCGCTGGCTGCGATGTCGGCTCGGTGAGCAGCCAGGCTGTGGTCATGGTTGATGGCGAGCTCTACGCCTATAGCAATATGCGCACCGGCTCCGATAGCCCGGACAGCGCCATGAGGGCTATGAACTGGGCCTTAGAGGATACAGGGCTGGCCATAGACGATATCCGATATTCCATTGGCACCGGCTATGGCCGGGTTAATGTCCCCTTTGCCCAGAGGACGATCACCGAGATCGCCTGCCATGCCCGGGGAGCAAATTTCATGTATGGTCCCACGGTGAGAACGGTGCTCGATATGGGTGGACAAGACTGCAAGGCGATCCATTGTGATGAACGGGGCAAGGTGCTCACCTTTTTGATGAACGATAAGTGCGCTGCGGGCACCGGTCGCGGTATGGAGGTGTTCGCTGACCTCATGGGTGTGTCCATCAACGAGATCGGCGAGCTGTCATTTGATATCGATGATGAACCACCTCCGGTGACCAGCACATGCGTCATCTTCGCCAAATCAGAGGCTACAGGTATGCTGAAGAGAGGAGTGCCCAAGAACAAGGTCATCGCTGCTTACTGCTCGGCGATGGCTCACCGGATATACACTTTGCTGGAGCGAATCGGGGTGGAAAAGGATTTCGCCATCACCGGAGGCATTGCCAAGAACATCGGCGTGACCAAGAGGTTATTCGCCGAGCTCGGCCTCGAGTCCCTCACCAGCAAATATGACACCCAGATCGCTGGTGCTATTGGTGCTGCCCTTTTCGCCAAGGCTCTCGTGGAGAAAGAAGCCAAGAAGTGAAGGCGGTGACACATGCGGGCTAACTATGGCTACAAGGATGGCTCTGGGGAGTATTTCATCACCATCGACACCGATAAGTGCAATGGCTGTGGCGACTGTGTCCCAGCCTGCCCTTACGGGGTTCTGGGGGTGGGAGAGGACCCCAATGACCCGTTCCGTGAAGAGCCAGTGGCCTTTGTCACCGACGCACAGCGGAAAAAGATAAGATATACCTGCGCTTCGTGCAAGCCGTATTTGACCTCCCTTGCTGGGGTGCAAACTGAGGAATCGATTAGGGAAATGAAGAATTTGCCCTGTGTCGCCGCTTGTGAGCCCGGGGCTATCACTCACTCTTGGTAATTCCCCTTTAGATATAAAACATGGCTGAATTCGAACCAAGGATAATTGCCTTCCTCTGTAATTGGTGCGCTTACCAGGGAGCCGATCTCGCTGGCACATCCCATTTGGAATATCCACCCAATGTCAGGATTATCCGCCTGATGTGCACCGGGGCTATCGATCCGGTGTACATTATCAATGCCCTGCTCAGCGGAGCCGATGGCGTGCTCATCGGCGGCTGCCACCCTAACACTTGCCACTATCAGAATGGCAACTATAAGGCTCAGCGCCGGGTAGATATCCTAATGAACATCCTGCATCAAGTGGGTTTTGCTGAGGATCGAGTGTGGTTGCGCTGGATCAGCGCCAGCGAAGGCCAGCTTTTCGCCAGCACAATACGAGAGATGGTAAACGAGTTAAAGGCCAAGGAACCCAATCCGCTGCGGCATCCCTGGGCAGTTTGGCAGGGGGCAAACGGGGGCCCATAGCTTATGGTATTGCCACCGGAGGTGCAACAAGCCATGAACATAAATACCATCCTCGCTGTGGAAGCGGGCGACATCCTGGGAGCGTTGCGACGCTTCCTGGCCGATCTCCTGGAAAAACAGATCGTCGATGTATTATTGGTCCCCCAGGAAATCGCCCAAGGGCGCAGCCTGGTTCAAACCTTAGTGCAGGACCCCGCCTACCTGAGCAGAGCCAATCCCCTCTCCCCAGTGATGCCCGTGAACTCCGCTATCCTGGTCTCGCAACTGACCGTGGATAAACCCCAGCGCAAAGTAGGGGCTGTCCTGCGCTCCTGCGAGATCCGAGCCCTCATTGAACTGGTCAAACTGAGGCAGGCCGATATGGAAAACCTGACCATTATCGGCATCGACTGCCTGGGCACCTACGAGGTGGCGGACTACGCCCGTCTGATAGACGAGATGGAAGGGGTGGCGGAGGAGAAGGGAGCACTGGTAGTGGCCGAACTGCAAAGGAGAATAGCTGAAGGGGATGCCGAACCACTCCCCATCCCCCTGCGCCCGGCTTGTCAGATCTGCGAATTTCCCACCCCCAGGGGAGCGGACATCACACTGGGGCTGATCGGGGTTGAGGATGGGATACTGATCACGCTGGAAAGCGAGCTGGCGGCAAAGTTGGGGCTCGCAGAAGGAGAGGCACCAGATCGAGATAAGGCAATAGCCAAGCTGGTGGAACTCCGCAGCGGGGCGCGAGACCGGGCCTTCGCCGAGTTTCGCCAGCAGACGAAGAGCATAACTGAATTTGCGGACCAGTTTGCCACTTGCATTGGCTGCTACAACTGTGCTGTGGCCTGTCCGATCTGCTTTTGCAAGGAGTGCTTTTTCCGCACAGCAACCTTTGAGCCCGAGTCGGAGCGTTACTTTCGCTGGGCACAGCGAGCGGGCGCCCTGCGCATGCCCACGGAGATCCTCCTTTTTCAGTTGACCCGCTTGAATCACATGGTGGCTTCTTGCGTCGGTTGCGGCTTGTGCGAGAGCGCCTGCCCGAGCAGGCTGCCGCTGACGGTCATTTTCCGAGCGGTGGGGGAAGGGGTGCAAAAGATGCTGCGCTATGTCCCGGGCCGCAGCCTGGAGGATGAATTGCCCGTAGCCACCTTCAAAGAGGAAGGATTTCCTGTAGTATAATCACATTTTTAGGAGCTAACATGGCAGTGATAAACCCGTTTAAGGAAGCAGCGGATGCCATCATAGAGGCTGGTGGTGAGCCCGTCAAATCATGCTACCAATGTGGCCTCTGCACCGGCATTTGCCCGTGGAACCTGGTAAGAAGCTTCGTGACCCAAAGGCTTATCCATCAGGCACAATTCGGCCTGGTCGACTTGGAAAACGAGGAGATATGGCTGTGTGCCACTTGCGGTGCTTGTGTCGAGCGGTGCCCCCGGGATGTGGAGATCATAGATATCGTAAGAGCTATCCGCCGCATCGGCGTTCTGGGGGGAGTGATACCCAAGGCGCTTAGAACGACGATGACCAGCATCGGCACGGTGGGCAATCCATGGGGGGAGGCGCGGGAGAAGAGGGCAGATTGGGCTAAGGGGCTGGATATAAAAATGTTCACCGCGGGCACCGAGTTGCTATTTTCCCCTTGCTGTACTCCCGCTTATGACCCCCGGGCGAGAAGGATAGCCATCGCTGCCGTCAACGTCCTCAAAAAGGCAGGAGTGGATTTCGGCATCTTAGGCCCCGAGGAGAGTTGCTGTGGCGAGAGTGCCCGCAAAGCAGGAGATGAGGGCTTATTCCAGAGCCTGGCCAAAAATAATATCGAGGTTTTCACCAGGAACGGCGTCAGCAAAATCCTCACCCTCTCCCCTCACTGCTATCACGCCTTTAAGAATGAATATCCCGGGTTGGGGGGCAATTTTGAGGTTATTCACTACACCCAATTTCTGGCACAACTCATCGACGAGGGCAAAATAAAGCCAACCAAGGAGCTCAATAAAAAGGTGGCCTATCACGACTCATGTTATCTGGGGCGTCACAATAAGATATATGATGAGCCGCGGAAGATTCTAAACAGCATTCCCGGCTTGGAATTGATCGAGCTCCCAGATTCCGGCCCAGATAGCCTGTGCTGTGGTGGCGGCGGGGGGAGGATTTGGATGGAGACCAAGAAGGAGGAGAGGTTCTCCGATATCAGGATAGAGCAAGCTATTGACGTCGGAGCGGAGGTGTTAGCGGTCTCCTGCCCTTACTGTATGCTCAATTTTGATGACAGCCTGTTAACAATGGAAAAGGGTGATGCTATTGAAATCAGGGACATCTTGGAATTGCTCCAAGCCGCAATTTAACAAGCTCAGGGGGTTAATATGGCGAGGATCGGAGTCTACATCTGCCACTGCGGGACAAATATCGCCGCTACAGTCGATGTGAAAAAGGTGACCGAGTATGCTCGGGGCCTCGAGTCAGTAGTGATAGCCCGCGATAATGAGTTCATGTGCTCCGACCCGGGGCAAGAGCTCATCAGGAACGACATCAAGGAGCTGGGGCTCAACCGTATCATTGTCGCCGCCTGCTCGCCGCTGATGCACGAGCTCACCTTCCGCAGAGTCTGTGAACAGGCTGGGCTAAATCCCTATCTATTCGAGATGGTCAATATCCGGGAGCACTGTAGTTGGGTGCATAAAGATAGGGATTTAGCTACCGAGAAAGCCGAGGCTTTGATCCGGGCCGCGGTAAGGAGGGTTTTGCACCACGAGCCACTGGAGGCTAAGGAGGTCCCGGTTAACCCCAACACCTTGGTTGTAGGTGGCGGCATTGCCGGCATCCAGGCTGCTCTGGAAATCGCCGATTCCGAGCATAAGGTCTATCTGGTGGAGAGGGAGCCCTCAATTGGCGGGCACATGATGCAACTGGATAAGACATTCCCCACCTTGGATTGCTCCGCCTGCATCCTGACCCCAAAAATGAGCTCAGTGGGCTCTCACCCCTATATTGAGCTGATGACCTATAGCGAGGTGGAGCAGGTATCGGGCTATATCGGCAACTTCAAGGTCAAAGTGAGGAAGAAGGCCCGCTATGTTGACGAGGATAAATGCACTGGCTGTGCCGAGTGCGTTAAAGGGTGCATAGCGGAAGTGGATAGTGAGTTCGACGTTGGCTTGGGTCAACGAAAAGCTGTCTACATCCCCTTCCCGCAAGCCGTTCCCAACAAATATGTTATCGATGAGGGGGCCTGCTTTAGGTGCCGTGCCTGTGAACCGTTCTGCGACGCCGATGCCATCAATCTTGAGCATGACGATCAAATTGTCGAGTTGGAGGTGGGCTCAATTATTCTGGCTACCGGCTACGATGTTTTCGATCCCAGTGTTATTTCTCAGTATGGCTATGGTAGATATGATAATGTGGTCACCGCCCTCCAGTTTGAGAGGATGTGTAGCGCCACGGGACCCACTGGCGGCGATATCGTGCTCAAGGACGGTCAAGCGCCGCAGAGCATAGCCATCATCCACTGCGTTGGCAGCCGCGATAAGAATTACCACGAATATTGCTCTCGGGTATGTTGCATGTATGCCCTCAAATTCTCCCACCTGATAAAGGAAAGAACCGATGCCGAGGTATATCAAATGTATATCGATATGCGCTGTTTCGGCAAAGGCTTTGAGGAATTCTACGATCGCCTCTCAGAGGAAGGTATCAAGTTCATCCGAGGGAAGGTGGCCAGAGTCACCGACCGTGCTTTAACTGAAGAGGAGAAAGGGAAGCTAACTGTCTGCGTTGCGGACGCCATCCTGGGAGGCATGATCCGCGTCCCGGTTGATATGGTTATCTTGTGCATAGCCTTAGAGCCGCGCGCTGACGCAGACCAGGTTGCCAGATTGTTTAACATCAGCAGGAGCAGAGATGGCTTCTTTTTGGAGAGGCATGCCAAGCTCGATCCAATAGCTACCTTGACCGATGGTGTTTTTGTTGTTGGCTGTTGCCAGGGCCCCAAGGATATCCCGGATACGGTGGCTCAGGCTTCGGCCGGTGCTGCCCGAATCTTAGCCCTTATCAGCAAGGGTACCCTGACTTCGGACCCGATGACAGCGACCATAGATGGCATGAGATGTATTGGCTGCCTCCTTTGCACCGAGGTCTGCCCGTTCAGCGCCATCGATTCTCAGATCAGCGCAGATGGTCGCACAGTGGCTGTGGTCAATGAGAGCCTGTGTAAGGGCTGCGGCTTATGCGTCGCCACCTGCCGCTCCGGGGCTGCTAACCTCCGTGGTTTCACTCAGCAGCAACTATTAGCTGAAGTGATGGCACTCTGACCGAAGGGTTAATATGGAGCGAAGGATCGGGGTCTACGTTTGCCACTGCGGAACAAATATCGCCGCCACGGTCGATGTGAAAAAGGTAGCTGAGCATGCTCAAGGCCTGGACTCGGTGGTGGTGGCCCGTGATTATGAGTTCATGTGCTCTGACCCGGGGCAAGAGCTTATCAGGAACGACATCAAGGAGCTGGGGCTCAATCGCGTCGTTGTCGCTTCTTGCTCACCGCTGATGCATGGGCCCACCTTTCGCAGAGTCTGTGAACAGGCTGGGCTAAATCCCTATCTATTCGAGATGGCTAATATTCGGGAGCACTGTAGCTGGGTGCATAAAGATAGGGATTTGGCCACTGAGAAAGCTGCTGCCTTGGTCCGGGCTGCGGTGAGGAGAGTTTTCTACCATGAGCCACTGCAGGCTAAGGAGGTCCCGGTTAGCCCTAATGCCTTGGTTGTGGGCGGTGGCATTGCCGGCATCCAAGCTGCCCTGGAAATCGCCGATTCCGAGTATAAGGTCTATTTGGTGGAGAGGGAGCCCTCAATTGGCGGGCATATGGCTCAATTGGACAAGACATTCCCCACTTTGGATTGCTCCGCCTGCATCCTGACCCCGAAGATGGCTTCGCTGGGCTCTCACCCCTATATCGAGCTAATGACCTATAGCGAGGTAGAGGAGATATCAGGCTATATCGGCAATTTTAAGGTCAAAGTGCGGAAGAAGGCGCGCTATATTGACGAGGATAAATGCACCGGCTGTGGCGAGTGTGTTAAGGTCTGCCCGGTGGAGGTGGATAGTGAGTTTGACGTTGGCTTGGATAAACGCAAAGCTATCTACATCCCCTTCCCTCAGGCCATCCCCAATAAATACGTCATCGATAAAAAGGAGACGCCTTGTAAACTGGCGTGCCCGATCCATATGGACATCCAAGGCTATCTCGCCTTAATTGATCAGGGGAAGTTTGAGGAAGCTTATAAGTTGCTCCGAAGGACTAATCCCCTCCCCGCCATCTGCGGTCGAGTCTGTTACCATCCTTGTGAGGATGCCTGCAAACGTGGTTATGTCGATCAGCCGCTGGCGATCGCCTCTTTAAAGAGGTTTGTCGCCGATCAGATCGATATCGACAAGCTGGAAGTCCCACAGATCGCCAAGAACGGTAAGAAGGTAGCTGTCATTGGCAGCGGCCCCGGAGGGCTCGCCTGTGCCCACGACCTCGCCCTCCTTGGTCACCAAGTGACCATTTATGAAGCACTCTCCGAGCCAGGGGGCATGCTGCGGGTAGGCATCCCGGGGTACAGGTTGCCTAAAGACATCCTGAGCAAGGAGATCGGATATATTGAGAGACTGGGGGTTGAGATAAAGACCAACACCCAGGTAGGAGTCGATGTCGAGCTCGATGACCTGAAGACAGCTCATGAGGCAGTCTTTATCGCCCCAGGAGCCCATGAGAGCTTAAAGCTAAATGTGCCCGGGGAAGAGGCAGCGGGAGTGGTCCCTGGGGTTGATTTGCTGAGAGCAGTGAATATGGGTGAGAAGGTGAAGATCGGGAAGAAGGTCGCCGTGATCGGCGGTGGCAATACCGCCATCGACGCTGCCCGAGTGGCACGCCGTCTCGGAGCCTCAGTAACCATCGTCTACCGGCGCTCCCGCGCCGAGATGCCGGCTACCCCTGCCGAGGTCAAAGCAGCTGAGGCAGAAAAGATCGAGATCATGTTCCTCGCAACTCCCAGTAGAGTGGTCTCGGCAAAGGGCAGGGTGTCCCAATTAGAGTGTCAGCGGATGGAACTCGGTGCCCCAGATGAAACGGGAAGGAGACGCCCTGTCCCGGTTCCTGGCTCTGAGTTCGTCATCGATGTCGATACCGTGATCCCGGCTTTAGGTCAGGCATCAAACCTCGATTTTGCTGAAGGTCTGGGGCTGGAGGTCTCTGGCAGAGGCACTCTTGTGGTCGATGAGGCGACCTTAGCCACCAATATCGAAGGGGTGTTCGCCGGAGGCGATGTGGTCACCGGACCGGCCATGGTGATCGATGCTATCGCCGCTGGCAAGAAGGCAGCACAGTCCATAGATAAATATCTCCGGGCACAGCCCTTGGACAGAGCGGAGAAAGGGAAGCCCGCGGAGAAACTCAGCGCAGAGGAAATCGCCGCGCTCAAGAGACGATACCCCACCAAGAGTAGAGTCAAGATGGCGGAAGTTGCGCCGCTGAAACGCATTAAGGATTTCAGCGAAGTGGAGCAGGGGTATTCTATTAGGCAGGCGCAAGCAGAGGCACGGCGGTGCTTGTCCTGCGGCGTTTGCTCAGAGTGCCGCCAATGCGTGAAGCTCTGCGAAGCTGATGCCATCGATCTTGAGCAAGAGGACCAAATTGTCGAGTTGGAGATGGGCTCAATTATTCTGGCTACCGGCTACGATGTTTTCGATCCCAGTGTTATTTCTCAGTATGGCTATGGTAGATATGATAATGTGATCACCGCCCTCCAGTTTGAGCGGATGTGTAGCGCTGCGGGACCGACCGGCGGCAACATCCTGCTCAAAGACGGTCGAGAGCCAGAAAGCATAGCTATCATCCACTGCGTTGGCAGCCGTGATAAGAACTACCATGAATATTGCTCTCAGGTATGTTGCATGTACGCCCTCAAGTACTCCCACCTGATAAAGGAAAAAACCAATGCCGAAGTATATCAGATGTATATCGATATGCGCTGCGTCGGCAAGGGCTTTGAGGAATTCTATGATCGCCTCTCAGAGGAAGGCGTCAAGTTCATCCGAGGGAAGGTGGCCAGAGTCACCAACCGTGCCTTGACTGAAGAGGAGAAAGGGAAGCTAACTGTCTCTGTTGCCGACACGCTTTTGGGAGACATGATCCGCGTCCCGGTTGATATGGTTATCTTGTGCATAGCCTTAGAGCCGCGCGCTGACGCAGACCAGGTTGCCAGATTGTTTAACATCAGCAGGAGCAGAGATGGCTTCTTTTTGGAGAGGCATGCCAAGCTCGATCCAATAGCTACCTTGACCGATGGTGTTTTTGTTGTTGGCTGTTGCCAGGGTCCCAAGGATATCCCCGAAACAGTAGCCCAAGCCTCAGCGGGGGCAGCTAAAGCCGCGGCATTGATAACCAAGGGCAAGGTGAAAGTAGAGCCGATAACCGCTTTCATCGACGAGGAGCTTTGTTCTGGATGCGGGCTTTGCCAGGAGATGTGCGTTTATGGTGCCCTTTCCTTCTCTGAGCCAGAAAGGGTCATGAAAGTGAATGATATTTTATGTAAAGGATGCGGGGCTTGTACTGGCATCTGCCCCTCGGGCGCAATATCCATGAACTGTTTCACCTATAGGCAGCTCCTTGATCAGATAGAGGCGCTAACCTGTTAAATCTCAGAGCCGGGAAAGATGAGCATGATTACCCTGACTATCGACGACATCGAGGTTACGGTTCCTGAAGGGACAACGGTGTTAGACGCGGCGCAGCAAGCAGACATCTACATCCCGCATCTTTGCTCTCATCCCGACTTGCCCCCAGCGCCGGGATCGAAGCCGGACCAGGTTATCTACCGTGGCAGCGAAGGCATCAGCGGCAATAGCTCCCAACCCGAGGAGTACGAAGGTTGTAAGCTCTGCCTGGTGCAGATCGAAGATAGGGAGGACTTCCCTAAAGCGTGTGATACCCTCGTGGCCGAGGGCATGGTGGTTCACACCGACACGCCCGAAGTGCAAGCACTGCGGCGCGATAATCTGTTCCTCATCCTGTCCAATCATCCTCATGCCTGTCTAATCTGCGCCCAGAGGGAGGGTTGTAGCCTGACTCAGTGTTCAAGCAATGTGTCTGAACCCGAGCGCTGCTGCCCCAAGTTTAATGCCTGTGAACTGAGAAAGGTTGCCGAGTACATCGGGATCAGAGAGGATACCCCTCGTTATATCTTCGCTGAACTCCCAAGGGTAAAGGATGAGCCCCTATTTGAACGAAACTACAACCTATGCATCGGCTGCCTCCGCTGTGTCAGGGTGTGCAAGGACGTGCGTGGCGTAGCAGCCCTGGGCTTTGTTTTCGATGACGACGGCAGGGCTATGGTGGGCACTATTGCTCCCACTCTTGCAGAATCAGGGTGCAAGTTCTGCACCGCTTGCGTTGAGGTCTGCCCCACCGGAGCACTGATGGATAAGAAATCATTCAAGGAAGCGCAAAAAGAAGGTGCTATTGTCCCCTGCAAAGCTGCTTGTCCGGTAGGGATAGATGTTCCCCGCTATGTCCGCCTCATCACTGAAGGGAAATACGACGAGGCCTTGGCTGTAGTCCGTGAAAAGGCCCCCCTGCCTTCTGTATGCAGTTATGTCTGTCTCCAATTTTGCGAGGCCGAATGCCGACGCAGTGAAATAAACGAGCCGATTGCTATTCGGGCTCTGAAGCGATTTGTGAGCGAGAATCATTCCGAACTCTGGAAGCAGGGACTTAAGGCACCCAGGCCGAGCGGGAAAAAGGTAGCCATCATAGGCTCAGGGCCGGCAGGGCTGACTGCGGGCTATTACCTTTGCCGATGCGGCCATGAGGTCACCATTTTCGAAGCATCATCCGCTCCCGGGGGCGTGCTGCGAGACGCCATCTCCAAGAAGCGCCTGCCCAAGGAGGCGCTGAAGCGCGATATCGATGACATCCTCCAGATAGGAGTGAAACTCCAGCTCAACAGCCCCAAGACCTCCATGGATGAGCTTTTCCAGGAGGGCTTCGATGCCGTGTTCCTGGCCACGGGCAGCACTTTTGTCGGAGCACCTGCTTTTCACTCGGGAGAGAATGCGATCAAGCTCACCTCGCGGGGCAGCATCGCTGTTGATCCGCAGACTCTGGCCACCAACCAAGAGGGGGTATTCGCCGGAGGGGACGTTGTGCTCGGTGGCATATCCGAGGACTTCATCCAGTACACGGCAGAGCACTGGGACAAGGTGAGCCAGCAGGGCAAGCGGCAGTTCATCGACATCTTGATCGAGCAGGTAGCGCACCACCGCGGTGATGCCTCCCGCTCTGCCATCAGGGCCATTGCCGCCGGGAGGAGAGCAGCCAGTTCCATCGATAGCTACCTCGGCGGCGACGGAATCATCGATGAGACCTTGGTGCCGACCGAGGAGCCCGACCCCTGGCTGGGGCGGGACGAAGGCTTTGCCGGTTGGAGTCGCCTCTCCGAGCCTTACCAATCTCCACCGCCGCAGTACGCCGGGCTGGCTAAGGCAGAGTCTCCTCTCGATGAGAACGCGGCAGTGGCTGAGGCCAGGCGCTGCCTGCGCTGCGACCTCAGGCTCAAAATCTCTCCGGTGGGCCTGCCCCCATTCATGGAAGAATGGCTGGAATTCAGCTCGCAAAATGTGAGCGCTGTCCCCGAGACCGAAGGCGTGTATCAGTTGCTTGATGCCGAGAAGGAGATAATTTATATTAAGGGCACGATGAACCTGCGCCAGGAGTTAGAGGAGCAGCTAAGCACGTATGAGAAAGCCACATACTTTATGTATCAAGAAGAGTCGATGTATACTAAGAGGGAAAGCGAGCTACTGCAGCAATTTATGCAGCGATATGGCAGGATGCCCGAAGGCAATATGGAGTTGGAGGAGCTTTTTTAGCAACAGGGCCGGTAGCTCAGTTGGCAGAGCAACG
>CAZMKJ010000010.1:21084-23889 GCA_964567075.1 uncultured Dehalococcoidia bacterium
TATGGATACCCAGGATAAAACGGTCCCCAAGTTAGCTGCCTGATAAAGTTAGAGACTTTCTCTACGAGCAGGCCTTGACCAGCAGAGGAAAACACGATATAATATAATTAGGCTTAAGCGAAATATACCGATTTTCAAAATATTAGGCAAAGGAGGAGGGTATGCACCAGGACAGGCAAGCTTTGATTCAGCACATTTTGAAATTATCTGAGGAAATATACAACATGCTCATCCCCAGCCTCCCACGTGAGTGGTTGGAATCAGACGTAACTGTGGCTCAACTGCGGGTTCTACTGGTTCTACACACCGATGGCCCAAGTCGAATGAGTTCCATCGCTTCTGCTATCGGGGTTGCCCTATCCACAGCCACTGGCATCGTGGATCATCTGGTTAGAAAGGGTCTCGTATTGCGGGATGCCGACCCTCAAGATCGCAGGTTGGTGATCTGCAAGCTATCTCCTGAAGGGCAGGAGCTGGCAAATAGGCTGTGGACGTGGGGGCAGTCTCAGATAGAGAAGCTCCTCGAGAGTATGACTGAAGAACAACTTCAGAAGGCAGCCGAGGTCACCGAGTTCCTCCACAGCAATGTGACGAGACAGAGCATCTGAAATTGACGCGCTTCTGACAATGAGAGAATAGGTGCCACCGAACATAGTGAGAGTGGAGCGCAAGTGAGAAGATTGCCCGAAATATTAGCCAGGTTTGTAGAGCGTAGGCCATGGTGGCTCATCATAGTCGCTGTGGTATTTACGGCTGCAGCAATACCAGGCATCATCCTGTTAAACACCGAGACCGGCTTCAATACCCTCGTTTCTCCTCGCTCTGAAGTCTACCAAGACAACATACGCTACGAAGAGCAGTTCGGTGGCGAGCCGATTACAGTCCTGCTCACCGGACAACTTGGGGATATCTTTGCTCCTGATAACCTGGCTATCCTGAATGAATTCAATCAGAGTTTTTCCCAGGATCAGCGTTACCGCTCCATCCTGGGTCCGTTACCCTCCGACGACCAGCATGCTTTGATGATCGTAACGCCGGTGGGGAATATGGATGACGCTGCGGCGTTAAAAGCGGTGCAGGATGTTGAGGACTTCTTCTCCCAGAATCCGCTGAACAATGTAGACACCACGGTCATCGGCGACGCTAAGTTGATCAATGCAATCAGCGACAGCATAGGGAATAACATGGCAATTCTGCTGGGACTTTCCGTCGGGGTGATGACTCTAATCCTGTTTCTGATGTTCCGGGTGCGCTGGCGCTTGCTTTCCCTGCTCATGGTGGGAGTCGGTGCGGCATGGACATTCGGCCTTATGGGATATGCTTCAGTGCCCCTTTCGATGGCAACCATGGCGGTGCTGCCAATACTTGTCGGCCTTGGCATCGATTATTCCATACAGTTCCACAACCGCTATCAGGAGGAGGTCGCCAGAAGTAGTTCCGTCGCAGAGGCGATCACCACCTCACTAACACGCATGTTTCCCGTGGCTGGAATCGCTCTCCTGGCCACGATTATCGGCTTCGTCACGCTCTACATATCCGAGGTGCCCATGGTGCGAGATTTTGGGCTGATGCTAGCCGTGGGCGTCGCGCTGTGTTATGTAGTGGGGTTATTCCTGCTTTACAGCATTCTGCATCTGGGCGATAGGAAAGCGCCGATTGCCAAATTGGGGCAGGCAGCAGCGGCAGCGAGTCGCCGCACCGAAAGAATACTATCGCGGATTAGTACCTTCGTGATAAGAAATCCGCTCCCGATTTTGGTGATCGCGGCCATCCTGGGGATCGCCGGTGGGGTCGTGGACCACTGGCTGCCCACCAATACAGATTATGAACAGCTTATGCCTCAGAACATAGCTGCGTTGCAGGAGGTGCGGGAGCTGCGCGACATTTTGGGCCATGGGGGTGAACTCCGTTTCATGGTGGAGGCGGATGACGTGACCGACCCAGAGGTGCTCAGCTGGCTGAAGTCATTTCAAGATGATGAACTCGCGCTCTATCCAGAGCTTATTTCGGTTAACAGTCCGGCAACGCTCATCAGCAACGCAACCGGAGGTTACATCCCCAGTAGTCACGAGCAAATCGACTACATACTGGCGAATACTCCGTCCCAATATGTAGAGCAGGTTATCTCTGGTGACAGGAAGATGGCCAGTGTGTCCTTCAGCATCACGCACATGCCGCTGGAACAGGTTCACGACCTTCTGGGACAGATGAGGCAGGATGCGCAGCCGCCGGATGGTGTGCGTATAGCTCCGGTCGGCTCCATGGCCCTGGGGGCAAGTACAGTGGATGCTGTGGTCGGTCCAAGGCTCCTGATGAACATCCTGTGCATGGGCGCAGTTTTTGCCGTTCTGCTCCTGATTTATCGACGTCTTCCCCGTGCCCTCTTTATCATACTGCCTGTGGGCCTGGTGATCGGCTTGGCTTCATTGGTGATGTATGTCGCAGGCATTGCCCTTAACCCACTGACCGCTGTTTTGGGAATCATCATCGTCGGAATTAACACTGAATTCATGGTTCTTCTCACCAGCAGGTACGAGGAGGAGAAGCAAAAAGGAGAGTCACCGCGGCGCGCCATGGTGATAGCTTCGTCGAGGATGGGGCGTGCCATCGTCACCACGGGATTGACTACCTTAGCTGGTTTTGGCGTTCTGGTGGCCTCAAACTTCGTCATGATTCGTGATTTCGGTGTAGTTACGATTATCGGGGTCTTTCTCTGTCTCGTTAGCACGATTGTGGTGATGCCGCCGCTGATCGTGTGGTTTGATGAACGAAGCGCCAGAAAGCGTTTGTCAAAACAATCGCGCC
>CAZMKJ010000011.1:0-23838 GCA_964567075.1 uncultured Dehalococcoidia bacterium
CAATCTCAGCCTCAGCCTCTTTTCCATTTATCGACTTTATCAACGCTGGGATGGCAAGGCACATGGCTAACTCACGCTTCGAGTTTTATGTGCTCCCATTACTGAGCACCTGATCAAAAGTATCTCTTATATTGTCTAACATCTGCTGGTCTATAGGTCCTTCAAATCGTTGATATACAACATATCCTGCTTCATCTTTATCGGTTATCAGCAACATAGTGGGTAATTTTTCCACATCCACCTCGAATTCGACCACAGCTTCAGGGTCTTCTACACTGCTAATATAAATAAAGGCAATCAGGTCGCCATATGTGTGATTCTCATCATAGTTCTCTTGCTCCAATTCCTCGATTGGTTCAACACAGACACGACAGTCATAGAAGACCAAAAAGACAGGTTTGCCTTGCTTGAGGGCGCTATCAATCCTTGCATCGAGCGAGGCATCGACCGAACCTTGTGCGACTACAAATAAAGGCATACCTATGGCCAGCACAGCAAGGGCAATTATGGCAAACTTGCTTCCTTGCTCAAATATAAGTCTTCTTCTTCCCAAGCCCAGATTAAGCCTGGATAACAAAGGCCCGATGCTCAAGAACTCTGCCTCATACTTATGAAGCAATAGCGACACAGCCATCAACAGCATTACAACATCGATGGCGAGCGAAGCTGAGTGGCTTATCGGAATTGATGGCCCAAAACAGCCACAAGGATCTCCAACTGGCTGGAACAGGCTATAGGCACTGGCTACGATAAAACTGACAATTAGTGGGATGCTGAGAGCGGCAGCGAATCTGGGAAATATGCCCAGGACTAAGGAGCATCCGATGACGAGTTCCGCCCAAGGGACTATCGAGCCATAGAATCGAGCTAAGCTTTCTGGCAGGATGCCGTAGCCTATAACAATGTTAACGAATTCAGCCTGATGCTGAAGCTTGGTAACACTTGCTGCAATAAAAATGCCACCCAGAGCCACTCGTAAGGCGAATATCAGCCATCGATTATCGATAATCTCTTTAATCTGGGCTTTCATCCTCATATTTCCTTTTTAGGGGTCTTCTTCCGCCGGCGCCACTCGAGGAGATCAACGAAGGCCTCGACTCTGGTCAGCAGCCCAGCCTTGCCCAGTTGCTCATCGCAGAGGATGGTAAGCACCGGGATATCCTCTTTAGTGGTGAGCATGATGTTCTGAGCGATGGCCTCGGGCATGCAGGTGAAGGGTGCCAGATGAACTAACCCATCGTATCCGCGAGCGAGGCGTATTTTCTCACCTACTGATTCCAGGCCATGACCGCCGACATCCCGCTTAAGGTAGGGGTGGGCGAACTTTTGCAGCTTCTTCTTCTCGTTATCGAGCACATTGAGGTAGGAGCCGAAGTTGGTCCACTCTGAGAAGAAAGTTGTTCTGGTCCGCCTCACCTCGACGCCCAGCTTCCCCAGCTCAACCTCCAAGTTTATGTTGGTAAAGGGCTCCATGACCACGTAGAGCTCACCGATAATGCCCACTTTGAGCGGCACAATCTCGGGATTCTTCGGCATTTGGTCCAACTTGTTGAAGTATTCCTTCACTACTTGCTTTAGTGAGGTAAGATCTGCGGCGGCATCGATTGCCTGAATCGCCTCATGAAAGATGCGTTCGGTCGAGCCCTTTTCCAGCTCCACGGCACGAGTTTTCTCCACCTTACGCTCCAGATCGTCCAGCGCTTTTAGCTTGGCTGTGCCCAGGCGATAGGCGGCGATGACCTTAGACCAAGGGGCGTTGTTGGTGAAACGCTTAATTGCCCTCAGAACGCCGATCACGCCCTTATCCGAGCTCTTGTATTTGAGGAAGTTGAATTTGTAGCCCAGGTCGCGGAGGATTTGCTCCTGAACCTTGGCATAATAACCCATGCGGCAAGCATTGAAGCTGGTTACCATAAACAGGGTCTCTGCGCCCTGCTCTAAGGACTCAATGAAGGTGCCCAGTATGCCTTTGAAAGGGAGGCAGACAAATTCTGGCGAGTATCGGGTGCCCAGGGAAATGGTGCGCTTGGTAACTGGTGGTGCAATCAGGGAGACATCGAGTATCTCTGCCGATGCCCGAAATGCGGCCGCTAAATTCGCCATGTTTGGTATGCCCAAAGATCTGAGCCCTTCTTGCTCTTCCTCCTCAAGCTTGCCGAGATAGAAACTCTTAACCGGTGTATTCCCTCTCCGCTTTGTCATATCGACAAAGGCTTCCAGTCTGGTGACGAGGCCGGCCTCCGCCGTGTGTTGGTCGAGGACGAGGTTGAGAAAGGGTTTGTTCATCCGCCGGGCGTGGCGCTGGAGGAACTCCGCCATCAGGGAGTCAGGGCCGCAACCGAAGGCAGCAATGGAGATAATGCCATCGACATCACTCTGTAAATAATAGCCTCCAGCCCCGATTACCTCCTCTTCGTAGCTCCAGTAGGGGCGCTCCACCAGTTGGCAAATAGATTTTCGAAGCTCTTCCTCAGCCACCATCTCGGGGAACAGGATCTTGGCACCCATCCTCTGTAAGCGAAGCATAAGCCTGTGATTGACGTATTCATCATAAAGAAGGTAAGGATGGCCGACGAGGGCGATGGTCATGTCAGGGGCAAAGCCATCATGCTCGATCTCTGGTTCAGATTGAGGGAACATCTTTGCTATCGCCTGAGGTGCGGTTAGTCCTTGGCGCTCCATTTGCGCTCGATATGCGCGGTGAACCTGTAGCGCCCTTTCCGCTGCCTTTTTCACCTTCAGCGGGCTGCGGGTAAATGGGCGCCCCAGTTTGTAGATGGCCTGATAGAGCTCACGCCGCCCTTTGGTAACGTCGATATCAGGGTCAAGGATTGGGGGGCATTCCGGGACAGTTGACCTGACCAAATCAGGTAAGCCGATGAATTTAGGGCAGCTATAGACCTTGTGCTCTACGCTGCAAATGGAGGGGATGAAGACATAATCACATCTATCGACCAGGGAAAGCACATGACCGCAGAAGACCTTTACCGGAAGGCAGATATCGGCTATGACTCTGGAGCAACCCGAATTGAACATCTCACTGGTAGTGGGGGATGAGACAACAACCTCGGCGCCCAACTCCTCAAAGAAGGTCTTCCACATTGGGTAGTATTCGTAATAGAGCAAAGCCCTCGGGATACCTATGCGCATCATTGTTCAACCCCACTTGTGGCGAAGTGGGCGATTACTGCCTGGCCCAAGGAAAGCCCGCCATCGTTACAGGGCACAAGTCTGTGAGCGAGGACGTCAAAGCCTGCCTCATTGAGAGCCCTGGTCACCAGCCTGAGCAGCAATCGGTTCTGGAAAACGCCACCACTTAAAGCCACCAGATTCAGCCCTGTCTCGCTGGCTATCAATTGACACATCCGGACGACGATCTGAGCTATGGTTTGGTGGAACTTGACCGATATCGTGGGCTGGGCAACCATGTTCTCAGCATCTTGAATCACTGCCGAGATAAGCTCGCCCAGCTTTATCAACTTTATTCCCTGCTGCTCAACGATGGAGAATGGGTAGCAACCCAGATTTGGCTTATCTACATCGTCAGGGGCTATCATCTCCAGCTCGATGGCTGCCTGAGCTTCATATTCAATCTGGTTCCTGATTCCAGCTATGGCTGATACGGCATCGAACAGGCGCCCGCAGCTCGAGGTCAATGGGGAATTGATCCCTTTTTCCACCTGTTTCTTGATCAGGTCGATCTCCAGGCTATCGACCTGGCTCAAAAAGGGCAGCCCTTGGCTTAAAGCCCTCTCACCCAGCAGGGCGCAGAGGTAGCCCAAGGCCATGCGATAAGGCTTGACGATGGCTGCTTCACCTCCAGGCATGGGCACATATTCTAAATGCCCCCACCGCTCAAAGCTCTTCCAGTCAGCGACCAGAAATTCCCCGCCCCAGATATGGCCATCGCTGCCATATCCTGTGCCATCGAAGGCAACACCGATGGCTGGTCCCTCGACGCCATTCTCCACCAGGCAGCTCACGATATGGGCATGATGATGCTGGACGGGAACAAGCTCAAAGTCTCGCGCTGACCCTAACTCCAGGGCATACTTTGTCGCCAAGTACTCGGGGTGCATATCATAGGCCAAGACCTCGGGCGCAACGCGAAATAGCTTCTTATAGAGCTCAATGGTATCCTCGAAGTGTCCCAGGGTCTCCTCGTTCTCCATATCGCCGATGTGCTGGCTCAAGAAAGCGTGTTGCTCTTTAGCCAGGCAGAAGGTATTTTTGAGTTCAGCGCCGCAGGCGAGAATTTGCCGTGACTTAAAGGGGAGGTGAATGGGGTAGGGGGCGTAACTTCGGGCTCGCCTGATCGCTTGGGGCTTGCCCTGCTCCACCATATAGACGCTATCATCATAACGGGCATAGATATCTCGGTTATGGAGCAGGAAATAATCGGCGATGCTGCCCAGTCTGAGCAAAGCCTCATCATTATCCTTAGCTATTGGCTCCTCGCTCAGGTTGCCGCTGGTCATGACTAAGGGGAGCCCCGTTTCCCTTAACAGGACATGGTGCAGTGGGGTATAGGGTAGCATGACCCCAAGATACTTGAGCGCGGGAGCTACTTCTGGCGAGACATGGGACGATTCCCGCTTCCAGGGAAGGAGCACAATGGGGCATTGTGGTGATTTCATCAGCTCCTCTTCTTCCTCAGACACTGAGCAATGTCTCCGCACCTCGTCCAAGGTAGCCATCATCACCGCCAAGGGCTTGGACAGTCGCCTCTTCCGCGCCCGGAGCAGCCTTATTGCCTCCTCGTTGCTGGCGTCGCAGGCGAGATGGAAGCCCCCCAGCCCTTTTATGGCCACGATTTCACCATCCTTCAGTAGCCTGCTGGTCATCTGCAGGGCATCGTCGCATGCCACGGGGCGACCTTCATTGTCGACGAGCTCCAGACTGGGGCCGCAAATGGGGCAGGCGTTGGGTTGGGCATGAAACCTCCGGTCCAATGGGTTATCGTATTCCCTTTGACATTCAGGGCACATCTTGAAGCGGCGCATGGTGGTCTTAGGGCGGTCATAGGGGATATCCTCAATTATGGTAAAGCGGGGACCGCAATTGGTGCAGTTGATAAAAGGGTATCGGTAGCGCCTATCCTGGGGACAAAAGAGCTCATCCTGGCAGTCTTGACAGGTGGCGATGTCTGGGGATACCAGCTGATATTCACCTTCCTCGGCAAGGCTCTCCCTGATCTCGAAGCCGGCATAGCCCTTTGGCGCCAAGATGTTTACCGCAATGCTCTCGATGCGAGCCATGGGCGGGGCTTCTTCTTCGAGCGCGGCAAGGAAGCTATCAACAGCCTCTTCATTGCCCTCTATTTCTATCTCCACATTCCCTGAGGTGTTGCGCACCCAGCCAGTTAGCTGATGCCCGATAGCGAGGTTATAGACAAAAGGTCTGAAGCCGACACCTTGCACTACGCCACGAACGCCCACCTTCGCCCGCTTGATGGCTTTGACCTGGGTCATTTGCCTGCTATTCCCCTTCGATGCTTTCAATATAGAAAGCCTGCCCTGAAGTCGGATGAAAGCAGAGCTCCGCTCCTTGGGCAGGGGTCCCCTTGCTAATGGAATCGAAGTAAAGCTGGACTGACTCACTGCTGATGTCTGACGTTTCGCCCAGGATGAGATTGATTCGTTTGATCTTGCTTATCCCAGACTTGGAGGCTTGCTCTAAGGCTACGGTAAGCATCTGCTCGGTGATGCCCAGTTCATGCATTTTGTTACCCCTTAATTACTCCTATTGGTCTCGCTTTGGCCACCGTGTGTGAGATCCCGGCGCCATCGGTTATATGCACTACCTCGGTTACGTCCTTATAAGCCTGGGAGGCTTCCTCGGCCAGGGATGACCTCGAGGCAGCCATGACCATTATCCCTTTGCCCTCAAGCTCCTTGGCGATATCGACGCCGCGGAGGCTGCGCTTGGCTTCAGAGCGGCTCTGCACCCTGCCCGCACCGTGGCAGGTGGAGCCGAAGGTTTCCTCCATGGCCTTTTCCGTGCCCACTGCCACATAGGAGCAGCGCCCCATATCGCCGGGGATGAGCACCGGCTGGCCCACGTCATGGTACCTTGCCGGCACGTCAGGATGACCGGCGGGGAAAGCCCTGGTCGCCCCTTTGCGGTGGACGCAGAGCGTCAGCCTTCTCCCATCTACTTTGTGCTCTTCTATCTTGGCGATATTATGAGCCACATCGTAAATCAGCCTCAGGCCCAGATCCTTGGCACTTTTGCCGAAGACATTGGCGAAGCACTCTCGAGCCCAATGGTTGATGCATTGCCGATTAGCCCAGGCGTAGTTTGCAGCGCAGGCCATGGCCGCCAGATAGGCCTTCCCCTCCGAAGACTTAACCGGGGCACAGGCCAGCTGCCGGTCAGGGAGGCTGATGCTGTAGTTTCTCACCGCAGCTCCCATGGTCTTGAGGTAATCATCGCAGACCTGATAGCCAAAGCCGCGCGAGCCGGTATGGATTAAGAGCAGTATCTGTCCTACTTCTTCTATGCCGAATGCCTCGGCCACCGTGGGATCGTAAATCTCATCGACCACCTGGACCTCGAGGAAATGATTCCCCGAGCCCAAGGTCCCTAGCTGAGGGACACCCCGCTTCTTGGCTCTCTCGCTGACCAAACTGGGGTCGGCGCCCCTGACACAGCCCCTTTCCTCACTGAGCTCAAGGTCCTCTTCCTCCCCGTATCCGTGCCTCACTGCCCAGGCTGCGCCTTCGATGAGGACCTTATCTATCTCCTTTTCCCGAAGCCGGATCCGACCCTCGGAGCCCAATCCTGATGGGATATTGACAAAAAGCTGGGAAAGGAGGCGCTCAAGCTTGGGCTTGACCTCGCTCTCGGTGAGGTTGGTGCGCAGTAGCCGAACCCCACAGTTGATATCGAAGCCCACACCTCCAGGCGAGACCACGCCTTCATTGACCTCGGTCGCGGCCACCCCACCGATGGGAAAACCATAGCCCCAGTGGATATCGGGCATAGCTAACGATTTGCTCACAATCCCGGGCAGGAAGGCGACATTAGCTACCTGCTCCAGGGCCTGCTCCTCTTGGATAACCTTTAGCATATGCTCATCGGCATAGATAAGTCCGGGGACACGCATCCCTGGCTTGTAGTCCTTCTCGATCTGCCAGCGGTAATCATCGATCTTGGTCAGCTTTCCCTCCCAGCGTGGCATTTCCTCCACCCCTTTAGACATCGAAGATTATCTGGGCTCTGAAGCCATTTCCCTTTTCCACCTTGAGCATGTGATAGGTAGCCGCCTTGACCTGGGTCTTGAGCTGATGGCGCAGCGGGTCGAACTTCTCTCCATAGGCATTTGCCCGCAGCCGGTGTTCCTCCAGATTTATGACTTCAAACCCGTTGAAGATGACGTGCTCGACATCGAAAAGATACAAAAGTTCATTGAGCCAGGCGACCAAAAGAGCCTCTTTGTCATCAGCGCTGACCTCGATCTGGCGGCAGATCGCGTCACTTACCCCATCAAGCTCGGCAATCAGGCTGAACATGGCATAGGCTGCGGTGGCGAAGACCTCCTTTTCATCTTTGCCACAGGCTATGATGCCGATATCGGCGGTATGGTCGATAATCTCGAAGTGAGCCAAATTAGCACCTTTCTGCTTAACATTATATCAAAGGATAGGGTTTTATGCTATGATTAAGCTATGAGGCCCAGGTTCATCGTGGATGCCAACGTCGGCAAGTTAGCCAAATGGCTGCGCGTTCTGGGCTATGATACCCTGTTTATCAACGGTCTCGATGACGATGAGCTGATCCGAATCGCTATGAACGAGGGGCGAATTCTGCTCACCAAGGATACCAGGATATTGAGGAGAAGGGTGGTCTACAACGGGGAGCTAAAGCTGGTTCTGATCAGGGATGACGATGTGAAAGAGCAACTTCGCCAGGTGGTGCAAACATTGAATCTTGACCACTCCAAGCCGTTTGCCTTGTGCCTTGAATGCAACGAGCCTTTAATCCCCAGAGAAAAAGAGGAGGTTCAGGACCTGGTCCCGCCCTATGTATTTAAGACCCAAACTCAATACATGCAATGCCCCTCCTGCCAGCGCATCTACTGGCGGGGGACACATTGGCAGCGGATGAAAAGAGAGCTGGAAAAGCTGGGGGCGGCAGACGAAGGTGGATGAGAAGGGAAGCGCTTTTATATGATGTCCTCGCTGAGGGCAAGGCGAGATGTGGTGTTTGCCGGCGACACTGTGTTATTGGCGATGGGGAGAGGGGCTATTGCCAGACCAGGATAAACCAAGGGGGCAAGCTTTTTTCTCTGATCTACGGTGAGGTCGCCTCGCTTTCGATAAACCCGATAGAGAAGAAGCCGGTATTCCATTTCTTCCCCGGGAGCCGTTGGCTTTCCCTGGGCACGCTGGGCTGCAACTTTCGCTGCCCGGGCTGCCAGAACTGGGAACTATCTCATGCTGAGGTCGGTCAGGGAGGGGCCAGCTTCCTCTCGGCTGAGCAACTGGTGCAACTCGCCAAACAGCATCACTGCTTGGGTATCTCTTGGACCTTTAATGAGCCCACTATCTGGTTTGAGTATACCCTGGACGGGGCTAAACTGGCCAAAGAGCAAGGTCTTTACACCAACTATGTCACCAATGGCTATATAACCCCAGAGGCCCTGGACAGCATCGGTCCATATTTAGATGTGTTTCGGGTTGATGTCAAAGGCTTCAGCGACGAAGCCTATAGCAAGCTGGCCAATATTGGCGATTTCACCGGGGTCTTGGAGACCACGAAAAGAGCCAAGGGAAAATGGGGCATGCATGTGGAAGTGGTAACCAATGTCACCCCTGGATATAACGATGACGAGGAGCAACTGAGGGGGATCGCCTCTTGGATTCGCCAGGAACTGGGGGAATGGACTCCCTGGCATGTGACTCGCTTCTATCCCCACCTCAAACTGCGGCACCTTGAGCCGACCCCGATAGCTGTCCTGGAAAGGGCAGTGAGGATGGCACATCAGGAGGGCTTGCATTATGCTTATCTGGGCAATATCCTGGGACATCCTATGGAGAATACCTATTGCCATCACTGTGGCAGCCTTCTCATTCAAAGATATGGCTTCGATGTGCGCCAGTATAACATAGAGGGGACAAATTGCCGCTACTGCAAGTCGCGGATACCCGGGAGCTTTGCCCAAAGGGCTCAAACCATGATTAAGTCTTGACTTTAGATAAATTGAGGGCTATGCTTGAAGCTGGCTTAATGAAGAAGGTTGGCATTCTGTTTCATCCCAAAATCCCGGTTGCTGAGGCTTTAGCTCATGACCTGGCGAAGAGCTTGGCCCAGTTCGAAGCTTCAGTCTGGCTTCACTCGGCTTGGGATGAGGCTGGGGCTAAGGAGAAAGCCCCTGGGACGGACTTGATTTTAAGCATTGGCGGTGATGGCACCATGCTGCGGGCAGCACGCGTTGCTGCCCCTTTGTCCATCCCTATTCTGGGCATAAACCTGGGGCACCTGGGATTTATGATTGAGCTCACCGCCGAGGAATTCCGGGACAAGATGCCTCAGCTTCTTGCCGGGGGAGGCTGGGTTGATGAGCGTGCCATGCTGGAGGCCAGGCTCTCCTCGCAGGAGGGCAGCTTTCATGCCCTGAACGATGTCGTTGTGGCTCGAGGTGCCAGGGCTCGTGTTATCCGGGTCCAGGTTGCTATCGATGGCGAGCCATTAACAGTGTATAAGTCCGACGGGGTCATTGTAGCTACAGCTACCGGGAGCACAGGCTATTCCTTAGCCGCTGGCGGTCCCATTCTTTATCCTGGGGCAAAGGAGCTGCTGCTGACCCCAATCTCAGCTCACCTCAGCCTGGCTATACCCCTGGTATTTCCTCCCGAGGCGGTATTGACACTTGAGGTTCACACTGACGAGCAAGCTTTGCTCAGCATCGATGGCCAGATTGAGGTCAAGCTGAATGATGGCGACCTGGTTGAGGTTAAGCGGAGCCCTTACGTTACTCGGCTTCTCAGAACTCAACCGCTGGCTTTCTTTTATCGCACCTTAACCGAGAGATTGGGCAGAAAGTAGGGACAATAAGGATGAATATCGAAAAGGCCAAGATCAGCGATGTGCCGCAGATGCATTGGCTGATTAACCAATTTGCCGATAAAGGGGAGATGCTCCCTCGCCCCATGAGTGAGCTCTATGAGAGCATCCGAGACTTTTTCGTCGCCAGAGATAATAATGGTGAGATGGTGGCTTGCATTGCTCTTCATGTCATTTGGGGCGATTTGGCCGAGATCAAGGCCTTGGCAGTGGCTGAGGGTTGGCAGGATCAAGGCATCGGTGCCGCTTTGCTCCAGGCCTGCCTTGACGAGGCCCAGGAGTTAGGCATCCCACGCCTCTTCTGCCTCACCTATCAGCCCTCCTTTTTTGAGCAGTTTGGCTTTCGTTACACCGATGTTATGGAGCTGCCGCGCAAGATCTGGGGTGAGTGTCAGCGGTGTCCTAAGTTTCCCCAGTGCGATGAAACGGCGATGATTCTTGACCTTTGAGGAAAGATGGCCTCAGAGCGGACGTTGCAAACCGAGTCGGTCTATAAGGGGCGTGTGGTCAATCTTCGGGTTGACACTGTGGAGTTGCCCAGCGGTCGCAAAACGAAGCGAGAGATTGTAGAACATGGTCAATGCGTTGCTATCGTAGCCATTGATGCCCAGGAGAATGTCATCCTGGTTCGGCAATTTCGCAAGCCTGTGGAAAGCTCCCTATTGGAGGTGCCAGCAGGAGGGGTTGACCCGGGCGAAGAGCCCAGCGACTGCGCCCGCCGTGAGCTTGAGGAGGAGACCGGTTATTCAGCTCAGAATTTGGCATATTTAGGTGGCTTCTACACCAGCCCCGGCTTCTGCACCGAATACATGCATTTATTCTTAGCTACTGGACTGGAGCCGGGGGAGCAGGCTCCCGAAGCTGACGAGACCATCGAGGTGATCCATATCCCCTTAGCCAAGATCCCGGAGCTTATCACCTCGGGTGAGATCTGCGATGCCAAGAGCATCGCCGGGCTGTTGAGGGTTATCCTCAGCCCTGAACACCGCATAGGCGGATAGCAACATCAACCGATGTGATAAACGTAATTGTAGCTGCGGGTTAAGTCACTTTTTTGCGGATGCTCTTTTTAGTAGCTCACGGACAAGCCACTTTATTTTCACATCCTCGGACCAACCATGATCAAAACCAGGAAAGTCCTGTAATAGTAACTCTTCTAACAACTCTGTCCACGAGATGCCCTTGGTCGATTGTGGAACCTCAGGTGGTTCAGGTTCTTGGGGGATTTCTGCTTTTGGCCGTTTGCTGCGCTCCCGTGTAATAGCTGTTTTGGGGGCACGGCCGAGTCTCGATTTTGCCTCAAGAGGCGGAGACAGCGCGATGCCCGCATCTTTTGCCACGGCCAAGAAAAACGAGATACACTTGTCACCTATGTTACCCTTCGCTCCACAGTCTCTGAAGCACTGTTCTAATTGTCCCGCGGTTGCTCTTTCCAGATTTAAGTCGCCAAGTACGGGTTTATATGCTTCCTGAATTATAGTCCTCAGTTCAGCACGCCGCTCGTTCTCCTTGCAGTCGACTAACCGTTGTAACCTATCAGTTGGCTTATTATCCCAGTCTATCAGGCTCAAGAAAACGAGCGTCCCCTTAGCTGTAGTTCTGGTGCTGCCCGAAAACTTGAGACCATCCCAGTAGCTTTTATCGAATTGCGGTGGAAGGTATTCTTCTACGCTCCCTAATAGTTTTAACCAGGTTGAATATGTCAGGTACGGCGGGAGACGGTTCAGCTTTTTTCCCCGATTTTTAGCCATAGTCTACCGTCTTATCTCAACTCATTTGACATTTTATCATTGTCCTCACTTTTTATCAATAGTCCACTTCATTATTTTATCGGACATACGTTTGACATTTGCCCATATCCTATTTATTCTTGATACAACTCAACTGAATGTTTGTCATATCAAAAGGAGGTAAGGTCTTACTGGGATTTTCAAAACGTCGTTTGTGAGATATATAGTAGGAAAAGACGGATTTTTGGATATGCTGAGCAACCAACTATTTTGCGCTGGAGGCAAATAAAGGGGAAATAGCGACAGGCTGGGCGTAAGGAGTTTCCCTTTCCTCCTCTCTCCTTGCCTGGAGGGTTTGTAGCTGGGGGCGCTCCCGAAGGCCCATCTTCGAGGCTCGAGTGGTCCTCCACACTCGAGTTTCAACCAGCGAGGTTGTCCCTCACCAGCCTGTCTGCTAATATTTAAAACTTGGCGAGGACTTATCGTAAGTCGCTGGTATTAATCAGCGGCTTATTTTTATGGTGTGGTTTGGTATTTAGCCTTGCCTTCCTCATATAGATCGCCGCCATAGATGTCGTTAATCACGGTCACCGGGAAGTCCTCAACCTCAAGCCTGAGGATGGCTTCAGCTCCCAGCTCCTCGTAGGCGATGACCTCCGCTTTCTTTATCGATTTGGCGATGAGGGCTCCCGCGCCACCAATGGCGGCGAAATAGACTGCCTTGAATTTCAGCATTGCGTCCTTCACTGCCTGGGAACGGGATCCCTTTCCGATCATGCCCTTGAGCCCAGCCTCGATGAGGCGCGGGGCATAGATATCCA
Organism: uncultured Dehalococcoidia bacterium; assembly: GCA_964567075.1. Taxonomy (GTDB): domain Bacteria; phylum Chloroflexota; class Dehalococcoidia; order SZUA-161; family JAUWZY01; genus JAUWZY01. The sequence continues at coordinate 12,620 of CAZMKJ010000011.1, forward strand.
TGCGACCGCTTGTTGTCGGCCCCGCAGAGCCGATAACCTGCCCCGGCTTTGCCGGCGATGGCCCCATGTAGTAGATAGTATGCCCTTGGAGGTCGAAGGGCAACTTCTCCCCTTTACCCAGGGTTTCAATCAGCCTTTTGTGGGCTGCGTCCCGGGCGACGTACATAACGCCACTGAGTAAAACACTATCTCCAGCCCGGAGCTCGGCGATAACCTCGTCTTTGAGAGGTAGAGCGACTCTTTTTTGCATTCCTTTTAGCCAATGTTAAGTTGGATGATGAAGTTTGGAAATCGCCTCTTTGACCTCCTCAACGGAGGCTTCGGTTTCTATTGTGGAAAGGTCTCCCAGCTCCTCACCTGTCCACAGCTTTCTCATCACTCTCCTCATGATCTTCCCGCTTCTGGTCTTGGGAAGCACATTTACAAACTCCACACCCTTGAATATCACGATGGGCCCCATGACCTTTCTAACTTGCTCGATTATCCCCTTTTTCAGCTCCTCCGAGGGTTGGAATTCTGGTTTAAGAACGATGAAAGCCGCCGCAACCTCGCCTCTGAGTTCATCAGGTATCCCGCAAACGCCTGCTTCAGCGACTGCGGGATGCGAGATGAGCGCGCTCTCCACTTCTGCCGGCCCTATTCTATGAGCTGCGATCTTTATCACCTCGTCAGCCCGGCCACAGAACCATATGTATCCATCCTCGTCCAAGTATGCAGAGTCTCCGGTAAAGTATTTGCCTTTAGTAATGGGCTGGGCTTCCCAATATTCTTTACGATATCGGTCAGAGTCTCCCCATAGAGTTTGAGTCATGCCTGGAATGGGTTCCTTAAGTAAGAGGATGCCCTTCTCATTAGCCTGGCATGGCTTCCCTTCGCGTTCGTCCACTATTTCTGGCAACACCCCGGGGATAGGCAAGCCAGCTGAGCCTAATTTGAGCCTGGGCAGTTTAACTCCGAAAGGATAGCCAAACATTGCGCCGGGGATCTCAGTTTGCCACATATGGTCTATAACAGGCACCTTGCCTTTAAATAAATCCTCACGGAGCCAGGACCAAACCTCGGGATTCAAAACCTCTCCGGCACAAACCACTCTATCGATAGAGCTTAGATCGTGCTTTTCTGCCTGCTCAACTCCGAGGGTGCGTAGAACTCTGGCACCGGTAGGCGCAGTCCAGATGAACGTAGCTCTATGCTTTTCTATAGTTTCCCACCATATGTCCGGTTTGGGGTAGTCAGGGGTGCCCTCATAGAGTATGGAGGTGCATCCAGCAAGCAGCGGTCCAAACACCATGTAGGATTGACCAACAATCCAGCCTATATCGGAGGTGTTGAATGTCACATCTTCAGGCTTGAGGTCATATATCCACTTCGCAGTCCAATAGGACCAAATTTGAAAACCACCGTGAACATGGACTACCGGCTTTGGCTTGGCTGTGGTGCCCGAGGTGCACATTATGAGTAACGGCTCATTTGCTTCAAGCTGGACGTATCCGTTATCGCCTTCTTCCCCTTTTGCCTCGAATTCGGCAAAGGAGATATCCCTGTCGCTAACTATGGGTATCTCCTTCCCAGACATTACTCCATTGGTGATTATAAATCTCACCTCTTTAGCTGTTTCCCGAGAACAAAGGCCAAGGGCTTCATCAACGGCTTCCTTAAGCCCGATCTCCTCGCCCCTTCTGACCATAGAATCCTGGGTGAAAATTGCCTTTGGTTTTGTTAGCTCTATGCGATCGGCTAATGCCCCTGGTGAGAAACCCGCAAACACGCATGTAGATATGGCGCCTATCCTGGCACATGCGAGCAACAGAGTAGCCGCCTCTATACTATTGGGCAAGTAAAGAAGCACACGGTCACCTTTTTGAATGCCTAATCCCCTAAGCGCTGCACTATACTTTTTGGTGATGTCGAATAGCTGACCGTAGGTTACCGTCCGGGAAACCCCGATATCTGGCGCCTCGTGGATATAAGCGACCTTATCACTATACCTTGATAGCTTGTAGTCGATACAATTATAGCCAACGTTTGTCAGCCCACCGACAAACCATTTAAAGTGTGGATATTCCCGCTCAAAAACCTTATCCCATTTCTTAAACCAATAAATATCATCCATGGATGCCTCTGCCATTTTGGCCCAAAAACCTTCGGGATCTTCTATCGAAAGTCTCCAGAGATTATAATATTCAGCAGGGGCATCAAATACTGGTATCGTTGTCATTCTTTTATAGTATTACCTCCTTATGCCGGGCACTGTGGCATTGCAGATTTACCGCCACCGGCAAACTGGCGATATGGCAGGGGAAGACCTCGGCATGGACGGCTAAGGCTGTTATCCTGCCGCCAAAGCCTTGGGGGCCAATGCCGAGGGCATTGACCCGCAGCAAAAGCTCCCTCTCCAACTCGGCGACCTCGGGGTCTGGGTTAGCTTCGCCCACTGGGCGCAGAAGCGCTTTCTTAGCCAAGAGCATGGCCTTCTCTGCCGTGCCGCCGATGCCGACGCCGATGATGAGCGGAGGACAGGGGTTGCTGCCAGCCTCATCTACAGCTTTGACTACGAAATCGATGACCCCTTGCCGCCCCTGGGCTGGAGTGAGCACGGTGAACTGACTCATGTTGTCGCTGCCACCCCCTTTGGGGGCAACGATGATCTTCAAGCGGTCGCCAGGTGTTATCTCACTGTAAATGACAGCAGGGGTATTATCCTTGGTGTTGACCCTGGCTGAGAACGGCTGGCGCACTATGGACTTGCGCAGGTACCCTTCCTCATAGCCTCGGCGCACTCCCTCCTCAACCGCAGCATAAAGGTCGCCACCGGAGATATGAACCTCTTGCCCTATTTCGAGGAAGACGACTGCGGTGCCGCAGTCTTGACAAAGGGGCATCCTTTCCTCGGCAGCGACACCAGCATTTTCCAATATTCGGTCCAGGATGGCGCGCCCCACAGGAGAGACCTCTTCAGCCCGCGCCTTGCTCAGGGAGTTTAGCACATCCTGGCCCAAGAAAAAGTTAGCCTCCTGGCAAAGTCGAGCCACTGTCTCCGTTATCTGGTGGCACTGAATTTCCCTCATTTCGATTCCTTTCCCGGGGCATCGATGAGGTAAGATCACTCTCAAGGGGGAGGAGCAATAAATCCTTCCTTCATGAGAAAGGCTGTCAGCTCTTGGGCGCCCCTGATCATAGTCTCGGCGCTTTGGCCCAGCTCCTCAGCGCTGCGGCTTATCCTGGCCACTCCTTGCTCTTGAGCCTTCATTCCTGTGGCCACAGCCTCATTTATATAAGCCTCCCGTTCCCACATCGTGGGTGCGATGTTATCTTCGCTCAGGCCGCGCTTTTCAGCAGACTGTGCAAGTGCGTGGGCAGCAGCAATGCACATCTCATCGGTGATAGTCCTGGCGCGCACATCTAAAGCGCCGCGAAAGATGGCGGGGAATCCTAAGGAGTTATTCACTTGGTTAGGGAAGTCAGAGCGTCCTGTGGCCACGATCCTGGCTCCTGCTTCTTTAGCCTCCCAGGGCCAGATTTCGGGGATGGGATTGGCACAGGCGAACACAATGGCATCCTTAGCCATGCCCTTGATCCAATCCGGTTGGATAACTCCGGGGCCTGGTTTGGAAAGAGCAATGCAAACATCGACGCCACGCAGTGCTTCAGCAATTCCTCCTGTCCTTCGCTCGGCATTCGTTATCTGGCACAACTGCCACTTGTCAATGTACTGCCCCTGCTCCCGTTCGAGATCTTTTCGCCCTGGGTGAAGGATGCCCTTGCTGTCGACGATGATGTAATTCTCCGGCCTCGCTCCGGCGGCGAAAAGAACCCTGGAAATGGCGATATTTGCCGCCCCGGCACCGATCATGGAGACAATCACATCGCCTAGCTTTTTGCCCACGAGCTTGAGGGCGTTTATCAATCCGGCTAAGGTGACCGTTGCTGTGCCCTGCTGGTCATCATGCCAGACTGGGATCTCCATCTCTGCCCGCAGCCGGTCAAGAATATAGAAACACTTAGGGCTGGCGATGTCCTCCAGGTTGATGCCGCCAAACGAGGGCTGAAGCCACTTGACTGCTTGGATGATCTCATCGGGGTCCTTGGTATCGAGGCAGATAGGGAAGGCATCGACACCGCCGAGATACTTAAACAAGAGCGCCTTACCCTCCATTACCGGCAAGCCGGCTTCGGGACCAATGTCGCCCAACCCTAAGACCCTACTCCCATCAGAGACCACGGCAACCGAGTTCCATTTATTGGTCAGCTCATAGACCATTCCCTTATCCGCCTCGATCGCCTTACACGGCTCAGCGACCCCTGGGGTATAATAGATAGCGAAGTCATCGAGGCTGCGGATGGCACACTTAGCAGTCACCTGAATTTTCCCCTGGTAAAAAGGGTGCAGCCTTATGGCATCCTGTTGTGGCTTACGTGCTTGAGCCAAGAGCTCTTCTTCACTCAATATGTCCCTCTCATTTCAGCTTTTCAATTACCGCCTCCGCTACCTGGGAAGTGGTTGCCGCCCGCTCCGACTTCAAGTCATAGGTGAGTGTTTTGCCTTCAGCGATGACTTGAGTTATAGCCAGCTCCATGTTATCAGCTGCCTCTTTCTCCCCGATATAGCGGAGCATGATCACCCCGGAGAGCATAGTAGCTATAGGGTTGACCTTATTCTCGCCAGCATATTTGGGGGCGCTGCCGTGGGCGGGCTCGAAGACGGCAATCTCTTCCCCGATATTGGCGCTTGGTGCCACCCCGACTCCCCCAATGAGCCCAGAGCAAAGCTCGGAGACGATGTCTCCGTAGAGATTGGGCAGGACCAGAATGTCATAGCGCTGTGGATTTCGCACCAGCTGCATGCAGAGGTTATCCACAATCGCATCCTCAAATTCGATGTCGGGATAATCTTGCGCTACTTGGCGGGCTGCTTGTAAGAACAGCCCATCGGAGAACTTCATAATATTCGCCTTGTGCACTGCGGTCACCTTTTTTCGACCATTGGCTCGGGCATAATCGAAGGCGAATTTGACAATCCTCTTCGACGCCGCCTCTGAGATGGGCTTAATGCTGATGCCGGAGTCAGCGCTTATCCTCTTCTGCCCGGCGGCGGCGATGAAATCGATAAGCCCTACGGTCTCAGCTGTCCCTCTTTCGAACTCAACCCCGGCATAAAGGTCTTCGGTATTTTCCCTCACCACCACGATGTCCACATCTTGATATTTTGAGGGGATGCCGTGATAGCTTCTACAGGGACGAACACAGGCGTAGAGGTCCAATGCCTGGCGCAAGGCAACATTGACGCTCCTGAAGCCTGTGCCCACCGGTGTGGTCACGGGACCCTTTAACGCTACCTTATTCTCTCTGATGGAATCGAGCACCTGTTGGGGGAGGGGGGTGCCGTGCTTTTCCAGGGCGTTGCTGCCGATATCATGCACTTCCCAGTTGAAGGAGATGCCGGTGGCCTCAACCACCTTCCTTGTCGCTTCGATAACCTCAGGACCGACGCCGTCGCCGGGGATCAGCGTGATATCATAGGACATAAAGGCATCTCCCTTTAAAGCTATAGCCTAAAATCGCCGTATTTCTTGATATAGGGCACCAGCCCGCCTTCATTCAAGATTTTGAGCATGACCTCGGGGATCTTGCCGAAGGTGAGCTCAGCTCCAGTGCTCAGGTTTTTGATGGTGCCAGCCTCGAGATCGATCTCCAACTCATCGCCGTCGTTGATCTTATCGGTGTCACAGATGAGAACGGGGAGCCCGATATTGAAGGCATTTCTGAAGAAGATCCTGGCTACTGACTTAGCCAGGACGGCGCTGACCCCGGACATCTTGATCACCAAAGGGGCATGCTCTCGGCTGGAGCCGAGCCCGAAATCCTTGCCGGCAACGATAAAATCGCCGGGCTTGATCTTGGAAGTGAAGCTGGGGTCGGCGTCCTCCATAGCATGTTTCGCCAGCTCGGGCAAATCGCTCCTCAGGTGGAAGTATCTCCCCGGGCTGATAAGGTCTGTTGAGATATTATCTCCGAATTTAAATGCCTTTCCTTTAAGCATCTACATCATCTCCCTGGGATCGGCGATGCAGCCAGCGATAGCGGTGGCGGCAGCCGTCGCCGGACTTGCCAGATAGATAAAGGCCTCAGGATTTCCCATACGTCCCTTGAAATTGCGGTTAGCGGTAGAGAGGCAAATCTCTCCGTCTCCCAATACCCCGTGATGGACGCCGAGGCAGGCAGCACAGCCCGGGGGCGCAATGACTGCCCCAGCTTCAACCAATGTTCGAATATATCCCGCTTGAATTGCCTCGGAGAGGACTCGCCGGGAAGCTGGGGCAACTATGAATCGGGTATCGGGGTGGCGCTTTCTGCCCCTGAGAATTTCAGTCGCCACCGCCAAGTCCTCAAGCCGTCCATTGCTACAAGTGCCGATGAATACCTGCTGAACCTTCATGTCCTCAAGCTCTCGAACCAAGGCGGTGTTATCCACCGAGTGAGGCTTAGCCACCATTGGCTCTAACCTTGTGGCATCGATCTCGATAACCCGCTCATAGCTGGCATTTGGTTCGGGCTCGAGGGGACGATATTTGTGCTCACGGCCGTGATGTTCCAGATAGCTGTGAGTGATTTCGTCGGAGGGGAAAAGCCCCACCTTGGCCCCAGCTTCTACGGCCATGCTGGCTATGGTCAGCCGCTCTGACATCGTCAAATCGGCTATGCCATCGCCACAAAACTCAAGCGCTTTATAAGTCGCGCCATCTGCCCCCAGGTTTCCGATGAGATAAAGGGCGATGTCCTTAGCACAAACCCCCTTGGAGAGCTGCCCGTTGATAATCACTTTAAAGCTCTCAGGAACTCGGAGCCAGCTCTTGCCCAGAGAGAGGGCGATGGCGACATCTGTTGACCCCATCCCGGTGGCAAAAGCCCCAAGTGCCCCAGCCATTGCAGTATGGGAATCAGCACCGATGATTATCTCCCCAGGGTTGGCATAACTTTCAGCGATTATCTGGTGGCTGATGCCATCCCCGATCTCGAATAGCTGGGCGCCGTTGCTTTTGGCGAACTCTCGGAGCCGATTATGGTCATTTGACAGCTCACGGCTTGCGCTTGGGGCGGCATGGTCGAGGAAGATGATAGAGGTTAAGGGATTGGCTAATCTGTCAAAGCTACACGCTTGAAACTGGGTTATCGTCAGCGGACCGGTGCCGTCCTGGACAAAGGCTACATCCACCGGAGCAACAATGATGTCGCCCGCCCTGGCATCCACCCCTGACTTCTCACTGAGGATCTTTTGCGCCAAAGTCCTTGCCATGTATTAACTCTCCTACATAGGTATGTTGCCGTGCTTCTTAGCCGGTCTGGTCTCATGTTTGGTCGAGAGGAGGTCTAAGGCAGCAACTATCTTAGGCCGTGTTTCCTGAGGTACGATGACCTCATCGATATAACCCCGTGAGGCGGCGATATAAGGGTTATACAAGAGCTCGCGGTATTCCTTGAGTTTCTGCTCACGCTTGGCCTCGGGGTCTTCGGCTTCACTTAGCTCACGGCGATAGATGATGCCGATAGCCCCTTCCGCCCCCATAACTGCCATCTCAGCCGTGGGCCAGGCGAAAACCATATCAGCGCCCAGGTCGCGACTGCACATGGCAAGGTAGGAGCCGCCATAGGCCTTGCGCGTGATCAAGGTGATCTTGGGCACAGTGGCCTCGGAATAGCACCAGAGGAGCTTGGCCCCGTGCCTGATAATCCCAGACCACTCTTGCTCTGTCCCTGGCAGATAGCCGGGGACATCAACAATGGTGAGTAGTGGGATGTTGAAAGCATCACAAAATCGAATGAAGCGGGTGGCTTTGTCTGAGGCATTTACGTCGAGGCAGCCAGCGAGGAATTGGGGTTGGTTGGCGATGATGCCCACTGTCCGGCCATTAACGCGGGCAAAGCAAACGATGATATTGCGGGCATAGTGGTAATGGGGCTCCAGAATTTGACCATTGTCCACAATGGAGCAAATAACAGCCCTCATGTCATAGCCCTTGCGTGGATCTTGGGGGACCATGGCATCAAGTGCGGGGTCGATGCGGTTGGGGTCATCGCCGGTGGCAACGATAGGAGGATACTCCCTGTTATTTGAGGGCAGATAATCGAGCAATTCCTTGATCAGAGCAATCGCCTCGGCATCGCTATCGCAGGCGAAGTGTGCGACACCGCTCTTGGCGTTATGGACCATGGCGCCACCCAGGTCCTCGAAGGTAACCTCTTCGCCAACGGAGGCCTTAATGACTTCGGGGCCGGTGATAAACATATAGCTCGTCTTCTTGACCATAAATATCCAGTCGGTCATTGCCGGGGAGTAAACAGCCCCTCCGGCAGTGGGCCCCATTATCGCTGATATCTGGGGGATAACCCCCGAGGCACAGGAATTGCGATAGAATATGCTTCCATATCCAGAGAGGGCATCGACTCCTTCCTGGATGCGAGCTCCTCCCGAGTCATTAAAGCCAACGATGGGAGCGCCAATGCTCATGGCCAAGTCCATAACCTTACATATCTTCTTGGCGTGCATCTCGCCTAAGGTTCCAGCCATGGAGGTGAAGTCCTGGGAGAAGGCGCATACGGGACGACCGTTCACCATCCCGTAACCGGTGACCACCCCCTCTGCGGGAACAAAGGTCTGGGGCATGTCGAAGTAGGTGCAGCGGTGGCGAACAAAGATATCGAGTTCATGAAAGCTCCCCGGGTCGAAGAGCAGGTCCAGCCTCTCCCGCGCTGTTAACTTGCCAGCTTGGTGCTGTTTCTGAACCTGCTCCGATCCACCTAATGCCTTCTCCCGTGCTATTCTCTCCTTTAGTTCCCTGATCCGGTCAGCGGGAGTGGTCATCACCCGCCTCCTTTGGTTAATTGCGACATCAAACCCAGATAATATTATCAGACCAGAGGCAAAAAGGAAAGTCCGAGGCAGCATTCTCAATGGAGTTAAGCCATGCTACAATAGGGTCAGGTTTGTCACGTGGTTACAGCTTATCTCGGACTGGGGTCAAACCTGGGCGATAGGGAGAGGAACATAGCCAAGGCGCTTCAGCGCTTGGGGCAAAGGGTGACTCTTGAGCAGGTGTCTTCTATTTATGAGACCGAGCCCATGGGCTACCGAGAGCAGCCCTGGTTTCTCAATGCCGTCTGTCAGCTCTCAACAGAGCTCGACCCGTTCAGCCTGCTCCGCTTGGTAAAAGAAATCGAGGTCGAACTTGGTCGCGCCCCCAGCTTTGCTAACGCACCACGGGTCATCGATATCGATATCCTTTTCTATGGGGACGAAGTGGTGACGGCAGAAAGCTTAACCATCCCCCATCCCCGGCTTGCGCAGCGCCTCTTTGTTCTGGTTCCCCTGGCTGAGATCGCCCCAGAGCTCATTCACCCCTCGGCGGGGAAGACGATCAAACAGTTGTTGCAAGAAGCAAGTGAGGAAATGGAGGGAAAATGTATCAGGTATCGGTCCGGCGGCACTTTGATGCCGCACATTACTTAAGGGGTTATCAGGGGCGGTGTGAGCAGATGCATGGACATCGCTTTCAAGTTGTGGTCAGCGTCCAGGCGCAGCAGCTCGATGATATCGGGCTTGCCTTTGACTTTGTGGCATTGAGAGGGCACTTGGATGAGATACTAAGACGATTCGATCACGTCTGCTTGAATGAAGTGCCGCCGTTTGATAACATCAATCCCTCCTCAGAGAATCTGGCTGCCACCATCTATAGGGAACTGAAAAGCAAATTGGGAGGGACGGCTGTCTCTCTCTCCAGCATCGAGGTCTGGGAATCACCTGAGGCCTGCGTGACCTACAGCCCGTGACTTCACTCTCGAAGCTGTGGCGGCAGGAGATTGGGGATGGCATCTTTGATCGGGTAGTATTCAGAGCAGCTAGCGCAGTATAGAGAGCCGGTGATCACCTCTTTTTCGTCTTCTTCCTCGATGTTGAGCACCAGGGGGCCTTTACATATGGGGCAGGCTAATATCTCCATCAGCTCCTTTTTCATACATCCCCCTTCAGTAACTTGATGACCTCATCGGAATTGAGTATCTTGGTGAAGGGTTTAAGATACTTCAAAGCCGCTTGCTGTCTTTCATCATTATAGGTAACACAGCCATCGGAGACCACGACCACATTGAATGAGCGCTGAAATGCGCCCATAGCTGTCAAGAGGCAGGAGCCATCCGTTGAAGTCCCGGTTATGACCACTGTGGCAATGCCCACTGCCCTTAGTATGTGCTCCAAACTTGTGTGCAGGAAGGCGTCGATTGCGTAGGTGTTGACCAGATAATCACCAGCTTTCGGCTTCAATTCCTCTATCACCTCACGCCCAGCGGTTCCGACTACACAGTGTGCTATGGGAAACTTCTTGACCAAGGGGTCGCTGGGGATGCAGCAAAGATTGCCATAGATTATCGGCACTTTCCTTTCCCTGGCAGCATCGATGAGCCGCTGGATGTTAGGCACTATCGCCCTTCCTCTTTCCCCCATCTCCACAGCGCCGCCTTTGGAGATGGTGTCTTTCTGCATTTCCAGAACAAGAACAGCATACATAAAAGTCTCCTTTACCCTTTAAGTAAGTCGATGATTTCGTCGATGGTGAGAATCCGTGCATAGGGACGTAAGTATTTCAAAGCAGCTCGGTGTTTCTCCTCCTTGTAAGTGGCACAGCCATCGGAAGCTACAATCACCTTAAACCCGCGCTGAAATGCCTCCATTGCAGTAAGAAGACAGCCTGTGTTTGTGGATTGCCCGGTTATGATCACAGTGGCAACGCCCAACACCCTCAGGAGATACTCCAGATTGGAATAGAGAAAGGCATTCATCCTGTAGATGGTAACGATATGGTCACCATCACTTGGCCTTAATTCGTCCACCACCTCAGCCCCAGCTGTTCCCGCAATGCAATAGTTTAGCGGCAGCATTGTAAATAGCGGGTCTTGGGCGACAAAATAGATATTGCCGTAAATTACCGGCGCCTTTCTTTCCCTGGCCACATCGAGGAGCTTCTCGATCCTGGGAATCATCGCCCTCCCCGTTTCCCCCAGATCAAGGACGGAACCCTCGAGGATGAAGTCCTGTTGCATTTCCAAAACGAGGACAGCGTGCATTAATACCCCCTTCCTGTCTTCCTGATGGCAAGGAAATTATAGCCCTCAAAAGCCGTCAAGGCAAGAAGCTGTTGACAAGGCAAGGGCCCAATTATATGATGATA